>JASHNV010000191.1 GCA_030041455.1 Spirochaetia bacterium
GAGATCCCGTGAAAGAGAAGCAGGCCGCCGGTCGTCAGGCGAAGAATCAGCTTCCCGATGTCCGACGAGTCGGAGCGTTGAGCGTCGTTCACTTTTTACTCCTTCGGTTGCGTGTGCCGCCCTAGTGCGCGGTGTTGAGAACATAGGGCGGTCACGGTCGGAAGTCAAGCCGGCCACGGATCTCGACCCATCGAGCGGGGCTCAGGCGGGATCGGGTTCCTCGAGACTTCGAAGCTCGGCGAGGAGGCCGGCTAGCTCGGGATAGTCGACGGGCTCCTGGATCCCCCGAGCGTCGGCTCGGCGCGCGGGGCGCCCGACGTCCCGACTCACCGGATGCGCCCTCAATCCCGGGACGGCGCGGGAGGCCGTGAGGTCTCGAAGCCTCTCCGAGGCGGGCTCCGCCAGGATCCACTCTTTCGCCTCCTCCTCGCCGAGCATGACAGGCATCCGCTTCTTCTCGTTGTGGACGAGCGCCATGAGCGGGTTCGCCCGCGTGGTCACGACCGCGAAGGAGTCGATCGCCTCTCCGGTCTCCGGATCGCTCCACGCGGAGCTGACACCCGCGAGAAAGAAGGGCCGATGTCCGGTCAGGTGGCAGTAGAACGGGATCGAGGCGGCGCCCGAGCGGTGGTATTCATAGAAGCCGTCGACCACGATCGCGCAGCGCCCCCGCCTCGCCGCCTCGCGGAACGCCGGGAGCTCGAAGAGCGTCTCCGCTCGAGCGTTCGCGGTCTTTTTTCGGATCGCGAGAGCCTCCGAGCGGGTCTTCACCCAGGACGGGACGAGGCCCCAGCGCGCGAGCACCCCCGTGCCCGGAGCGAGCGCGACCGGCCACGCCGGGTGGTCGAACGCGGAGGCGATGAGATAGGTGGGCAGCTCGAAGGGCGGGGCGTCGGGGGAGGAGAGAATCCGTCCCAGGGCGGCGGTCGCGCTCGGGCCGTGGATCGACATGAGGAGGCACATGGCTGCTCCTCTGATTGTCGCGTCGGGCTCGGCGCGGCGTCAAGAGAAATCGTGGCTCGATCCGGTATAGTCGGCGTGGCTTGAGAGGACCTCCGGCTTCCAAAAGGAGTCGGCGACGACGTGGACGACCCCGTCCGCCACTTGGAGATGGCCGACGACGCCGAGCAGCCAGTTGGTGAGAATCGTGGTCCGGTGCTTCGCGAAGACCTTCTGCCACACGACCACGTTGACGAAGCCGGACTCGTCTTCGAGGGTCATGAAGAGCACCCCTTTGGCGGTGCCCGGCATCTGACGGCAGATCACGTAGCCGGCATAGGAGACTCTTTCTCCGTGCCGCATCGTCGAGACGCGCGCGGCGTCGGGGAGGCCTTTGCTCGCAAACCTTGCGCGGTACGGCTCGACGATGTGGCCGCGCGTGCTGTGCTCGGAGAAGAGGTAATCCCAATCGATCGCCTCGGCCGGCGTCAGCTCGGGCAGATCCGGGGAGCGCTCCTCCTGCTCGACGAGGCTCTCCTCCCGCCGGGCGTTCCCCGGTCCCTTCGAGGGGCCCGCCTTCCCGCCGAGGACCGACCAGAGCGCCGAGCGGCGATGGACGCCGAAGCACTCGAGGGCGCCCGATTCGGCGAGCCGCTCAAGCGAGTCGCTCGGGAGCCCGGCGCGCGCCATGAGCTCCGCGACCGAGCCCGGACGCCGCTCCTCGCGGACCCCCCGAATCCTCTCCCAGTCTTCCTTGCCGAGCCCTTTGACGTAGCGGAGGCCCATGCGGACGGCGTGCTCCCGGGAGTCCTCCCGCGGCTCGAGCGTGCAGTCCCAGTCGCTCCGCAGGACGTCGATCGGAAGGACGCGCACCCGATGCCGCTTTGCGTCGTCGATGATGGTCGACGGAAAGTAGAAACCCATCGGCCAGGCGTTCAGGATCGCGCAGGTGAAGACGTCCGGGTAGTGATGCTTCAGGTGGGCGGTGGCGTAGGCGATGAGCGCGAAGCTCGCGGCGTGGCTCTCCGGAAAGCCGTACTCCCCGAACCCGCGGATCTGGGCGAAAACCCGCTCGGCGAACTCGTGCCCGATGCCATTCGCCACCATCCTCGAGATCAGCTTGTCGCGATGCTGCTCGATCCTTCCGGACTGCCTCCATGACGCCATGTCCCGCCTGAGCTGATCGGCTTCGCCGGGGCTGTAGTCCGCCGCGATCACCGCGAGCTTCATCACCTGCTCCTGGAAGAGGGGGATGCCGAGGGTTCTCTCGAGGACCGGTTTGAGTTTGTCGTGGGGGTAGACGACCTTCTCCTCCTCCGATCGACGTCGGAGGTACGGATGGACCATTCCTCCGGTGATGGGGCCCGGTCGCACGAGGCTTATCTCGATGACGAGGTCGTAGTAATTCTTGGGCTTCAGGCGCGGGAGCATGGCCATCTGGGCCCGGCTCTCGATCTGAAAGACTCCCACCGTGTCCGCTCGGCGCATCATGGCGAAGACCTCCGGGTCGTCGGGCGTGATGGCGGCAAAGGAAAGGTCGGTTTTATAGTGGGCTTTCAGCAGCCTGAAGCAGTAGTCGAGGTGGGTGAGGGCGCCGAGCCCGAGGAGGTCCACCTTGAACAGATTCAAGGCCTCGATGTCGTACTTGTCCCATTGTATGACCGTGCGGTCGGGCATGGCGGCGTTCTCGATGGGCACGATGCGCGTTACCGGCTCGCTTCCGAGCAGGAATCCGCCGGGATGGATGGAGAGGTGGCGGGGGAACCCCGTGATCTCCCGGGACAGCCGCAGCAGGTGCCGGGTGGCCGGCGCGGCAAGATCGAGGCCAGCTTCTTTCAGGACGGAGCCGAGGTCGCCTTCCCAATGCGGAAGGAGCTTGGAGCAGCGGTCGAGCGTCACCTCCGAGATGCCGAAGGCCTTGCCGACCTCCCGGACCGCCGAGCGGGGCCGGTAGCGGACCACGTTGGCGACCATCGCCGCGCGGTCCCTGCCGTATTTCCGGTACATGTGCTGGATGACCTCCTCGCGCCTGCGATGCTCGATGTCGAGGTCGATGTCCGGGGGCTCGGAGCGCTCGCGCGAGAGGAAGCGCTCGAAGAGGAGCTCCGTGCGGGTCGGATCGACCGCGGTGATCCCCAGGCAGTAGCAGACCGCGGAGTTCGCGGCCGACCCCCTTCCCTGGCAGAGAATGCCGCTCTCCTCGCAGTAGTGGACGATCTCCCACATGGTGAGAAAGTAGCCGCAATAGCGGAGCTCCTCGATCAGGGACAATTCCTTTTCGAGCTGAGTCGCGACATTCTCGGGAACGCCTTCGGGGTAGCGCTTGAGCGCTCCCGCGAAGGTCAGCTTCCGCAGCCAGGCCGCGGTGGTGTGGCCCGGCGGCACGGACTCCTCCGGGTAGCGGTACTCGAGCTCGGCGAGCGAGAAGGCGCAGCGTTCCGCTATCTCGATCGTCCGGCTACAGAGCGTCGGGTCGTCGCCATACAGCCTGAGGAACTCATCGGCGCCCTTCAGGAAATGCTCCGCGTTCGGCCTGAGGCGCGTTCCGGCCTCCATGAGCGTCACGCCGTGCCGGATGCAGGTGAGGACGTCCTGAAGCATCCGGCGCTCCGGGAGGTGGTAGAGAACCTCGGTCGCGGCGACGAGGGGAACCCGGTGCGCGGCCGCGCAGGCGCGCGCCTCCCGCTCGATACGCACGTCGTCGACCCGGCGGTGGCGGGCGATCACGGCATAGAGACGGTCCGGGTACGCCTCGCGGAGCGCGCCGAGGGCCGCCCCCGCGATCCCGACGTCCCGGCTGCCGCGGAGCCAGAGCGCGACGAGGCCGCTCGAACGCTCGCACACCTCCCCCCAGGAGACCGACGAGCGGCCCTTCGGGTTTCGGAGATGGCCTCCCGAGAGGATGGCGCAGAGGTTCGCGTAGCCCGCGCGGGTTTCCGCGAGGAGAATCACCGACGCTCCGCCGTCGATCGTGACCTCCGAGCCGACGATGAGCCGCACCTTTTTCGATCGAGCCCGCTCGTGCGCCCTCACGATCCCGTAGACCCCGTCGCGGTCGGTGATCGCTATCGCGGGCAGGCGGTTCTCGGCCGCGGATTCGACGAGCTCCTCGGGATGGTTCGCTCCTTCCAGGAACGAGTAGTTGCTCTTGCACCAGAGCGGGGCATAGGCCGGCGCTCTTCCCTTCCGGTCCCGGCTCAATCGACGACCCCCTGAATCCGGAGCGCGCCGCTTGCCTCATCGCGGTAGACCCAGAGAATCTCGCCCTTCGCGGAGCGCTCGAAGGAGTACTCGCGGGCTTCCTCCGCGAGGCTCCACCAGCCCGTCGATACCGCGAAGGGGCCGGCCGCCTTTGCCGAGGCGCCGGGGCGGCCGCGCGCCGGCTTCGCGGCTTCGAGGATCCGGCGCACGGCCCCCTTCCCGCAGGGGCTTCCGAGCGGAAGGTCGGGAGCGGCCGGTCGCTCGACGGCCTCCCACCTGAAGGCGAGCTCCGGCAGGTGCGAATCCACGATCCGGGCGCGCACGACCGCGTCGTTTCCGAAGCGGGCCCGGATGAGCGCGAAGGCGCGCGCTCCGGCGTCGAGATCGCGCGACGCCGCGCTGAACAGCTCGCCCTGCTCCCGCGCGACGGCCGTCTCGACGGCGGAGAGCTCGATTCGCTCGATGGCCGAGGGGTACTCGCGGCCTGAAAGCCTGAGATAGGCGAGCCGCCTCAGGGTTGCGGATCTCGACGCGGGCTCCGCGGGGCGGATGACCTCGACGAGCGATCCGCCGAGCTCGGCATGGAGAGAGATGCCGAGCTCGGCGATCATCCGCCCCCGCGCCCTCGCGCGCGCGACGGCGCGATCGAGGAGCGCTTCGACGTGCGGCATGAGACGATGGAGGTCCGCGGCCGGGGTTTCGAGGCAACAGGCGAGCGTCGCGCGCTCCGGGATTCCGACCGGCTGGATGGGCAGGCTCCGGCTCGATTGCGCGAGATCCACGATCGCGCGGGCCTCCCCGCCGAAACGCCTGAGCGTCTCGCCCCGCGGGAGCTTGAGGAAGTCCCGGACTGTCCGGATCGAGAGCCGCGACAGGGCGCTCAGCGTCCTCGGGGAGAGGGGAAGCGCGCTCAAGCCGGACCGCGCGACCGCCTCCCGTTCGGCTTCCTCGGACGCGAGGATCTCGGACTTCTGCCGCGAGCGGACGATCACGTACGTTCCGAGGCGGGTGTAGCCGACCACGATGCGGGCCCGATAGCCCGCCGCCGAAAGCGACGCCTGAAGGCCGACAATCCAACGCGACAGGGAGACGAAGAGCGTCTGAAGCCCCGCCACGTTCACCCACAGCGCGTCGGGATCGAAGGGACAGGGCTCGATCTCCGGGGTATAGGTCGCGAGGAGGGCGATGATCCGGTCCATCGCATCCCGGGTCTCCTCCCGCGGCACCGCCGCGGCCCTCAGGTCCGGGACGATCGAGAGCGCTTCGGCAAAGCGCATGCCTGCTCGGGCGCCCCGCTCACGCGCCGCCTCATTGAGCAGGAGGAGGGGGCTCATCGGCTTCTCCTCCCGCACGACCGCGGCGGGAAGCTCCCTCCACCCGGGCCTCTTTTGGAGCAGGATCTGGAGGGCAAGCTGCGGAAAGCTAATGCATCCCAGGAGGGCCATGGTAGATGCTCCGTTGCCTCGATCCCGGGCTGCGACGCTTGTCCTTGCCGACAACGATCTCGCTCGCGAAGGGATCCCCTCCGGACCGTGTTACGGAGCCTCGAAGCGAGATCATCGAGCCGAGCGAGGGCTGGTCCGGGCGCTTTCGGGTGAGAAAGATCACCGCGCACCGATCCCGCTCCGCGAGCTTCAGGAGGCGGCCGAGCGAGGAGTCCGGGACCTGCGCGGAGGAGCCTACGTCGATAATGACGAGGCCGAAGGCGCCGGAGCGCAGGAGCCACTCGGCAGCCTGAAGGGACCCGGCCCGCACGACGGCGATCCCCGCGAGGTCGAGGCGGAGCCTTGCGAAGTCGGGGGGATAGAAGATCGAGGAGCTTGCGGCGATCCAGGCGACGGGCTCCCTGCGCCGCTGCGCCTCGGCGATGATCCCCGCGACAAACGTGACCGCCCCCGAGAAGCCTTCCTCCGAGAGCTCGGCGAGCCGGCCGGCCAGGTTGTCCAGCTCCCAGATCCCGCTCGGGGCGTCGCTTCGTCCCGCAAGCGGGAGATCGTTGGCGCGGACAACGGGAATGTGCGCGAAGGGTCGGCCGGTCACGGTTTCCCTATACTATACGGATGTTAGGTAGTTTGTCAAACGCTTTCCGGGCGTTTTCATCGCGCCGTGCCCGGAAGGAGGCCGGCAAGCCCGTGACAGCGGAGCGAAAAGTCCCCCAGGCTACAAGAATGCGCATTCCCGCCATCGATCGGCGGGTGCCGGAGGCGCGGCGAAAGGCCCCGGAAAGGGCGCCCGAGCTTTCGAGATCGATTCCCCTTTTGACTCTTCGAGACTATCTTAGTGAAAGGCAGAGCATTTCGCTTGCCGAACGAAGAATCGGCGAGCTTCACGAGGAGGTTTTCCCATGCCGAAAGAAGGATCGCCCGCGCAGAAAGGCACGACCCTCGTCGTCGGCGCCACCGGTTTTCTCGGCGGAAAGGTCGCCGCGAGACTCCGGGATCTCGGCGTCCCGGTCCGCGCCCTCGTGAGGGAGGGGAGCGACTCCGCGAAGCTTGAAGCGAGGGGCGTCGAGGTGATCAGGGGCGATCTGACCGATCGGGAGTCCCTGCGCCCCGCGATGGAAGGCGTCGTGTCGCTCGTGACGACCGCGATCGGGTATTCGGCTCGAAAGCGAGGCGATTCGCTGAAGACCGTGGACGACGCCGGCAATCGGAATCTCATCGACGCGGCGCGGGAGGCACGGCTCGGACGCTTCGTCTTCACGAGCGTGCTCGCCTGCGACCTCGCCGAAGGGGTACCGCATTTCTGGCAGAAGAAGCTCACCGAGGACTACCTTGAGGCGAGCGGGGTGCCGTTCGTCTCGCTTCGCCCCGGCGCGTTCTTCTCGGCCGAATTCTGGGGGAAGGGCGTCCGCAAAGGTCACCTGCGAAGCTTTGGACCGCCCGATACGAGGTGGACCTACGTTGATCCCGACGACGTCGCGCAGTGCCTCGTCCAGGCGGTCGGCAATCCGAAAGCGCTCAACAAGAGAATCGATCTCGGTACCGACAGGCCCCTGTCGGCCCGCGATATCGCCGGAATCCTCTCCGAGGTGCTCGGAAGAAGGATCGCGCTTCGACCGGTTCCGGCGGCGCCGATCCTGGCGCTCTTCGGCCTGTTCAGCGAAAGGATGCGCGATTTCAAGGCAATGTTCGACTTTTTTCAGACCGGGAAATACGTCGCCGATACCGCCCTGCAGCGAGAGGTATTCGGATCCGTGCCGAGCTCGGAGGAGTCGCTCCGCCGTCTCTTCGCCAGGCCCGGTGTTCCGTAGCCTCACCCCTCCGACGAACGCGATCGGCATCGACCGTATGCTCGAACTCGGCGTCCGAACCTCTGCGCACACGGTCGGAACCGCTTCCCGCTCGGGCGGGAGGAAGCGTGTTCGGGGACGCTCGGGCGGCGGGGGACCGGGCTCCGAGCTCGAGGTCCCGAAGAGAGAATCCCGGTCGGCGGGCAAACCGGGCGGGGCGCCGTTCGTTCGTCGTCACCAAATTCGGGGAATCAGGCGGAACCTCACCTGTGCGCGATATTCCTCGTACCCGGTCAGATCCCTCCTCAACTGCCGTTCCTCGTCGAGAAGCCGGGCGACGATGACCGCGGAGAACGGAATCCCCATGAGGAGCGACCAGGAGGATCCCAAGGCGAGCGGCGTGAAGAGGATGAGCACGAGCGCGCCCGAATACATCGGGTGGCGGACGATCGCGTAGGGGCCGGTGGAAACGACCCGCTGGTCTTTCTCGACCTGGATCGTCGCGCTCGCGAAGGTGTTCTCCTTGAACACGAGGTGGATGACGACCAATCCGGCGGCAATGAACGCATACGATGCAAGCACGAGCGCGACCGGGACCGCCGACCAACCGAAGCGACGGTCGAGGCCGGATAGCAGGAGCAGCCCGAGGAAAAGGGCGCCGGCGACGGCTTGGATCGCCTTCTGGCGAGGCTCCCTTTCGTCGAGCGGCCCCACCGACCCGCGCCGCTCGAGCAGCTTTCGGTCATGCTTGACGAGGGCGGCCGTGATACCGGCCACACCGGCGAAAAAAACGCCGAGGTAGACCCATGCCTGCCAGAAGCGCAGCGTCCCCGCGCCCAGGAAGAGGGCAAGCCCCATGACGATAAACAGGAAAAGTGCGCCGAATAGGGAGGACGTGACGACGCGATCCACGGACAGGGATCCTACCACCTCGGGTCTTCAATTTACAGACGAGAGGCCTGCGCCTGTCCGTTTGACCGGCGCCTCGCGGAGGGAAGGTTCGACGAGCCTCCCCCGTGTTCCCCCGATATCCGGATACCGAGCTCTCCGGTCGGGAGGTCGTAACGGCGGATTTCGGCTCGTTCGCGCGGGCGGACAGGAGCCCCGACTACGGCTGTCGTTCCGGGTTCGACGCGAAGGTCTCAGGCGGGAAGGAGCCGCTCCGGCTCGATTCGACCCGGATGCTCGGCGGAAGCGCCGCGACCTCTCGATCGTCCGCGAGCAGGTCGGACGGGACGGCGCGGGAAGACAAAGGATTGCAAAATCCTATCGGGGATTTTATACTTCTCCCCATGAAGGAAAATTATATAGCACTTCAGGTTTCCGACGGCACCGAGATGAGCGCCTACGTTGCCAAGGGTCCCTCCTCTCCGAAAGCAGGCGTCATCGTTCTGCAGGAAGCCTTCGGCGTGAACGATTACATCCGTCGAGTCGCCGACCGCATTGCCGCCGAAGGGTATCTCGTCGTGGCTCCGGAGCTCTTTCATCGCACCTCGCCGGGATTCGACAGGGTAGAAGCGCCCATGGACGTGGTCATGCCCCTCATGCAGGCGTTGAAGGTGGAGGAGATCGAGAACGACGTCCGCGCCGCCCACGCGTGGCTGGGCAAGCAGCCGGGGGTGCGTGACGCGATCGGCGTCGTCGGCTTTTGTATGGGCGGCCGCGCGAGCTTTATCGCCAACAGCGTCCTCTCCTTCAAGGCGGCCGTCTCCCTCTACGGCGGAGGTATCGCGGACCTGTTGGACCGTGTCTCGAGGCTCTCGGCGCCCATGCTGTTCTTCTGGGGAGGAGCCGACCCGCGCATCCCTCGGGAGACGTGGTCGAAGATTCCCGCGGCCATGGACGCGGCGGGGAAGACCCACGTGGACGTGGAATTCAGCGGCGCTCCGCACGCCTATCTCACCGACAATAGATCCAGCTACCACAAGGAAGCTGCGGAATTGACCTGGCCTCTCATCCTAAGCTTCTTCAAGCAGAAGCTCGCCTGAGCTCGGGCGTTTGCCGCGAGAGCGGCCGCCTCTCCCGGAGCCCCGCCCGCGGCGCGAGGCGCCTCGCGTCGCCGACGAGGTCCTCCCGAATCGCCTGGAGCCTGGTCAGCGCCGAAGGAACTCGTCCAGGGCCCGCGTGAGCTCGTCGGGACGCGCCCAGACGAGCGCGTGGTCGGCGCCGTCGATGACGACGAGGCGAGAGCCGGGGATTCCTTCGTGGAGCATCCTCGCATGGTGGATGGGGACCGCCGTATCGTTCGAGGCGGCGATGACGAGCGTCGGACAGGTGATCTCCGCGAGGCGAGGCCTGCTGTCGAACGCCATCGCCGCCCTCCAAGCGGCAATCATGAGCCGTGCGTCTTGGTCGGCGATGAGGCGGGTCACCCAGTCGGAGCGCTCCGTGTCGACCTGCTTCAAGCCTTGGGAAAGGACGAGCTTGGCGAACCGCCTCATACCGAGCAGCCGGACAAGAAAGGGGACGAGACGGCCTTCAAGCCTCTCGCGAAAGGTCGCCATGTTGAACGCGTAGGTGCACGCGAGCACGAGGCGGTCGCATCGCATGGGGTAGTCGAGGACGAACTGTTGCGCGATCGCGCCGCCCTGCGAATAGCCGAGCACCCTGGTAGAGCCGATGCCGAGATGGTCGAGCAGGAGCGAGAGGTCGGAGGCGAGCCGCGCGGCCGTGTAGGGCGAGGAGAGACCTCGACTTCGTCCGTGGCCCCGCAGGTCGGGAATGATCACGCGATGTCCGGAGGCGAGGTGCGCGACGATCGGCTCGAACATGTCGCCGCTGATCATCAGCCCGTGGATGAGCAGAAGGGGCGGACCCGATCCGCGCTCAGCGAAGAAGAGAAGCTCCGAGGACCTCGAGGCCATGCCCATGGAAGGCTCCGTTCGGGCGGTGTAGCCGCAATCCGTTATCGCATGCGGACAGACTGTACACCGACGCTTCCCGTTTGAACAGCACGTTTCGCTCGCTTCCAGGCGGACGTCCCGGTGCCCGCGCGTTTCTCGGGTAAGCGGCTCTTTCACGTCTCGGCGCGGCTCCGCGAGCGTGCCGTTCTCGGGATGCCTTTCGCTCCCGGAAGATCGACCTCAATCGAGCGCCCTTCGCGGGAACCGATCGTTGCCGTCGTGCCGTCCTCGTTCCTGATCCCGGGCACGGGTCACGTCGCGATGGCGGGTGTAGAATAGGGGCGTGAGCGGGAGCCGGCCGGAGCAGGCTCGACGGCGGAGGGCTCCCGATCGCGGAATTGGACGCGCACCATGTCCGATTCCGCATCGACGGAGAAGAGGGTACTATGCAAAAAATGATCGCGGCTCTCACGTTGATCTTAGCGGTTCTCGCGGTCGCTACCCGCGTCGTGGCGATGAGAAGAAAAGGCGTCAAGGCGATGCATCTCGGAGAGCTCGACAAGACGGATTTTCTCATTCCGCCGTTTGCTCTTTTCTATTTTTACCTCGTATTTGCCGACGCCTTCGGTTGGCCTGCGGTGAGTCTCCAGGTGTTTTTCTGCTCGGAAATCGCCTCCTGGGTCGGCGCGGCCGTCGGTTTGGCAGGGATCCTGCTGCTGTTGTCGACCCTTGTGTTCTTTGGAACGAGTTTCCGTGTCGGTATCGATACGGGCAATTCCGACAAGCTGGTCACGACGGGGGTTTTCGCCCTCAGCCGGAATCCCATTTACGTCGCGTTCGCTTGGGTCCTTCTCGGGCAGTTCTTGGTATTCCCCAACTGGATTCTGTTGGTCTACGCGGTGGCGGGGGTCCTTCTGTTCCACCGTCAGGTAGTGCGAGAAGAAGCGTTTCTCAAGACGCGCTATGGCGAGGAGTACCTGGAATACTGCGGCCGCGTAAGAAGGTATCTCTGACCGAACCTCCGCGTCCTGGACGTCGTGCGAGGCGTCTCGTCTTCTAGAACCGTCCGACGGCGGCCAATCTCGTCGCGGCGGATCTCGAGCCCGGTATGTGCCGATCGCCGCGGGGTCATGCCGGAGGTCCGTCCCCCGTGATGACCGCGAGAGAGCCCTGCCGCCCCGAAGCTCCTCGCGCGAGGCGACGGGCTTCGCGTCCCGTCATGGTGTTCCGGCGTCTATTTTCCACATCTCGCTTGTTTGGCCGCGATGAGGATTTCATTGCGGATGTGAGGTACCAGTGCGTCAAGGCTTGCCGAGTTGTGCCGCGAGGAAGCTGGTTCGTGGGTTGTAGGTGACGGGCGTGGTGGAAACGTCACCGCCGAGGAGGGGTATGGGATTGCTCGGATCGCTTTCTATCGGCTGGAGTGTCTTTATATTGAAAATTCCTGCGGCCGGAGACACGTCCGACGGGCTGATAGCTCCCGATAAAGCTTGACAACTTACGGACAGTCGCGTACGATAGGCCGTGCAATCGATTACATTGCACCCTTGGTAGCGTTCGATGGTCAAGCCATTCGTGGCGCGGGAATTCAAAAAACGTTCTCGACCGAGTCCGAGCTGAGCACTTGGCGCGTCGACCCAAAACCCGCGAGGTGCGCCGGTTCGACGGTACCCGCCGGCGGCGGCGAGCCCCTCGCCGGAAAATTTCGCGTTCGCGTTGCGCCGTGGGGAGCGACGGCGGTTTGACCGCGGGTTGAACGCGTGCGATGATGAGGGTCGTCTACAAGGAGTTTCGCCCATGGGTCGGCAGATTCTGCGGATGGAGAAAATCGACAAGCGCTTTACCGGGGTTCACGCCCTTCGCGGGGTCGACTTCGACCTCGACGAGGGGGAGATTCACGCACTCGTCGGAGAGAATGGCGCCGGCAAGTCGACGCTCATGAAGGTGCTCGTCGGTATTAATCCGAAGGATTCCGGCGAG
>JASHNV010000192.1 GCA_030041455.1 Spirochaetia bacterium
CGCGACATCGAGCTCGCCCGCACCATCCAGATGCGGATCGTCAAGGAGTTCGAGCACTTTTCAGGAGACCGCTTCGACGTGCTGTGCTCCTCCTTCATGGCGAAGGGGGTGGGAGGGGACTTCTACACCGCGGTCCGCTACGGAGGGTCCCGCCAGCTCGTGTGCATCGGCGACGTCTCGGGGAAGGGAGTCGCCGCATCCCTCGTCACCTCCGTTCTCCACGGGATCATCCACACGTTCGATCTCCGTCTCGGCCTTTTCCCCCTCATCAAGAGCCTGAACGAGTTCCTGCTCGGCACGTTCCAGCAGGACAAGTACCTGACCGGGATCTTCGTCGATATCGACCAGGCGACCGGCGTGGCCGAGGTCTGCGACCTCGGCCACGGGTACGGCTTCGTCTACTCGGCCGGCAGATTGCGCAGGCTCGTGGGCGGAACCGAGAATCTCCCGATCGGCGTGACCGGCGATTTGAGCCCGACGTCGTTCCGCTACCGGCTCGCCCCCGACGACATGCTGCTCCTCTTCACCGACGGCCTCTTCGAGCAGCGCAATCTGCGAGGCGAGGTGTTCTCGATCGCGACGGTGGAGCGGTTGCTTCGCGCGTACTCGGGCCTCGGCCTCGAGAGCTTTCGGGTCAAGCTGTTCGAGAGCTTCCATCATTTCCGTGCCGCCGCGCCCCTGCAGGACGACATCACCGTCGTGCTCGTCAAGCAGGCGGGAGCGGCGGCGCCCCTCCATGAGCCCGGGAACTCCGGAATCCGATCGTCTCCCCGCTCCTAAAAGACCGCGAGGACCGCGCCTTTGCGGCGGGTCTGGATCATCCCCCGTGAGGCGCTCCATAATAGCCCCCGAGACCGATCGCGCGAAGCGCGAGAGGACCGGGGGACCGGGAGTCGGGCGGTCGCGGGCCGTCGATCGCGCCGCCGGAAGGCGGCGGCCCCGAGCCTGGACGGCCGTTCCCGCAGGCCCCATGCCGGCGAGACCGCGAGCCCCGGTGCGCGGCCGCCGGAGCGAGAACCGGCGGGAGGCGGCAACCGTGCGTGGGAGCGGCTATGAGGAGGACGGCGATCTCGCGCTCGAAGAGCCCAGGTTCCAAGGGACACGGCGGAGCAAGCTCGGCAGCCCGGGAGCCTTCTTCTCCGGGGTCCGCGCGCGCCGGGTGATCGAGGCGGCCGGGCTCCAGGTCGGCTGCTACCTCGTGTCGCTCGCGGCATTCCTGATCGGCCGGGACAGCCTCCACCTCCCGGCCGACCGCGATCCCCAGATCGTCTTCGTCGTCGCGGCCTCGATGCTCTTCGCGCTCGCAGGCGGCTTCTTTCGAACGCGGGTCCTCATCTGGCTGCTCATAGCCCGCCTCGGCGGCGTGCTTTTCCTCGCGCAGGCGCTCGGAGCGGCGGCCGGCGTCGTCGTGTTCGCCTTCCTGCCCCTCGTGACGGATTACTTCGCGGCCTATCGGTGGCCCCTCGGCGCCTGCATGACGGCGGCCTCGCTCGCCGCCGGGCTTGCGGCGATGGCGCCCCACCAGGCGTGGGGCGCGCCGACCTCCTCGGCCGGCGCCCAGGAGCTCCTCTTCGTCGGCTCAAGCGCGCTCACCGCGGCGCTCGCGGCCACGATCAGGAGCCAACGCGGCCGCATCGAGCGGCAGGCGGCGGAGGCGGATCGCATGAACGAGGCGATCCGCCGGCTCACCGACGCGAACGTCGAGTATCAGAACCACGCGACCTTCGTCCGCGAGGAGTCCATGGAGATCGAGCGGCACCGAATCACCCGCGAGATCCACGACATCGTCGGGTACACGATGACGAACATGCTCATGATCGTGCAGGCGGCGCTCTATAGCGACGCGAACGACCGCGCTCGCGTCCGCCAGCTCCTGTCGGACGCGCAGACTCACATCAACGAGAGCATCCAGGACGCACGGCGCGCGCTCCATCGGCTCCGGGATCAGGGCGAGCGGCGGCCCGTGGGCGCGAACCTGTTCCTCAGGCTCACCCGGACGTTCCAGTCCATAACCGGAGTTGCGGTGCGCGTCGAGTTCGGCAACCTCCCGACCGCGCTGCCGGAGCGGGCGGAACGGGCGATCTACCGGCTCCTCCAGGAGTGCATGACGAACGCCTTCCGGCACGGCAGGGCGACCGAGATCACCGTGCGTTTCTGGTGCGAGGGGGACCGGGTATCGGTGGTGGTGAGCGACAACGGCTCCGGCTTGAGCTCCCCGCTCACGGAGGGCATCGGGATCCAGGGCATGCGGGAGCGCGTCGCGCAGATCGGCGGGTCCCTGAGGGCGGGGCCGACGGCCGGCGGCTTCTCCGTCCAGGCCGGATTTCCCCTTCGGGAGGACAGCTATGGAAAAAATACGCCTGCTCTTGGTGGATGATCAGTACCTCTTCGTCGAGAGCCTGAAGGTGGTCATCGAGGGGCTCGCGAAGGACATGGAGGTCGTCGGGATCGCGCTCAACGGCGAGGAAGCGCTCAGGCAGATGGAGCGCGGGCCGAGCGACGTCGTCCTCCTCGACGTGCGGATGCCCGTGATGGACGGGGTCGCGACCGCCCGCGCGATCCACGGCCGCTGGCCGGACACCGCGATCATCATGCTCACGACCTTCGAGGAAGACGAGTACGTGTCCCAGGCGCTCCACAACGGCGCGAAAGGCTACCTCCTCAAGAACATCGCGCCGCAAATGCTCGTTTCCGCCGTCCGCGCGGTGAGGGACGGCTCGATCCTCATCGCGCCCGACATCGCCGGCCATCTCGTGCAGCAGCTCTACGGCACGCGCCGGGAGACCGAACGGGCGAACGGAAGCCCGCTGCCCGAGTGGTACTGGGACCTGACCGGTCGCGAGCGCACGATCATCAAGCACATGCTTCGCGGCCTTTCGAACAAGGCGATCGCCTCCGAGATCCACGTCGGAGAGCAGACGGTCCGCAACTACGTGAGCGCGATCTACTCCAAGCTCGGCGCCTCCGACCGGCAAGAGGCGGTTCAGAAAGCTCGAGAGCTCTATTCCTATTTTTTCGAGTGATTGATTACAAAAAAGGTACATTTTCCGTTACTGATGTAACTATGCCGCGCTCCGAACCGGCGCTATCCTGCTTGTGCATTGCGAGCCCGCCGGGCCAATGCCTGGATTTTGCCAAGGAGGTTTCTATGCACATACGTAGCGGTAGCGGAAGGTCCCTTCTCGCCGCCGCGCTTTCGGCGGCGTTCTTGCTCGGCTCCGCGCTCTCGGCCTTCGCCGCGGGCGAGAGGGAGGCGGCTTCGAGCGCAAACGATTATCAAGGCACCACGATCACCGTCGTCGGGCTGGACCGGCCAAGCTACGCGGCGGCCCAGAAGCTGACGCCTCAGTTCGAGCAACAGACCGGCATCAAGGTCAACTGGGCGATCTACCCGTACGAGAGCACGCTGAAGGAGGAGACGCTCAACTTCGTCTCCCAGAGCCAGCAGTTCGACGTCATTCTCACCGACGTCGTGTGGCCGGGGGTCTTCGGCCAGGCCGACTGGGTCGTCCCGGTGCGGCACTTCCTCGACAACACGGCCCTTACCAAGCCCGACTTCGACATGAGCGACTTCATTCCCATCTGGCTGAAGGCCTTCACGTGGGGAGACAAGCTGCTCGGGATTCCCTTCGACTCCTACTCGGGGCTGCTCTACTACAACAAGGCCATGCTCCGCGACGCGGGCTTCAGCGGCCCGCCGAAGACGTGGGACGACCTCCTCAACGTCTACGCGCCGCGGCTCACCGACAGGGCGAAGGGCGTCTACGCCTTCGCGTTGCAGTCGAGGAGGGGCGAGACGCAGAGCTGCGACGCCTTCGCGCGCTTCCTGTGGCCGTGGGGCGGCGAGTTCCTCGACCCCGCGACCTTCCAGCCCGAGGTCACGTCGGCGAGCGCCAAGGCCGGGATCGAGTTCCGCCAAAAGCTCCTCCAGTACATGCCCGACGGCATCGTGAACGACGACCACGGCGAGGTCGTTCAGCTCCTCGCCCAGGGCAAAGTCGCGATGATCACGGAATGGTCCTCCTTTTACGCCACCCTCGTGGATCCTTCCCAGTCGAAGATCGTGAACGATCTCGGCGTCACCACCGAGCCCGCGGGACCGAGCGGCGCCGTGCCCGCCTTCGGGGGATTCGCCTACATGGTGAGCTCGCAGATCCCCGAGAAGCTGCAGAACGCGTCGTGGCTGTTCATCCAGTGGCTGACGTCGAAGGAAATGGCGAAGCCGCTCATCGAGAACGGGGCGGTCGTCGCCCGCATCAGCGCCGACGGCGATCCGGCCAACCAGGCGCAGTACCCGTACCTCGCTCCGATGGTCGACTCGTGGAAAACGACGACCGACATTTTCAGGCCCCGTTTCCCGGAGTGGCCGCAGCTCTCCGAGATCACCTCGAATTGGGGTACCCAAATCGAGCTCGGCCAGGTGACGGTCGACCAAGGCTTGCAGAACATCAGCGACGAGTTCAAGAAGGTCCTCGGCGACGCGGGATACTATAGCGGCACGAAGCCGAAGATAGAGTAGCCGTTCGCATCAGAAGCCGCGCGATCTTCGAGGAGAAGCGCGCCCGGGAGCTTGGGGTCGAATCCCCAAGCTCCCGGAAAAGGCCGGGCGGCCATGCTCATCGTGCTCGGGTCGTCGTCGCGCGCGCGGCGGTTCGTCCCGGAAGGTCTCGAAAAGGAGAGAAGCCCGAGAATGTCACGGCAACGTCGAACGCTCGTTCCCTGGCTTTTTATTCTTCCGGGATTCGGATTTCTTCTCCTCGTCGGACTGTATCCCCTCGTTTTTACGTTCGTGACCTCCTTCGAGCGATACCACCTCGACACGATCTACCTCGGAACGCCCTTTGTAGGCTTCGACAACTATATCGATTCCCTCCGCTCCTCGCTCTTCATCGGGGCGATGCTCCGCACGGGGTTTTTCGTGCTCGTCGCTCTTCCCGTGGAGATGGTGCTCGGTCTCGGGATCGCCTTCCTGCTCGATCGTCCGAGGAACGACGGTCTTCGCGCCTTCACCCGGGTCATCCTCGTGCTGCCGATCGCGACGACGCCGGTCGTCGTCGGGCTTTTCGGGGCGCTCATCTTCAACACGCAGTTCGGCGTCGTCAATTACCTCGTCGGCCTCGCGGGGATTCGGCCGGTGGATTGGCTCGGAAGCCCCACCCTCGCCATGGTGTCGGTATTCGCTCTCCAAGTGTGGCAGTGGACCCCTTTCGTGGCGCTCGTCATGCTCGCCACGCTCGCGACGATACCCGTCGAGATGGAGGACGCGTTTTTCCTCGAGAGCAACTCGTGGCTGAAGCGCCTTCGCCACATCCGGCTTCCGTACCTCATTCCGGGCCTGACGGCGGCGGCGATATTCCAGACCGCCTACATGATCAAGCTGTTCGACATGATCTACACCCTCACCCGCGGCGGCCCGGGAGAGTCCACGGACCTGATCAGCCTTCAGATGGAGCGCCTCTCCTTTCGGGCCTTCGACGCCGGCCAAGCCGCCGCGGAGTCGGTGATCATGCTCGTCGTCACCTTGGTCCTTTCGCAGCTCTACATACGGTTCTTTTATCGGGAACCCGAAGCCTGATGGACGTCGTCTTCCGTCGGAACAAAGACCCCGCCGGAGGCAAAGGAGGCACGACACCGCCTATGGACACCCGCATTCCGCGTCCGGCCCGCGCCGGATCGTCTCGCGATCGACGGCGAATCCTCCTCCTCGACGCGCTCCACGCGGCGGGCCTCGTGGTCGTGATCGTCCTCGCGCTGTTCCCCATCTACTGGATGGTCTCCGCGTCCTTCAAGACCGACAACCAGCTCTTTGCCGTTCCTCCGGTATGGCTCTGGAAGCCGACCCTGGCGCATTACGGCACGGTCCTTCACGACACCAACATGATGGGAGCCCTAGCCAATTCCCTTTCCATCGCGGGCCTCACGACGCTCTTGTCCCTCCTCCTCGGGGTGCCCGCCGGCTACGGCATCGCCCGCTATCAATTCCGTTTCCGGAGGGACGTCTGGTTCTGGTTCGTCAGCAACTGGATGATCATCCCCGTCGTGCTCGTCATTCCCTATTTCCTCATTGCGACGAAGCTCCACCTGCTCGGCTCGCGATGGCTCCTCGTGGCCATTTACCAGACCTTCGGGGTACCGCTCGCGGTCTGGCTCATGGTGGACCAATTCCGCTCGATACCTGCGGAGCTCGAGGAGGTGGCCCGAATCGACGGGACTTCGGTCTTCGGCGCGTTCATCCGCATCATGGTTCCTCTCGCGCTGCCCGGAGTGGTCGTGTCCGGGATCCTCGTGGCGCTCTTCGCGTGGAACGAGCTTCTCTATGCGCAGGCGCTCATTCCGAGCCTCGCGTCGCGGACCGCGCCGGTCGTAGCCCTGACCTTTCTCGGGGGATACGAGGTCCCGTGGGGCGACGTGATGGCCGCAGGCACCCTGATCGTCCTCCCGGTGCTCGCCTTCGCCGCGCTCGTGTCCCGCTACCTCGTGCGCGGCCTCACGCTCGGCGCGATCAAGTGAGCGAGACCGAGACCATCCCGCCCCGGGGAAGGGACATCGGGCTTCGGTCGACGCCGCGTGCCCGTCTTCGCCTCCCCGGCGCGATGACGGGCGGGACTCTGGATCAACCGCCGTTCGCCGTTCATACTGGTCGCGACGGGCCTCCGGCCGGTTCGAGCTCAGCTCGGCAGCGCGCGCGGAAGACCGTCGAACGGGGAGAGCTCAGGAGATGCTGCCTCGCTTCCCGAGGCGTTTGAGATCAGGATTTTCTCCGGTCGCGCGCGGAGCTCACCGAGCCCTCTCGCGGAGCGTCCTCGCGCTCGCGGCGCTCCTCTCATCCGGCTGCGACCTCGACACCGGTCCCGGAAGCGCGGCCGTGCCGACGATCACGGTGAGCTACGCGTATGCGCCGGAAGGGCCGCCTGCGACCGTGATGCTCGCG
Organism: Spirochaetia bacterium; assembly: GCA_030041455.1. Lineage (GTDB taxonomy): Bacteria > Spirochaetota > Spirochaetia > DAHUYW01 > DAHUYW01 > DAHUYW01. Next base: position 6,932 of record JASHNV010000192.1, read on the forward strand.
ACGACGACTCAGGATGCCACGATCTACTACACCACCGATACCTCGGCGCCCTTTCTTCCGCCCTTTTCGTCGGCGGTCGCGTACACGGGCCCGATCGAGCTCTCGCCGCTTGCGGTGGCGACGCTGACCGGGGGGACCACGACGTCGGGAAGCGCGACCGTCGCCGACATCTCAAGCACGACCGGCGCTTCCGCCGGGGACCCGGTCTCCGGAAGCGGGATTCCCGACGGCGCGGCGGTACAATCGGTCGACAGCCCCAGTCAGATCACGCTCTCGGAGGACGCCACCGCGACCGCCTCCGGAGTCACGCTTACGCTCTACAACCCCGCTTCCTACACCTGGGAGATTCGCGCGGTCGCCTCGGCGTCCGGCTTGAATCCGAGCAACGTCGAAAGCCAGTGGATCGGTATCGTGCCGTGACACGCCCGAGCCTTCGAGACGGCGGATCGCGGCCGCGCTCTCGGAGCCCGGCTGCCCGAGTCCCGGTACCGGGGCGCCTGAGTCTCGATGCGCGAGCCGGTTCGGGAGATCGACCCGCTTTCACGCGTCGGTCACCCGCGTTGCGCCGACGAGGAAGCGCTCCTTCGATCGCTTCGAAACTCCTCACGCTTCCAAACCGGGGCATCCGGACCCCCTCGCGGAGATGAAGGACTTAGCCGACGAAGACACCTCCTTGCGCTCCGCATGCCGACTGAGACTCGTTCAAGAGAAGGAGATCGAGGGGCCGCAAGCGGCCGGCGCGTCGGGTTACCGATCGGTCCTCCCAGAGTTCGCTCGAGCGGAAAGGGGGAATCGGGAGCCCGAAGCGGCCGAGCACTGCGAAGGCAAAGCGCTCGCAGTTCGCGCCCTCAAAGCGACATCGGCGGACTCGAGCGCATCCGGGTATCGCGCTCCGTCGTCGGGCGCTCGCCGCAAGTCCCCTCGCAACGCCCGTAGCGTCGAAGGTTTCCTCATCCCTGCCGAAACCGCCCCGGCAGGGTGCCTTTCGCCATCGAGAGCGGTCAAGCGGCATGAGAGGACGGTGCCGACCGTCCTTCCGCGCGCGGGTCGACCTTTCTCGGCGCGACGTCGAACCCGCCGTGAAGAGCTCGCCTCCGGGACCGCGTCCTCCTCGACGTCCTTAGCACTGACGCTGGCAACTACTCGCAACGGTTCTGGTTTGAATCCACACCGATGGAGGAAATCGTTAGAGTTCTGCGCAATTCGCCTCAAGTCCAGTCATCCCACGCGGACGGGTCACTCGCCTCTGAGGTCGGATGGAAGCTCTCGCTCGTCCCATGAGCACGACGAGAATAGGGTGCTGGCCATCTCAAGCCACGCTCCTCGGGAGGACTCCTTGGCAAGCTCTGTATTCAAAGATGTCGTGACATCTGTACCTTGAACCTACACGTCACTGTCTGTCGACTGACGTCAAAAGACGCTCAACAAAAAGCCTTCGATCACCGTCGAGACTATTCCCGTAGCTCCTAAGGATCTTCCCCTGACCCGGCGTCATACGACCGACAACGATTCTCAAGTAACGAGCCTTTTCTGATTCGAGCCTCTGTGTCTCAATATGCTCGAACAATGAGAGAAGACTCTCCGCGAATGGTCTGAGGTCCGCAGGGAAGCCACCGCGGCCAAGGTCCTGTTGGACTCTGAACTCAAGTTCTTGCAGACCATTCCGCCCCATTCGATCGTTGCCAAGCGACGAAACAAGCTCATTGTGTACCGTCCACAAGCCAAAGAAGACGGAATCGAACCGCTGAAGGCGAAACTCTTCCTGTTGTCTCTTGATCTCCTCGTTTTGGCTTGCCAATTGATTCTGCTGCTCCTGGATTTGCCAGTCTTGCATTTCCAGGGCGTTCCTTTGCAGCCTGATGCTCGTAACGAGCGCGATCACAGACAAAAAGGAAATGGCGGGTGCCACGACCCCTCCGAAATACGCGCCAAAGGCTCCCCACGCGCTCGGTTCCGACGAAAGGTGGCCTCCAACGCTGCAGAAATAAAAGAGCAAGGCCACAACGATGTATACCTCCGCACTAATCAGTGCCCATTCGGGAAATACCCCGAGCGCCAGGCGACGGAAAAACGGCTTTCTACCACCCCTCATTCCTAAGCACCCCCGATTGATTCCGCGAAGCTCCAATCTCTTCAAAATAGAAGGTGACATGATGTCACCTTTCCCGCCTACCCCGTCATACCTTTTTTCGGACGACACACTCACCTCGCCACGACCTCTTTCCCCGTTCCATTTTCTTACTCCCTCAAATCACCTCTCGCTCGCTTCCATTCCTCGAAAACCACCACAACGCCCCAATCGTCCTTTCCTCTTTCAAGCGGGGGAGGCTTTTGCGCCAGCCAGTTTTGGCAAAGTTTATAGTACTTTGGAGCGACAGAATCAAAGAAAGCCCTTGAGTTCTCTTTTTTGTCGCATAAATGTACGTTTTCGTATTCTCGATTCATTCAAGCGACCTCCGTTTCGCGCGGATGTGAAGCTCACCGTCCGACGATCGTCCTTGTCGCCAAGCCGCAGCAGCTCCTCTACCGGACGGTTGCGGCTGAGCCGTCAGCTTGCCGGCGGCATCTCGCCTCCCTGCTTCCTCGCCATCGCCCGAAAGGTCGGCTCGAGCAGGAACGGCGCGAAGCGATAAAGCCGGAATGCCCTCCGATCACGAGCGGGAAAAACGATGAGCCGTCTGTTCGCCGCAACACCGTCGAGAATTTTCGCGGCGGCCGCCCCGGGCTCCACCGCGCCGGTCGGCACGCGCCACGTATCTGTGGGAACGGCTGGCCCGATGATCGGCTTCCCCCAGATGGGAGTCACGACCGGCCCTGGGCAGACGAGCGTGAGATGAATGCCGTAAGCCGCGAGCTCGTGGTATAGCGAGAGTGAGAGCCCCACGACGGCGAACTTCGTCGTGTTGTAGAGCGCCTGTCCGGGAATCGGAAGGAGACCCGCGATCGAGGAGACGTTCACGATGTGTCCGAAGCCTTGTGAGGCCATGATCTCGAAGGCCGTCGTCGTGCCATGGATCACGCCGAGGAGATTCACGTCGAGAATCCTCCGCCAATGCTCGTCGGTGGCGCGGGCGAAAGCGAGGGTTCCGCCCACACCCGCGTTGTTCAAGAAGTAGTGGATCGGCCCGAGGGCCTGACGCGTCTTCGCCATCGCTTCAGCAAGTGCCTTCCGATCGGTCACGTCGCAGTGAAGGCCCAGGACCGCCCCCGACCTTGCGTCGAGGGCGCGCACTGAACGATCGAGCCGCTCGACGTCGTTGTCGAGGAGGGCGACCGACGCTCCACGATGGACGAGCTCCCGCGAGAGTGCGAGTCCGATACCCGAAGCTGCGCCGGTCACCACCGCGACCGACGCAGCGTAGGACTTCCGCGATCTCACGTGCTCACCTTTCCTCGTACCGTCTCGCCAATGTCCTAGTTTGATAACCAAAGTATAGGCGGAGGAACTCTCGAAAGCAAATAGCAAGGTGTTGTTTACATATAGACGACTTTGTGATCCCAGCCACCTTTTTGTTCGACTGTTTCGCATCTGGGCGATTCGGACCGGCGGGCCTGGCGAGGAGGACGCGGGAAACACGCCGAGAAGGAGCCCGGTGAACGATCGAGATCGTGCGAGGCCGGTGTGATCGGGGTTTCCGAGACCGTGTGATCGACTTTCGACCAAGGTCCGGGAACCGACACGGATAGGCGGTCTTCGGCTTGGTCGCCCGCTCCTCCCTTCCTCCCCATGCGAAGCCGTGGTAGACTCACCTGCGCGGCGTCGACGCGCTTCGACGCGCTCGGGCCGGGATTTGTCCCGAAGCCTTCGTTCCCGGAGATAACCAGCCTGCCATGCAACTCGACCGCGAGATCATCGTTCGGGCCGCGCTCCAGGTACTCGATCGGATCGGACTCGACCGGCTGTCGCTTCGGCGTCTCGGCGAGGCGCTCTCGGTCAAGGCGCCCGCCCTCTACTGGCACTTCAAGAACAAGCGGGAGCTGATCGAGACCATGGCCGACACGATTCTGCGGGACGAGTTTCCCGATGAGCCAGGCGCTCCCGGCGGCGACGATTGGAAGGACTGGGTCAAACGGAGGTTTCGGCGCCTGCGCGCCGCGATGCTTTCCCACCGCGAGGGGGCGCGAGTCGTCGCGGGAGCGAGCTTCGGCTCCGCGCCGACTCTCGCGCGCTTCGTCGACGAAACGCTGAGCGGTCTGGTGCGCTTCGGCCTTCCTGTCCTCCTTGCGCGCGATATCGAGAAGACCTGTGTCTCCTTCACCTTCGGGCACGTGATCGAGGAGCAGGCCGGGCCCGAAGACCTGCCCGGGGCGATCCCGTGGCTCTCGAAGCACTATCCGGCGATCGCCTCCGCGGTCGCGGCCCTGGCGACGTCCGCTCGCGGCAAAGACGAGGACTTTGAAATCGGCTTGGACCTTGTCCTCGGCATACGCCCGGACTCCCGCGCGGAAGGTCAAGGGAACCCCTGACGCCCGGCGAGCCCCGATTTCTCGATCGCGCGACGGCTTCGCGGAACTTTTTCGGCAAGCGTACTCAGGGCCGCTCCCGCCTGAGGGCGCGAAGGACGAGGATCGTTCGCGAGGAGAGCGCTCTTGCGTCCCGGAGCCTCGGGGGCTATGCTCACCGGAGCGCCCATGAAAGACAAACCGTCGAGCGACCGGACATCCGCGAGCCCGGACTCCGGCCGCGCCGCGAAGCTCCTTCTTTCCACGTTTCGGATCGCGACTCCCTGCGCGCCGGGGGAAGGCCTCCGGATCGGCGCGACGCGGTATCTTCCGCGCGGCGTCAAGAAAGAGGACT
>JASHNV010000034.1 GCA_030041455.1 Spirochaetia bacterium
GAAGACAGCTCATCGTCAGGCGCACCACGGGCGGTCGAAAGGTCCCGGGGGCGAAGTGAGGTAGGAAGTACGATGTCGTTAGATCCAATAGAATATAGCAGACGGCGGGAGCTCACGATGCCGCGTTCAACGCGTGCCTCGCGGTCTTCGATATCGAATTGGTCGACCGGAGGCTCGCGGTCCCCTTCCGCATCCGGGCGCGACGTCCGCCTCCGAGCTCAAGGTCGACCTCTTCGCGAGCGGCTTTCTATCCGAACGTCCGCACCCGCGCATCCGTCTCCCATACCGTTCTCATCGAAGGGACCTCGTCGCCGACCTCTCGCAGTGGTACGATTCGGCGGCGACGTTCGTCCTTTTCTTCGTGATCTCGCCGGTCAACCCTCTTCCTGTCATCCTCTTCGGTATCGCGTTCGTGATTCTTCTCGCGGTCCGGGGCGTCGTATCGTTCTGTGGTACGAGGACGCACCGCGACATGACTGCTCCGTCTCAGGCGATGTCGTGAACGAGCTCTTCGCCGATCCCGGCACGCTCGACCTCGAAAGGGAGCGGCAGGAGATCGCCGCACGTTTCGCGGAGGCGGGGGGATTCCCGACGATCTCCGGACTGCCTTCGGACCTCGGCGTCTCCCTCACCGAGAGGAGCCCGGTCGTCCCCGACGAGCGGAGCGCGATCGACACGATCGAGGCGGACGCCGTCCCCGCGTCGCAAGACGCGCCGGCCGTCCCCCCTGGGCATGCGAAGCGCGCCTACGCCGCGTCCCCTCGGAGGAGACAGGCCGAGCGCGCTCAAGCGGGCTCCGCCGAGGTCGTTCGCGTCGAGCCCGAGGACGCCCCGGCGCGGATTTTCCTCGCGCTGCGCGAAGCATGCGGGGCGAGCACTCGGCAGGCGGCCGTGCTCGGCCTCGCAATACCGTGACGGACATCGCTTCCTTCGAAGGGCCGCTCTTCGCCGACGGCGGGGACCCCTTCGCGCCCTTCGGAGATCTGACCGGCTCCCGAGAGCTGCCCGCGGAGCTTCGCTCGCGCTTCGCGGCTCTCGTCTGGGGGTACTATCGCGCGCACCCTCGGCGCTTTCCCTGGCGCGAGACGACCGATCCCTACGCAATTCTCGTCTCCGAGCTCATGCTGCAGCAGACCCAAACCGAGCGCGTCGAGCCGAAGTACCGTTCCTTTCTCGGCCGCTTCCCGACCTTCGCCGCGCTCGCGGCCGCCACGCTCCGGGAGGTCCTCGAGGAATGGCAGGGGCTCGGCTACAACCGCCGCGCGAAGGCGCTGAAAAACTGCGCCGAGCGCGTGATCCGGGAGCACGGAGGGGTCCTTCCCGGGCGCGTCGAGGTCCTCCGTGCGTTCCCCGGAATCGGACCCTACACCGCGGCCGCGGTCTGCGCCTTCGCTTTCCAGGCGCCGGTCGCGCTCGTCGAGACGAACATCCGGCGCGTCTTTATCCACTACTTCTTCAAGGACCGCGACGGGGTGCGCGACCGCGAGATTCTCCCCCTCGTCGAGGCGACCGTCGACCGCGCCGACCCTCGCGGCTGGTACTACGCGCTCATGGACTTCGGCTCCATGCTGCGCGGGCGCCTCCCGAATCCGAACCGAAGAAGCGCGCACTACGCGCGCCAGGCGCGCTTCGAGAACTCCGACCGCCAGATCCGCGGAGGCATTCTCAAGGCGCTCGCGTCGAGCGACGCCGCGGCGGCCGACGAGCTTGCGGCGATGCTGCGCGTCGATCCCGAGAGGGTCGCGCGCGCGCTCGGCGGCCTTGAGACCGACGGGCTCGTGGTCCTCGAGGAGCCCGGCCGCTATCGCATCCCGGATCGTTAACGAGCGCGCTCGCCTTTACCAAAACGGCGATCCGCACTACAATCTCCGTTACTGCCAAGAAAGACTTTCAGGAACGGCTGAACACAGCGCCAAAGCGAAGCCTATCCATTGAGGGGACGACATGACTCAAGAGGAATATGCGCGCCTCGAGACGACCTACGGAACGAACAACTACAAGCCCTTCGACGTCGTGATCGCGCGCGGAAAGGGCGTATGGGTGTGGGACACCGACGGCAATCGCTATCTCGACTGCGTCTCGGCGTACGGCGCGGTGAACCACGGCCACTGCCATCCGAAGATCCACAAGGCCTTCGTCGAGCAGGCCGACAAGGTGAGCATCGTCTCCCGCGCCTTCCGGACCGATCAGGCCGGTCCGCTGTACAAGGAGCTCTGCGATCTCACGGGCTCCCGGCGGGCGATCCTCATGAACAGCGGAGTCGAGGCCGTGGAGACCGCGCTGAAAGCGGTCCGCAAGTGGGGCTACCAAAAGAAGAAGATTCCCGAGGGCAAGGCCGAGATCATCGTCTGCTCCGGCAACTTCCACGGCCGGACCATCGCGGTCATCGGGTTCAGCAGCGTCGAGAAGTACCGCCAGGGGTTCGGGCCCTTTCCCGGAGGGTTCAAGGTCGTTCCCTACGGAGACGTCAAGGCCCTCAAAGAGGCGATCACCCCCGCCACGGCCGGTTTCCTCGTCGAGCCGATCCAGGGGGAGGGCGGCATGAACGTCCCGCCCGACGGGTTCCTTCGCGAGGCGGCGAAGCTCTGCGCGGCGAGCAACGTCTGTCTCCTCCTCGACGAGATCCAAACCGGGCTCGGAAGGACGGGCAAGCTCCTCGCCGAGGAGCACGACGCGGTCAAGGCGGACGCGGTGATCCTCGGGAAATCGCTCGGAGGAGGGTTCCTCCCGGTCTCGGCGGTCCTCGCCCGCGGGGAGATTCTCGACGTGTTCGGCCCGGGAGACCACGGGAGCACCTTCGGCGCCAACCCGCTCGCCTGCGCCGTCGGCCGCGCCGCGCTGAAAGTCCTCGTCGAGGAGGAGCTCGTCGCGAACGCCGCGAGGATGGGAGCCCACTTGAAAAAGGAAATCGAAGGGCTCTCAAGCCCCATCGTGAAGCGGGTCAAGGGACGGGGCATGATGCTCGGCATCGAGATCGTTCCCGACGCGCCGAGCGCGGAGGAGCTCTGCACGCGGCTCATCCGCGAAGGACTCCTCTGCAACACGGCGGGAAGCGGCATCGTCCGCCTCACTCCGCCGATCGTCATGGACGACGAGGAGGCGGGCTGGGCGCTCGAGCGGATTCAGAAGGTCTTCAAGGCTTAGCGGCCGGTATCGCGTCCTCGGCCCGCCTGAGCATCGAGACGAGCCAGGAGAGGAGCCACGCCTCGTCGGCGGAATTCCCGCCGCGCACGTCGGCGAGGATCCGGAAGACCGGCTCGGTGTTCGAGCCGCGCATCCAAATGAAGGCGATGCCCCGCCCGGACTCGTCCTTGAAGAGGATCTTCAGCCCGCCGCGCTGCTTGCCCGAGCGATAGGTTCTCCCGAAACCGTGCACCTCGTTGATGCCTTCATAGTTGATCTCCTCCCAGCTCGAGATGGCGAAGCGGTCGCGGAGCTCGTCGCGCCGCTCCTCCCAATCCTGTGAAAAGATCTCCTCGAAGCGCTCCTTGAGCGCGACTTGATCCTGGGTGCGGACGTCGATAAGGGCGCGCGACTCGTAGATATCGGTCGTCGCGAACTTCGGCAGGCTCGCGACCATCTCCGCGAAGCCGCTTCCCGGCGCGTACTCCTGGCCGCTTCGCCTGCACCAGATCTCGTAGAGGCCCGGCGCGCCGGGCGCGGAGTCGAGGAGCAGCAGCTTGAGGAACGCCGAAAGCGTGTTGATCGGGTCGCGAACCGCGGCCGGATGCGTGATGTTGCCGCCGTTCGACCCCTCGCCGAGGATCCGCACGACGAACCCGGATTTCCGGCTGTCGCGGGCGAGGTTCACCACGTTCGCCTCGCCGACCTCCGCGCGAAAGACCCGCGCATCGAAGGCTTTCGCGATCGCTTCGATGCGCAGCGACGTCGGGTCGTTGACGACCACGGCCACCTTCTGAACCGCCTTGCCCGAGCCGTTGTAGGTGAGCTTCCCGGAATAGACGAGGTAGGCGAGCTCGGCGACGCAGCAGAGCGCGAAGACCTCCTGGGCGTGGAGAATCTCCCCGCGGCCCGAGCGCGCGTTGAAGAAGACGATATTGCCGCGGTCGCCGTCGTTGTCGGGGACGTATCCGAGGAGGTAGCCCCGGTCGCTCGCGTGCGCGCGCTCAAGCTCTTCGCTGCACTGCGCGAGGGAGGCCCCCTCGGGAACGATGCGATGGACGATCCGGCCCGGCTCGCCGTTCACCACGCGGACCTTCACGCCGAGACTCTTGAGGAAGCTCTCGTCGATCGAGCGGGTGCGCGCGCTGCCGTTGAGCTCGGCTACCACCCCGATGCCGCGCCGCTTCGCGCCGCGGGCGAGCTCCGCGAGGAGCTCTTCCTGCTTCTCGGGATCCGAGTATCCGGTGACGACCTCCCTCGTGAAGCGAAGGTACGCCTCGATCGCGGCGCTCTTCCATCGCGACGACTCCTCGTAGAGCGCCTCGAGACGGGCGCTCTCCACGCGGCTCGCCTGCGAGCGGATCTCGGCGCACCTCCCTGCGTCCTGAATCGTCTCGCCGAAGGCGACGGCGAGCGCCTGAGAATCGGCAGCTCCGAGCACGCCGCCGTCTGAAAGGCCGAACTTGAAGCCGTTGTGGCCGATCGGGTTGTGGCTTGCCGTCACGTAGGCGAAGCCGGCGAGCTTCGCGACCCGGGCGTAGGCCATGATCTCAGGCGCCGCGGCAACTCGAAGAAACCGGACGGTCACGCCCTCGGCGAGGAGCGCGCGCGCCATGACGCCCGCGATCGCGGGACCGGTCGGTCTCGTGTCGGTCGCGAGCGCGACGACCCAGGGCGCCTCGCCGCCTTTTTCCTTTATGAAGCGCGCGAACACCGACGCGCTCACGGCGACGATCTCGGCGTTCGCCTCGCTTATCGACGAGTCGCCGCTCTCTTCATCCGCGGCGAAGACCTTTCGCCAGCCCGACGAGGTAATCATGAACGATCGGAGCTCGTCGGGAAGGCGGCGCGCCTCCCGATCGAAGCTCGCGGCGAACTCGGGCCGGACGAACAGCCGGTATGAAGCGGCTTCGGCATCACTCGTCATAACGAGACTCTAACCAAAGCGGTACATGATGTAAAGAGCGCGCGTTCCGTCCGAGTCGCGCTCGGGAATCGAGCCTCTCGCGCGATCGCTCCCCGGACGACCGACGCCTCACACGCCGGCCGGAAGCGGGAGCTTGCCGAGGAGCTCGGCGACGACGGCGATCGCGCTCGTCGCCTCCATCTTGGCGTCGGCCGAGAGCACGATCCGATGGGGAAGGACGAGCGGCGCGGTCCTCAGGACGTCCTCGGGAATGACGAAGTCTCGACCGTCGAGGAGCGCCTCGCACTGCGCGGCGCGGAACAGGTGGCGCGTGCCGCGCGGGCTCAAGCCGAGCTTGACTTTCGCGCTTGACCGCGTGAGTCGCGCGACGGCGACGAGGTACTCCTTGATCGAGCGCTCGACGCGCACCCGCCCGACCGCCTCGCGGATCGCGTCGACCTCCTGTGCGCTCGTGACCGGGGCGAGCGCCTCGAGGGGGTTCGCCTCGCTGAAGCGGTCGAGGATGGTGACCTCCGCCTCGGGGGCGGGGTAGCCGAGGCTGAAGGAGATTCCGAAGCGGTCCGCTTGGGATTCCGGGAGCAGGAAGGTCCCGGTGAAGCTCGCGGGATTCTGGGTCGCAATGACGAAGAACGGCGACGGCAGGCGGTAGGTCGTGCCGTCCATCGTCACGGCCTCCTCCTGCATCGCCTCGAGGAGCGCCGACTGCGTGCGCGCCGAGGCGCGGTTGATCTCGTCGCCGAGGATGAACTGGTGCATGATCGCGCCGGGCTTGAAGAGGAAGTCGCGCCGCTCCGCGCTCCAGACGGTCATGCCGAGGATGTCCCCCGGCAGGAGATCCGGGGTGAACTGGATTCGTCCGAAGTCGAGCCCGGTGCTTCGAGCGAGCGCGAGAGCGAGGGTGGTCTTGCCGACCCCGGGCACGTCCTCGATGAGGACGTGGAGGCCCGCGCAGAATCCGACGATGAGGTTGTGGATGACCCCGGGGTCGCCGACGAAGACGCCGCCGATCTGGGCGGCGAGCGCCCGGGCGATCCGCTTAGGCTCGGAAATCGGGAGGGAATCTTTCATGCTACATGCCGTCCGAGAGAAGGATCTCGTCGCTCTCGAAGCCATGGGAGCGTGCGCGGAGGGCGGCTCGCGCCCCGAGAAACCAGCGTAAATTCAGGGCGAGAAAAAAGCAAGGGACGCGCTACCGCTTGAGCAGGTGGATCGCGAATCCCGAGATCTCGCGCTCGAGGTAGGCGAAGTCCGGCTCGACGCCCGGGCTCGCGCCGCCGTCGGGAAGGAGGCGGAAGCCGCGCCTCAGGAGGTAGGCCGTCGCGCGGCGCATCGAGCTTGTCTCGACGGCGAGGTGGCCGCGCTCGCCCCTGCCCGGCCGCTTGAGGATCTCGATCGCGGGGTCGAGAAAGTACGAGCCGCTCGCCTCCCGGACGCGAAAGCCGAAGAGCTCCGCGAAGGCGTCCGCGCTTTCGCGCGCGCGCTCAGGCGACGCCTCGTTGATGCCCACGTGGCGCACCTTGAAGCCGAGCATCGAGAGGACCGCTTCCCGGGCGAGCCGGGTGACCTCGGCGAAACTCCCCGAGGCGAGGAGCTCCTGCTTCACCATCCAGCTCCCGCCGACCGCGAGGACCTGCGGAAGGTCGAGATAGCCGGACATATTGGAAGGGGTGATCCCCCCGGTCGGGACGAACCTGACGTCGGCGAAGGGAGCCGAGAGCGCTTTGATCTTCTCGACTCCTCCGCTCGCCTCGGCGGGAAAGAACTTCAGCGCGGCGAGGCCCATCTCGAGCGCCGTCTCGATCTGGGTCGCCGAGTCGACCCCGGGAATCACGGTCACCCCGCGGCCGAGGCAGTGCTCGACGACTCTCGGATTGAGCCCCGGCGCGACGATGAAGCGCGCCCCCGCCCCGATCGCCCGGTCGGCCTGTTCCGTCGAGAGCACCGTGCCCGCCCCCACGAGCAGCTCAGGCACCTGCGAGGCGAGCACGCGGATCGACTCTTCCGCCGCCGGGGTACGGAAGGTCACCTCGGCGACCGGAAGGTCGGCGGCGAGGAGCGCTTTCCCGAGCCCGAGCGCCTCGCCCGGGTCGCCGAGCTTCACGACCGGCACGATCCCGAGCTCGCCGATCCGTTCCAGCACGCTGTCCATCGAGGAGAACTCCTTCCGGCGGAACGTTAGCCGCCGATCGCCATCGAACCGATCCGATCGAGCGCCGCCTCGACCTTCCCGCGCTCGTTGAAGGCGCTGAATCTGACGTAGCCCTCGCCGCACAGACCGAAGCCGCTCCCCGGCGTGCAGACCACGCCGGCCTCGCCGAGGAGCCGGTCGAAAAAGGCCCACGAGTCCCCTCCGACCCGCGCCCACACGTAGGGCGAGCTCTCGCCGCCGGAGCACGGCACGCCGAGCTCGACGAGCTTCGCGCGGATCAGCTTCGCGTTCGCGAGGTAGTAATCGAGGTGCGCGCGAGTCTCCCTCGATCCCTCCTCGCTGTAAACCGCCGCGGCCGCCCGCTGGACCGGATAGGAGACTCCGTTGAACTTCGTCGTCTGGCGCCGGCTCCAGAGCTCATGGAGGCTCACCGGAGCGCCGTCGGGACCCGGCGCGGCGCATTCCCGCGGGACGACGGTGTACGCGCAGCGGGTGCCCGTGAAGCCGGCGGTCTTCGAGAAGCTCCGAAACTCGATCGCGACCTCCTTGGCGCCGGGAATCTCGAAGATCGAGCGGGGAAGGGACTCGTCGCGGATGAACGCCTCGTAGGCGGCGTCGAAGAGGATGAGGGAGCGGTGCTCGCGGGCGTAGGCGACCCACCGCTCGAGCTGGGCCCTGCTCGCGGTCGCTCCGGTCGGGTTGTTCGGAAAGCAGAGGTAGATGACGTCGACCTCGTCCTCGGGCGGCTCGGGCACGTAGCCGTTCGCCTCCGTCGCGTCGAGATAGCAGAGGCCTTCGTAGCGCCCGGCGCGGAACGCGCCAGTCCGTCCCGCCATCACGTTCGTGTCGACGTAGACGGGGTAGACGGGGTCGGGGAGCGCCACCCTCACGTCGAGGGCGAAAAGCTCCTGAATGTTCGCCGTGTCGGACTTCGCGCCGTCGCTCACGAAGACCTCCGCGGCGTCGATCCGGGCGCCGCGCGCCTGGAAGTCGCGCTCGGCGATCAGCTTTCGGAGGAACTCGTAGCCCTGCTCGGGCCCGTAGCCGCGGAAGGTCGGACCCTCGCCCATCTCGTCGACCGCCTCGCGGAACGCGCGGACGATCGACCGGGGCAGGGGCAGCGTGACGTCCCCGATTCCGAGGCGGATGATCTCGCGCTCAGGATGCGCCTCGTGGAAGGCGGCGGTCTTCCGCGACACAGTCGTGAAAAGATAGGAGGACTGGAGCTTCGCGTAGTTGTCGTTGATGCGCACCATGAGCCAGTATAGCCTGAACGGCCGAGCGCTGTCATGGGCGCCTTCGTGCGCCCGCTCCCGCGCGCGGGCGCTCTTGCCCGCCGCTTCCTTCCGTGCTACAAGGAGGCGGGAGGTCCCATGCGAATCCATTCCCTCGAGCACGCGCCGTTCGAAGGCCCCGCCCACATCGCGCAGTGGGCGGCCCGCAACGGGCACTCGATCGTCTCGACGCGTCTCTACGAGACCCCCTGGCTCCCGGAGCTCGGCGACCTCGACCTCCTCCTCGTCATGGGCGGACCGATGAACATCTACGAGGATGTCCGCTATCCCTGGCTTGCGCCCGAGAAGGCGTTCATTCAGGCCGCGATCGACGCGGGAAAGGCGGTCCTCGGAGTGTGCCTCGGCGCCCAGCTCGTCGCCGACGCTCTCGGCGCTCAGGTCATCAAGAACGAGGAGCGGGAGATCGGCTGGTACCCGGTGAAGCTCGAGTGGATGGCGCGCCGCTCGACGCTCTTCGGAGACTTCCCGGAGCGCTTCCCGGCCTTCCATTGGCACGGGGACACGTTCGGCATTCCGCCGGGCGCTCTCCACATCGCCGGGAACGAGGCGTGCGAGCACCAGGCCTTCGAGTACGAGTCCAAGGTGGTCGGCCTCCAGTTTCATCTCGAAGCGACCGTCGGCAGCATCGCGGGGCTCGTCGAGAACTGCCGGGAGGAGATTACCCCGGACCCCTTCGTGCAGCGGCTTGAGGAAGGGGTTATGCGCTCCCGCCCCGAAGACCTCCTCGCCGCCCACGAGCTCCTCGAGAAGCTCCTCGCAAAGCTCGCGCGCGTGCGCTAAAGGGAGCGCTCCGCGCCTTCGGACCTGAGTCCCGCTTCAAGGCGCCTTGCGCCTGCTTCGCGCCGCGAGGAGGCCACCCCCTTGCCCGAGCGAGCCTCGTACGAGCCCTTGACACCTCGCTCGCCTCGGGCTACTGTCACGGCCACGTTCCCGGTGTTTTTCTCGCGAGGAGACCGCATGTCCAAGGCTCACAGAGGCAGAGGCATTCGAAACGTTCCGAGTCACGGCCGAGGCGCTTGCCCGGTGTGCAAGCGCACCGGCGTCAAGGCGCTCTACGAACAGGAAATCAATGGGAAAAAGATCAAGATCTGCAAGCAGTGCAGGGCCGCGCTCACGCACAACAAGAAGCAGGACGTCGTCGCGACTCTTTGATCCCCCGTCGCTCCGAGGCGCGGTTTCCGCTCCGTGCGAGGAAGCGCGCCGATCTCGCCTCCTCGCTCCACGAGAATCCAGAGTGCCGCATGCCGTCGAACCAGGCTGACGGCGCGACTCGGGAGACCGCGCTCGTCACCGGCGCGACGAGCGGGATCGGCTGGCAGCTTGCGAAACGGCTCGCGCTCGGTGGCCGCGCCGTCATCGCAACCGGGCGCGACGCGGGGAAGCTCGCCGAGCTCGGCCGGGAGGCGCGGGGCGCCGAGATCGTCCCGATCCAAGCCGACCTCGGCGGGAGCGGCGGCGTGGAGAGCCTCCTCGACGCCGTGGGGAGGAGCGGCCGAAGCGTCGACATCCTCGTGAACAACGCGGGCTTCGGCGACCACGGGCCGTTTGCCGAGTCCGATCTCGCCCGCCAGATGAGCATGATCGAGGTGAACATCAACGCCCTCGTGCGCCTCACCCGTCATTTTCTCCCGCCGATGATCGCGCGCCGGCGCGGCCGCATCATGAACGTGGCCTCGACCGCCGGCTTCGTCCCGGGCCCTTTCATGCCCATTTACTACGCGACGAAGGCCTTCGTTCTCTCGTTCTCGCAAGCGCTCTCTTCCGAGCTCGAGGGGACCGGCGTGACGGTGTCGGCGCTCTGCCCCGGCGCGACGAGGACGAATTTCGACGTCGTGGCGCGCACCTCCGAGACCCGGCTCTTCGGGCGGCGGGTGATGAGCGCGGAGGCGGTCGCCGACGCCGCGCTTCGCGGGCTTCTCGCGGGAAAGCGGCTCATCGTTCCCGGCTTTTCGAACAAGGCGGCCGTCGCGCTCCTGCGCCTTTCGCCGCGCTCCGCCGCGCTCAGGCTCGTCCGGTCGCTGAACTCGAAGCGGTAGCCCGCCCGGGCGGCCGTTCTTGAACAACCGGGAACGAATCCGTATGATGGGGCCCATGTCCGATTCTCCGATGAGCGGGTCCCTCGCCGGCGTTCCGGTGTATATGACGGGAATCAAGGGCAGCGGGATGGCCGCCCTCGCCGAGCTCCTCACCAAGCGAGGCGCCGTCGTCTCGGGGTCGGACGTGAGCGAGAAGTTCTACACCGACGAGATCCTGAGGCGCTATCACATCCCCTTCGTCGAGCGTTTCGCGGCGGAAAACGTGCCCGCCCATGCGAGGGTCGTGATCCACTCCGCCGCCTACAACCCGGAGGAGAATCCCGAGCTCCTGCGCGCGCGCGAGCTCGGGATCCCCGTCCTCGTCTACACCGAGGCGCTCGGGCTTCTCTCGAAGCTCGCGGACTCAAGCGGCATCTCGGGGGTCAACGGAAAGACGACGACGACCGCCATGGCCGGCGCGATTCTCAAGGCGCTCAGATTCCCGGTTTCCGTGCTCGCGGGCTCGGCGGTCTCCTCCTTCGAGGACTCGTCGACCCTCGTTCTGGGCGAGAAGTACTTCGTCGCCGAGACCTGCGAGTACCGCAGGCATTTCCTGAGCTTTCATCCCTCGCGCATCGTCGTGACGAACGTCGAGCGCGACCATCTCGACTACTTCAAGGACCTCGAGGATATCTACGACGCCTTCGTGGAGTACGCGGGGAGGCTTCCGCGAGGCGGCGAGCTCATCTACTGCGTCGACGATCCCGGAGCGAGGGAGGTGGCGCGGCGCGCCCTCGAGGCGAGGCCCGATCTCTCGGCGGTGCCCTACGGCCGGAGCGCGGAAGGAGCGTTTCGGATCGTCGAGGAGGGAATCGAGCCCGGGATGAGTTTCTTCCGCCTCGCGGGGATCTCGCCGGCCTTCAAGCTTCGGGTTCCCGGGCGCCACAACGTCCTCAACGCGGTCGCGGCGATCGCCCTCGCGGTGCATCTCGCCGAGAAGGAGCGCGGAGCCGTCACCGCCGACGACATGGCCGGAATCGCGGCCGGAGTCGAGGCGTTCGCGGGAAGCAGGCGGAGGAGCGAGATCATCGGCGAGGCGGGCGGCGTGCTTTTTTTCGACGACTACGGCCACCATCCGACCGCGATTCGCTCGACGCTCTCGGGCCTCCGGGAGTTCTATCCCGGCCGCAGGATCGTCGTCGACTTCATGTCGCACACCTACTCGCGCACGGGAGCGCTCATCGGCGAGTTCGCCTCGAGCTTTTCCGATGCGGACGTCGTGATTCTCCACAAGATCTACGCCTCGGCGCGCGAGCGCTCCGGCAGCGTCTCGGGAGAGGACCTCTTCCGCCTCACCGCCGAGCGCCATCCGGACGTCCGGTACGTCGAGGAGCCGATGGACGCCTTCGAGCTCTGCCGATCGCTCCTGCGGCCGGGCGACCTCTTCATCACGATGGGCGCGGGAAACAACTGGCCGCTTGCCCACGCGCTGCACGCCGCCTACGCGGCAGGCGAGGGAAAGCCCGCGGGTGCGGCATGAAGAGCATGACGGGGTACGGATTCAGCGACCGGCGCACCGAGCGGCTCCATATCTCCGTCGAGCTTAAGTCCTACAACAATCGCTATCTCGAGATCATGGTCAGCCTGCCGCAGGCGCTGACTCCGATCGAGCCGAAGGCGAGGGAGTTCCTTTCCGAGCGCATCGCGCGCGGGCGGGTCGAGCTCACGGTCCGTATGGTCGACTTCCAGCAGGATCTCGCGGTCATTCTCGACGCCAAGGCCGCGACGGCCTACGCGAAGGTCCTCGCCGATCTCGCGCGGACGATCGGCGCCGAGCCGCGTATCGACGTGCGCGATCTCCTCCAGATGGACGAGCTGCTCGGGGGAAACGGGCTCCTGAAGGTCGAGCGGAGCACGGATGTCGAGGCGTTCTGGCGCATTCTCGAGCCCGAGATCGCGAGGAGCTTCGCCGAGTTCGAGCGCACGCGCACCGCCGAGGGCGAGCTTACCTTCAACGACATCATGAGGAACGTCGCCCTCATCGAGGAGCGGACCGCCGCGATCGCGCGGCACGCCGACTCGATGGAAGGCGCCATCAAGAAGAACCTCAAGGAGCGCTTCGCGGAGGTGCTCGGCGAGAGTTACGACGAGCAGCGGCTCCTCGCCGAGACCGCGGTGCTTCTCGTGAAGGCGACCATGTCCGAGGAGATCAGCCGGCTCTCCGGGCACCTCGCGAGCTTCAGGAGTCTCGCCGCCGCCGCGGGGCCGTGCGGCAAGAAGCTCGACTTCCTGTGCCAGGAGCTCGGCCGCGAGGTGAACACGATCGGATCGAAGAGCGGCATTCTCGAGGTCAACCAAGCGGTCGTGGACGTGAAGGACGCGCTTGAGAACATCCGGGAGCAGCTCCGCAATGTCGAATAGCCTCAAGATCGCCATCTCCGGCAAGAGCGGCTGCGGCAACTCGACCGTGAGCAGGATCGTGGCCGACCGGCTGTCGCTGCGCTTCATCAACTATACCTTCCGGAGCATGGCGCAGGAGCGCAATATGAGCTTCGTCGAGTTCTCCCGCCTTGCCGAGGAGGACACGAGCTACGACCGTCACCTCGACCGAAAGCAAGTCGAGATGGCGTCGCTCGGCGATTGCGTGCTCGGCTCGCGCTTGGCGATCTGGATTCTCAAGGACGCGGACCTGCGGGTCTACCTCACCGCCTCGATGGACGTTCGCGCCCGCAGAATCGCGAAGCGGGAGGGCAAGACCTTCGAGCAGGTGCTCGCGGAGACGACGGACCGCGACCGGCGTGATCGCGCGCGTTACCTCAGACTTTACGGGATCGACAACGACGTCTTCGCGTTCGCGGACCTCGTCGTCGACACCGAAAAGCAGGACGAGTACGCGACCGCGGACCTCATCGTCGGGGAGATTCGCACGCGAGGCCTCGACCGGCGCTGAGCGAGAGCCGCGCGAGGCCTTCCGCGGACGTTTCCCGACGAGCGAGGCGGGCGGACGCCCGGTCCCTTCCCGGCCTCTTCGCGGATTGCACCGTCACCTTTCTCCGATTCGTCCCTTCCCCGCAAGCTCGACGCGTCTCCCGCCTCGCGGGAGCGGCTCTCACTTCCAGGGTTTGGGGAAGCGGGTCCGCGATCGATGGAGGCGCGGAGGACGCGCTTGCCCCTCGATCGTCAGGCGGACGGTGACGCCTCGCCGCGGTAATTCCAGGACCGCGCATATTGTCATTCCCCTCCATTGTTGGTATATTCCTTGCTATTCACCCTTGATCGCGGAGTCGTCATGATCATACCCCTGGATCTCCTCATAGACCGGACCGACAACATCTACGAAATGACCTGCGCCGCGGTCAGGCGCGCCATGCAAATCACCGTCGCCGGGGATGAAGAGGTCGACAAGAACGACGGAAAGATCGTCTCCACCGCGATTCGTCAAATCCTCACGAAGAAGGTTGAATACCGCCTCGAGCCCTGATCCTGGGGCGCCGCTCCCGGTCGTGCTCCTCTTCGGGCCGACCGGGGTGGGAAAGACCGGCCTCCTCGCCGAGCAGCTTCGGGGCGAAGCGGAGGTCGTCAACGCGGACTCCCTCCAGATCTACCGCGGCATGGACATCGGCACCGGCAAGCCCGACCTGCCCACCCGCGCCGCGCTCCCGCACCATCTGATCGACATCCTGGACCCGAACGAAGGTTTCAGCGTCGGCGCTTTCGTCGAGGCCGCAGACCGGCTCGTTCCCGAGATTCTCTCGCGAGGCAAGATCCCGGTCGTCTCGGGCGGATCGGCCTTCTACCTGAAGCACTTCCTGCTCGGCCTGCCCGGCACGCCGCCCGTCGACCCGGCGATTCGCGACGAGCTCAGCCGCGCCGTCGAGCGCCGAGGCGCGCGCGCTCTCCACGCGGAGCTTGAGGAGGCGGACCCCGAAGCGGCGCGGCGCATCGCGCCGGGCGACCGCTACCGGATCGTGCGCGCCCTTGAGATCGTGCGATCGGCGGGCCGGCCCCTCTCGCGGTACGCCCCTCCCGGGGAGCCCCGAACGCGCTACGATTTCCTCGTCCTCGGTCTCGAGCGAGCGCGAGCGGAGCTTTACCGCCGAATCGACGAGCGGGTCGCCGACATGTTCGCTCGAGGTCTCCTCGCGGAGGTCGGAGCGCTCGTCGAGGCGGGGTACGGTTTTCGGGACCCGGGAATGCGGGGCATCGGCTACCGCGAGTTCGCCGCGACGCTCGGCGCCGAGCCGCCGCGGGAGCCCGAGGGCGCCGAGCTTGCGTCGCTGCGGGAGCTCGTCGCGCGCAACTCCCGCCGCTACGCCAAGCGGCAGATAACCTTCTTCCGTTCGCTCCCGCTCGTCCGGTGGGTGGAGGCCGACGACGGGCGGACGGTGCGCGAGGAGATCGAGAGGTTCATCGGCTCGAGGAGGCGCTGAGCTCGGAGGGAATCGCCACGGCCTCCTGCTCGACGTTCTTGATGCTCGTTATCGCCCAGAACTTTCCCTCGTTCTTCACCGTCACGAGATCGACGCGCTTCGCGGCGTGGATCCGCATGACGACCTGCGCCTCCGGATCGGCGTCCGGGGGAGCCTCGGGCACCCATTTTTCATAGCTCACGGCGAAGCTCCCGTTCGCGTTCTCCGTGATCGAGAGATCCGTGATGCCGTAGACCGCCTCGCCCGGCTTGAGCGGCCGGTACCCCTCGCGCCTCCACTCCTCGGGGAGGAGGTAGCCGCTCTTCCCTTCGTAACCCTCCCTCACGCGCGCGGTGACGTAGAGGGTGGTCGCTTCCGTGATCTCGGACTTGCCCGCGCCGCCGACGACGCAGTCCTGCATCGCGAGGGAATCGTAGGAGTTGATGCTCGTGTAGAATAGGCGCACCACCGCTTCGGGCGAAAGGCCGACGGTGATCCGCGGCTTGAGCGCGTTCTTCGCGATCGAGCCTCCCACGAGCCCCACGACGAGGACGATTGCCGCGGTGACGAGGATCATCCTCCAGTTCCTCTGAACGTATCCCTTGACCCTGAAGCCGGACTCCTGCTTGGCGCGCGCTCTCCCCGCCACGTCCTCGATCGACCGGCGCTCGCCCTCGCTCAGCGCTCTCGCGAAGCCGTCCCTCGACCAGCGCGAAAGATCGTCGACGAGCTCGGCGAGCCGAGGCGGCGAGGCGAGCGCGCGGGCGACGGACTCCGAGACCTCGGGCGCGATCTCGGGCGACAGGTAGCGGGGAGGCAGAAAGACCTGCGTCCGCATGCGCTCGTGGAGCTCCTCCTCGCTCGCTCCCTTGAAGGGGAGCTCGCCGGTGAGGACCCGGTAGGCGAGAAGCGCGAGGAAGAACGACGCGCCGCTCTCCCCGTCGAGATCGGGATGGCTCCAGAGCTCGGTCGAGTCGATCCGCTCCCGTTCGGTCTGCGAGCTGCGCAGATAGTCGAGAACGCCGCGCGGGAGAAAGAGAAAGCCGTCGCGAAGGAGGGCGACGCCCGCAAGGCGCGGCCGCGAGAGGTCGGCCTTCCTCTCAAGGAGGAGACGGTAGGCGGCGCCGAGGCGGACGAGCGTCGCGAGCGCGGCCTGCTTGTCCTCGTCGAAGAGCGACGATAGGGAGCGCCCGTCGGGGTCGGGACCGTAGGCGTAGATGCGCCCCTCGCACTCGATGAGCCCCGCGAGCTCCCATGGCGCGACCTCCTCCCCCCGCACGATCCAGCCGGTCTCGCGCCTCGCGTCGAGGAGCTGGCCGCCCACGCCCCGCGTGTGGGAGGAGACCCTGACCCCGAAGAAATCCGTTCCGTCGATGGTGAGCCTCCCGATCCCCGGAGAGAGCTCGCGGATCGTCACGCCCACTGCACCTTTTCCTTATTCGTCATGCTGATCCCTTCTTTGGCGGACCTCGACGAGGACCCTCACCGAGACGCGAACGGCCTCGGTGCCGGGTCCCTCGGCGCGAAGCCCCGTGCCGAACGGCGCCACACGCGTCCGAGGCGAGCCGCCAGGGAAGCCCGGGCCCCGCGGGAGACCGGCCGGGCTCCTTCAGACAATTTCCTCGCTTTTCGCGACCTTTTCAAGGGGATCCCGGGCGCGCGCCTCCGGACGGCGTCGGGCTCCGAGGCGGGAAGCCGAAGCGGCCGCCTCTCAGGCGGTCTCGATCTTGGCGCCCGCTCGAGGACCCTAGCCGAGCGTGCCGAGGAGCGAGTCTCGAACGTTGAAGAGGCGATCGAGCCGCTTCTCGTCGAGCGCGACCGAGAGGTTCTTTTCGTGGGTCGGCAGCACGAGGCCGAGCCTGCCTTCGCGGGGCCGCCTGAGATGCTTGACTTGGGTGTAGTAGAGGTCGGCCCGGCCGCCTGCCTTCGCCTTGCTGTAGTAGAGCGCGAGGTTCGCGGCGTCGAGGAGAACCTCGAGGGGGAGGCTCTTCGCCGCGATGCTTTTGACGAACACGTACGCGCCGGGATAATCGCGGCTGTGCAGCCAGTAGTCGTTGCCCTTCACGTGCCTGCGAAGGAGCGCGTCGTTCTCGGTCGCCGATCGGCCGACGAGGATCGTGTAGGCGCCCGAGCGGTACTCGAGGCCCGGCCGCGTCTCCCGCGAGGCGCTCGCCTTCCGCTGGGTCTGCTGCTTCTCGAGTCGGCGCGCGTAGGCGGCGAGCTTTCGCGGGTCCTCGATCGCCGCGACCGACTCGCGATCCCTCGCGATGGCCTCGAGGAGCTTGCCGTGCTCGGCGATTTCCTCCCTCACGTTGGCGAGGCCCGATTTCGCCTTCTTGTACCGTTCGTAGTAGAGCGCCGCGTTCTCCCGCGCGCTCAGCTGTTCCTTGAGCGGAATCTCGATGCGCCCGCCGTTCGCGGCGAAGCTCTCCGCCGAAAGCCACCGGTCGCCGGGGCGCACGCTCGGGAGGTTGCTCATGACGAGATCGCCGAGGGTCCTGAGCTCTTCGTAGTGCTCGTACTCCGAGAGCTTTCCCTCGAGCTCTGCGAGCGTGGACCGCACGCGCCTCTCGCGCTCGGCGAGGAGCTCGACCACGCTGGCCTTCAGCGTCTCGACGTCGCCGTGGCCGCCGAGACGGCCATAGGCGCGCTCGACGCGCTCGTTGAAGCTCCCGGCTCCGGGAAGGTCGCGCACCTCGTAGGCCTTCTCCGGCTTCCGCGCGAGCGACGCGAGGCCCTCGGGATCGAAGCGGCCGCCGGTCACCTCGCCTCGCGCGGGCCTGCGGTAGAACGCGTCGAGAATGACGCCCTCATCGTCGGTTGCGACGACGTTCGCCGCTCCGCTCCACAGACGGATCCAGAGCCTCGTCGCGACCTCGCCGTGGACGACCCTGAGCAGGATGATGCGCTCCGCGCCGAGCTGGCGGGCCTCGACGATCTTGCCGCCCTTGACGCGCGAGCGCAGGAACTGCGCGAAGCGCTGCAGCTTCTCGGGCTCCGCGATGTCGGCCCCGAGCCGGTGGAGGCGCGTTTTCCCCGGCGCGAGGGAGACGAGGAGCGCGAAGGGATCGGCGGGCCGGTAGAGCCCGAGGACGAGGGAGGAGAAATCGGGCTGGACAATCCGCTGGATGTGGCATCCGGCAAGCGCCAGCTCGGAGAGCACGAGGTCGATTTCGCGCCAATTGAGCGACACGCGGCCTCCTTCCGGTCAGTCGAGGTCCCCGATCGAGGCGAGAAAAAGGTCCTGATCCGCGGAGAGGAAGAAGACCAGGTAGACGGTCCGGGGGAGCGCGTTCGCCGCGAGGTGCTCGCGGATCGCGCGGAAGGCGATCCGCGCGGCGAGCGGCTTCGGAAACCGATAGACGCCCGTCGAGATCGCGGGAAAGGCGACCGACGCGAGACGCTCCTCCGCCGCGATCGCGAGCGAGCTTCGGTAGGCGCTCGCGAGGGTCCGCTCCTCGCCCTCCGTTCCCCCCGCCCAGATCGGACCGACCGTGTGGATCACCCGCCGGGCCTGAAGCCTGCCGCCGGTCGTCGCCACCGCTTCGCCCGCCGGAAGCCCGTCGGGGTAGCGGGAGCGCCTGATCTCCCGGCAGGCCTCGAGAATGGCGGGCCCGCCGCGGCGGTGGATCGCTCCGTCGACTCCCCCGCCGCCGAGGAGACCGCTGTTCGCGGCGTTGACGATCGCGTCGGTCGTCATCTCGGTGATGTCCCCGGTCGTCACGAGGAGGCGGCCCTCAAGGAGCTCGATCATCGGCAAGCGCGCGCATCTGCGCGAGCAGCGCGTCCATCTCGGCGTCGGTGCCGATCGTCACCCGGACGAAGTCGCGGATGCCTTGGATGTCGAAGTGGCGGACGAGGATCCCGCGCTCCTTCAGGGAGGAGTAGAGCTCCCGGCCCGAGCGGGCCGGCAGGGAGGCGAGGACGAAGTTCGCGCTCGACGGGAGAACCCGAAAACCGAGATTGCGCGCCGAGCGGGAGAAGCGCTCCCGGGTCGCCATCACCTTCCGGTTCATCTCTCGGTAATACGCGCTCGCCTTCGCCGCCGCGATCCCGACCGCCTGCGCGATCGCGTCGAGCGGGTAGGAGTTGAAAGCGTCCTTCGCCGCCTCGAGCGCCGCGATGAGCGGCTTCGCGCCGAAGGCGAAGCCGAGCCTCATGCCGGCGAGCGCGCGGCTTTTCGAGAAGGTCTGAACGACGAGGAGATTCTCGTGGCTCTCGACGAGCCCGACCACGCTCTCCCCGCCGAAGTCGACGTAGGCCTCGTCGACGAGGATCACCCGGTCGCGCGGATAGCGCTCGAGGAGGAGCTCGATCTCCCTCCGCGCCACCCCGATGCCGGTGGGCGCGTTGGGGTTCGCGAAGGCCGCGCCGCAGGAGCTCGGCTCCCCGACGAACCGGCGGGGATCGAAGGAGAGATCGGGCTCGAGGGGGATCCGCTTGAGCGGAATGCCGTAGAAATCGCAAAAGACGGGGTAGAAGCTGTAGGTGAACTCCGGGAGGAGCAGGGGGCCTCGCCCGCCCTCGAAAAAAGAAAAAAAGGCGAAGGAGAGGACCTCATCCGAGCCGTTGCCCGCGAAAACGAGGTCGCGGGAGAGCCCGACCTCGGCCGCCACCGCCTCGCGCAGCCGCGAGGCGCTCGGATCCGGATAGCGGCGGAGGACGGCGGGATCGAAGCCCGACAGGGCCGCGAAGACCTCCGGCGCCGGAGGGTAGGGGTTCTCGTTCGTGTTCAGCTTGATGTACTCTCGGCCCTGCGGTTGCTCGCCGGGGGTGTAGGGCACGAGACGTCTCAATCGCTCGGAGATCATCGCTCCTCCCGTACGTTGAGTGGAATCCCGAAGCGCCCGGGGTGTCAAGGACGGCGGGGAGGTCGATCGGCCCCTCTCGGGCTCGAAGACAGGATCCCGGCCGTGAACGCACCAGCGCTCCCCGCCTTCGCGACAGCTCGCGCCCCCTCCCGCGCTCGCCCCGCGGGCATCGGCGCGCAAGCTTCCCCAGGGAGGTTAGACCACGAGCCTGCGGATCTCCGCGACCATGTAGAACGAGCCGGTCACGAGGATCGGAAGACCCCTCGCCCCTCCCGACGCGCGCGACAGGCGCTCGGCCTCGGCGAGCGCCTCGCCGGGATCCTCGACGAGCCGGGTGGCGGGGTTTCTTCCGTGGAAGATCTCCGCGAGAGCCCGAGGATCGCTCTTCTTGAAGGTGCCCGGCGTGGAGATGATGATCCGGTCGAAGGCGGGCGCGAGGACGTCGGCCATGCCCTCGTGGTTTTTCCCCGTCACCGAGCCGAAGAGGAGGATGGACGGCGAGGGAAAGAGCTTTCGATACGAGGAGAGCAGGCGCGAGACGGAGACCGGCGTGTGCGCGACGTCGAGAACGATCGTCCCGCCCGGCCGCTCGATCACCTCCATGCGGCCCGGAAGGCGGGCGAAGGCGAGCCCTTCGGCCAAGGCCGCCTCGGTGAGCCTCGGCCAGTCGTCCGGCCGATCCTCCGCGCCTTGGCCGCCGAAGAGCGTCCTCGCCGCGAGCAGGGCGAGCGCGGCGTTCTCGGCTTGGACCTCGCCGGGCATCGCGAGGAGGAACGCATCGGTGCCTGGCCGCCCTGCGGCCTCCCGCCACGTGACCGCCGCGCGAGAAGCCTCAAGGCCGAGCGCGACGTCGATGCTTTCGACCTCGTCGGCGAGGAACCTGATCGGCGCCCGCCTGAGGGCGCCGGTGGCGGCGAAGACGGCGCGCACCTCCGGGTGCTGGTAGCCCGAGAACGCGGGCACCGAGTCCTTGATGATTCCGGCCTTCTCGGTGGCGATCTGCGGAAGGGTGGTGCCGAGGAGGTCGGTGTGCTCGAGCTCGACGGGCGTGAGGAGGCAGGCGACCGGCGTGATGACGTTGGTCGCGTCGAGCCTGCCTCCTATGCCGGTTTCGATGACCGCCCACTTGCAACCGGCTTCGCGGAACATGATGAAGGCGAGGAGCGTGAGGAGCTCGAAGGTCGTCGCTTCCCCGCGTCCGGCGAGCGCGTCGGCGCCGAGCGAGGCGATGCGCGCGAGAATCCGGTTGATGCCGTCGACATAGGCGTCGTCGTCGAAGAAGGCTCCCGAGAGGGTGATGCGCTCGCGATAGGTGGCGACGTGCGGGGAGGCGTAGAGACCGGTCTTGATTCCCGCGGCTTTCAAGATCGAGGCGACGAAGAGCGCCGTCGAGCCCTTGCCCTTTGATCCGGCGAGGTGAATGGAACGGAAGTCGCGCTCCGGATGGCCGAAGAGATCGAGGAGCGCGCGCATCCGGTCGAGGCGGTAGGCTCGAACCGGCTGGCTGTCGGTGCGCTCGAAGTTCGTGAAGGACTCGATGTAGGCGAAGCCTTCGTCGACGGACTCGATCCTCCGGATGACCTCGGGCATTGCGCTGACCTCCTTAGGGCGCCGTCGGCCCGCCGTCGCGCCGTCTGATCGCCGCGGCGTGGGCGGGGAAGCCCTCGTAGTCGGCGAGCGCCGTCACGTGGGGCGCGAGGTCGCGGAGGCCTTCGCTCGTCGCGAAGACGACCGAGGTGCGCTTCATGAAGTCCCTCACGGAAACCGGCGACCAGGTTTTCGCCCTGCCGCCGGTCGGCAGGACCGCGTTCGCGCCGATCGCGTAGTTCGCGGCGGAAAAAGGGGTGTGCTCCCCGAGCAGGATCTCCCCCGCGTGGCGGATGGAGGAGAGCGCGGCGAACGGCTCTCGCGTGCGGATCTGCAGGTGTTCGGGGGAGAACTCGTTCACGAAGGCGATCGCCTCCTCCATGTCGCCGGTGACGAGCACGCCCCCGTAGCCTGAGAGCACGTCGCCCACGTAGGTCCGGCGCGGCTCGCTCATCGTCGCGGCGAGCGCCTCGACATGGGAGGCGACGCGCTCGGCGAGCGTCTCGGAGGGCGTGACGAGGAGCGCGGAGGAATCCGAGCCGTGCTCCGCCTCGATCATGAGGTCGAGCGCGACCGTGTAGGGATCCGGGGAGTCGTCGGCGAGAATGATCGATTCCGAGGGCCCGGCGGGGACTCCGCCGTCGATCACGGAGGAGAGGAGGCGCTTCGCCGCGGCGACGTACCGGCTGCCGGGGCCGACGACCTTCGCGACCGGCCGGATGCTCTCGGTGCCGTAGGCGAGCGCGGCGATCGCCTGGGCGCCGCCCGAGCGGTAGACCTCCTCGACCCCGCAGAGCTCCGCCGCGACGAGGCAGGCCGCGTCGACCGCGCCTGAGGGCTCGGGGGGCGTGACGATCCTGATCTCCTCGACCCCGGCGATTCGCGCGGGGATCGCGAGCATGTAGAGCATCGACGGAAAGCTCCCCCGGCCGCGCGGCACGTAGAGCCCCGCCGAGGGGATGGGGGTCGCGCGCTCCGCGGCGTAGAGTCCGGGGCGAACCTCGATGAGGTCCGCGGCTCGGGGCCGCTGGTGCTCGTGAAAGCGGCGGACGTTCTCGATCGCGTAGTCGAGCGCCGAGCGCACCCGGGCCGGGAGCGTCTCGCGGGCCCGCCGAAACTCGTCCCGCTCGACGCGAAGCGGCAGGCGGCCGAGCTCCGCTCGGTCGAGCTCTCGGGCGAGGGCGCGCAGCGCGGCGTCCCCCTCGGCCCTCACCCGCTCGATGATGCCCCGCACGGCGGGAAGCACCTCTTCGATGTCGCTTTCCGAGCGCTTGAGCACCCTCTCGCGCTCTTCGGCGCCGAGCCGGTCCCAGCGACGTATCCGCACGTTCATGGCTTGCCGCGACCTCCCCGGGAGCTGGCCCCCGGCCACTGTAGTCGAGAGCTCGATTTTGTTCAACTTTCCTCCGGAGGAGCTCTCATCTTGTCAAAGGGGTCGCCTTTTAGGATATTAGGAGGTACCCCGCACGGACAGGTGCACTCGAGGAGCCTCAACCTATGGAGCCGAATCACGATGTCTTCGGAATCAAAAAATCCCTCTCCACGTCGCTCGGGACCTTCAGCTACTACAGCCTGCGCGAGCTCGAGCGCAGGGCCGGCGCCGAGATCGGCAAGATGCCCTACAGCCTGCGCATCCTGCTCGAAGCGGTCGTCCGCCAGATCGACGGCAGGCTCGTCACCGAAGAGCACGCCCGCAGGCTCATCGACTGGCGGAACGACGGGGAGCAGGAGGCTGAGATCGCCTTCCTGCCCGCGCGCGTGGTCATGCAGGACTTCACCGGGGTCCCCGCGATCGTCGATCTCGCCGTCATGCGCGACGCGATCAGCGATCTCGGCGGCAAGCCCGCGCGCATCAACCCGAGGATTCCGGTCGATCTCATCATCGACCACTCGGTTCAGGTCGATCTGTGGGGAACCGCCGACGCGCTGAAGGCGAACGCCGACATCGAGTTCAAGCGGAACCGCGAGCGCTACGAGTTTCTTCGCTGGGGGTCGAAGTACTTCGACAACCTCAAAGTCGTGCCTCCGGCGACCGGAATCGTCCACCAGGTCAACCTCGAGTACCTCGCGACCGTGATCAAGGGCGATACGAGCTCAGGCGAGCCGATCGCCTATCCGGACTCCCTCGTGGGCACCGATTCCCACACGACGATGATCAACGGGATCGGCGTGCTCGGGTGGGGCGTGGGCGGGATCGAGGCTGAGGCGGTCATGCTCGGCCAGCCCTACTACATGTCGCTTCCGGAGGTCGTGGGCTTCCGGATCTTCGGGAAGCTGAACGAAGGGGTGACCGCGACCGACCTCGTGCTCACGATCACCGAGCAGCTTCGCAAGTTCGGGGTGGTCGAGAAGATCGTCGAGTTCTTCGGCCCCGGACTGAGCAACCTGCCCGTGGAGGACCGTGCGACGATCGGGAACATGGCGCCCGAGTACGGCGCGACGGCGGGCTATTTCCCCATCGACGACCAGACCTTGAGCTACATGAGACGGACCGGCCGCCCCGCCGGACAGATCGAGCTCGTCGAGCGGTACGCGAAGGAGCAGGAGCTCTTCCGCGCCTACGACGCCCCCGACCCGGTCTACACGGCGATACTCGAGCTCGACCTCGGCACCGTCGTCCCGTCCATCGCCGGGCCGAAGCGGCCGCAGGATCGGATCGCCCTGTCGCAGGCGCGGAGCTCCTACGAAAAGGCGATCGCGGAGGTCTTCGCCGCGAAGCCTCCGAAGGCGAAGGAGGCGGTCTTCGAGCTCGACGGAAAGAAGGTGACCATGGGCCACGGCGCGGTCGTGATCGCGGCGATCACGAGCTGCACGAACACCTCCAACCCGTCGGTGATGATGGCCGCGGGGCTTCTCGCGAAGAAAGCCCACGAGCGCGGGCTCGCGGTGAGCCCCTACGTGAAGACGAGCATCGCGCCGGGCTCGCGCGTCGTCGGCCGCTACCTCGAGAACGCCGGGGTCGTGCCGGCGCTCGAGGCGCTCGGCTTCAACATCGTCGGCTACGGCTGCACCACCTGTATCGGGAACTCCGGGCCCCTTCGTCCGGAGATCCAGAAGGCGATCGAGGACTTCGACCTCACGGTCGCCGACGTGCTCTCGGGGAACCGCAACTTCGAGGGGCGGATCCACCCCGCCGTGAAGATGAACTACCTCGCCTCCCCGCCGCTCGTCGTCGCCTACGCGCTTGCGGGAACCGTGGACCGCGACCTCACGACCGAGCCGCTCGGCCTCGGCCGGGACGGCAGGCCGGTCTACCTGAGGGACCTCTGGCCGAGCTCGGAGGAGATCGAGCGCGCGCTTGCGAGCTCGCTCACCCGCGAGCTTTTCAACCGCGAGTACGCGAACGTCTTCACGGGGAACGAGACCTGGAACCGCATCAAGGTGGCGGGCGAGGAGCGCTACGCCTGGGACAGCGCCTCCACCTACATCCGAAAGCCCTCCTATTTCGACGGCATGGGCGAGTCGGGCGGGAAGCCCGAAGGCATCGCCTCGGCGCGGGTGCTCGCCTACCTCGGCGACAGCGTCACGACCGATCACATCTCGCCCGCGGGCTCGATCCCGAAGAACAGCCCGGCGGCGAAGTGGCTCCTCGATCGCGGCATCCCGGTCGCGGACTTCAACTCTTTCGGATCGAGGAGAGGAAACCACGAGGTCATGGTGCGCGGCACCTTCGGCAACATCAGGATCAAGAACAAGCTGGTCCCGGCGACCGAGGGCGGCTACACCCTCTACGAGCCGACCGGCGAGACGATGTTCATCTTCGACGCGTCGATGAAGTACCAGGAGGCCGGCATTCCCCTCATCGTGATCGCCGGCAAGGAATACGGCTCCGGGAGCTCGCGCGACTGGGCCGCGAAAGGGCCGGCGCTCCTCGGCGTGAGGGCGGTCGTCGCGGAGAGCTACGAGCGCATCCACCGCTCGAACCTCATCGGCATGGGCATTCTTCCGCTCCAGTTCAAGCCGGGCGAGTCCGCGGCGAGCCTCGGGCTCACGGGCCACGAGAGCTACACCATCGGGGCGGTCTCGAAGCCCGGCGAGGAGATCGCCGTCACGGCGGTCGACGACGAGGGAAGGCGGAAGAGCTTCACGGTCACGGCGCGTATCGACACCCACGTGGAGCTCGAGTACTACGAGAAAGGCGGGATTCTCCAGGCCGTGCTCTTGAGCATGTAGCCCGACGCGCAACCGATCCGGGGCTTCGCCTGCGGGAACGCGTCGCGACGGAATCGGGCTCCCGCGCCAGGATCCGGGGTCGAACTCGAGCAGTCCTCATTGTTTCCGCACACGAACACGCAACCATCGGCCTTCGATGACGAAGGGCAGAACGGAGAACGCGGCCCGTGGTCCCGAGGCTCACCGGGTCCGGACGAGCCTTTTCGAGGGCTCGGCCGCCTCGATCGCGTAGGAGCTCACCCTCCTCCCGTCGGCCTCGCCTGCGGCAGGACGTCGAACCGGCTGCCGCGGCGTGGTACCCCTTCTCGCACGCATACGCACACGCTCGACCGACGGTCAGGCTCCCGTCTTTTCGGAGGCGGTGTGCGGCGAGGCGTGAGCTTCACGGAATCGACCGAGACCGGTCGCCATCCGCGTGCGCCCTGTGACGTTTCGTGCCGGTCGCGCCGCTCATGGCGAGCCGCCTGAGGCTCAGGTCTAGGACCTCGGGAGCGGACCCCGCCCGGGTCTCGTGCCGTATTGTAATTAAGTCACTTGACATAATTGAGTATATCGCGTATAGGAAACCGGCTCGAACGTACCGAGCTCCAAAGGAGGAGCGCATGGCGGCGCCCTTGAAATGTCCGTGTCGTCGCTAGTCCCCGCGAAGGCCGGGACCCCGGTCACGGGAGGCCGCACGGACCTCTCGCGGGGATAGGCCATCGTCTCTGGGACCTCGACGAGACGCGGCTTCGCGTTGAAAGCGGACGGAGCGAGGTCCTCCCGTGTTCAATTTTCTTATTTCGACAATCTACGGCTGGAATTGGAGGAATGCTATGGCCGCACAGAGAAACATCAGGTCGCTCGCTTCGATCGTCGCGCTTCTCGCGACCTTCGTGCTCGCCGGGGTTCCCGCGTACGCGTCGGGAAACAGCGAGACGCAAGCCTCGGCCGCGGGCTCGACGGGCACCGTCAAGCTGCTCAACGTCTCCTATGATCCGACGCGGGAGCTCTATGAGGACATCAACGCGGCGTTCGAGAAGTACTGGAAGGACAAGACCGGGCAGACCGTGGAGATCGAGCAGTCGCACGGCGGCTCGGGCGCCCAGGCGCGCGCGGTCATCGACGGTCTCGAAGCCGACGTCGTCACCCTCGCGCTCGCCTACGACATCGACGCGATCGCGGCGCACGGTCTGATCTCGCCGGACTGGCAGTCGCGCCTTCCGGACAACAGCACGCCCTACACCTCGACCATCGTCTTCCTCGTGCGGGCGGGCAACCCGAAGGGCATCAAGGACTGGGACGATCTCGCGAAGCCGGGCGTCTCGGTCATCACGCCGAACCCCAAGACCTCAGGCGGCGCCCGTTGGAACTACCTCGCGGCATGGGGCTACGCGCTGAAGCACGACGGAGGCGACCAGGCGCAAGCGGAGGCCTTCGTGCGCGCCGTCTACAAGAACGTTCCGGTTCTCGACTCGGGCGCTCGCGGATCGACCACGACCTTCGTCCAGCGCGGGATCGGCGACGTGCTCGTCGCGTGGGAGAACGAAGCCTTTCTCGCGCTGAAGGAGCAGGGAGCCGGCAGCTTCCAGATCGTCGTCCCCTCGGTCTCGATCCTCGCCGAGCCGCCGGTCGCGGTGGTCGACAAGAACGTCGACAAACACGGCACCCGGGCGGTCGCCGAGGCCTACCTTCGGTTCCTCTACACGCCCGAGGCGCAGACGATCGAGGCGCGGAACTTCTATCGGCCGAGGCTCCAATCGGTGGCGTCGGCCTTCTCGAGCCAGTTTCCGAAGGTCGAGCTCCTCACGATCGATCAGTTCGGCGGGTGGGCGGCGGCCCAGAAGACCCACTTCGCCGACGGCGGGATCTTCGATCAGATCTACCAGGTCCAATAGCCGATGCTCCTGAAGGAGCGCAGCATCCTGCCGGGATTCGTCCCGGCCTGGAGCTACACGGTGCTCTACGTGAGCCTCGTGCTCCTGATCCCCATCGCGGCGCTCGTGCTCAAGGCGGCCACGCTCTCGTGGCCGCACTTTTGGGCGGTCGTCGGGAGCCCTCGCGTCGTGGCCTCCTACCGCCTCAGCCTGCTCGCTTCCCTCGCCGGGGCGGGCGCGAACGCGGTGTTCGGGCTTCTCATCGCGTGGGTCCTGACCCGCTACCGCTTCCCCGGCCGAAGGATCGTCGACGCCCTCATCGACCTTCCCTTCGCCATGCCGACGGCGGTCGCCGGGATCGCGCTCACGACGATGTTCAGCCCGGTCGGCCTCCTCGGGCGCGCGCTCATCCCCCTCGGCGTCAAGGTCGATTTCACCCCGCTCGGCGTGGGAGTCGCGCTTACCTTCATCGGGCTGCCCTTCGTCGTGCGGACCGTCCAGCCGGTTCTCCTCGACCTCGACGCGGAGGTCGAGGAGGCGGCGGCCTCGCTCGGGGCGAGCCGGGCGCAGACGGTCCTTCGGGTGATCCTGCCGAGCATCCTCCCGAGCTGGCTCACCGGCTTCGCGCTCGCTTTCGCCCGCGCGCTCGGAGAGTACGGCTCGGTCGTCTTCATCTCGGGGAACCTCCCGGGGAAGACTGAGATCAGCCCCCTCATCATCATCACGAAGCTCGAGCAGTTCGACTACGCGGGGGCGGCCGCGGTCGCGACCGTCATGCTCGTCTTCTCGTTCCTCCTGCTCCTCCTCATCAACCTGCTGCAGTGGTGGAGCGCGAGGCGTTTCGAGCCCGGCGCCCGGCGTCAACCGGCATGATCGAGCAGGCGCTCCGGGCCGAGCCCGCGCGGAGGAGCGAGGCGACCGACGAACGGCCCGTCGTCCGCGGAGCCCTCATCGTCGTCGCGCTGCTCTTCGTCGCGGTTTTTCTCGTCCTCCCGCTCCTCGTCGTCTTCGGCCAGGCCTTCGCGAAGGGCGTCGTTTTCTACGCGCGCGCGATCGAGGAGCCGGATTCCCTCGCCGCGATCCGCCTCACCCTGGTCACGGCTTTCGCGGCGGTCTCGCTCAATCTCGTCTTCGGCGTCCTCGCGGCGTGGACCATCGCGAAGTTCCGCTTCTTCGGCCGGAGCGTCCTCGTCACGGTCATCGATCTGCCCTTCGCGATCTCGCCGGTCGTCTCGGGGCTCGTCTTCGTCCTCCTTTTCGGCGCCCAAGGCTGGCTCGGAGGCTGGCTTTCGGCGCACGACATCAGGATCGTGTTCGCGCCGCCGGGGATCGTTCTCGCGACGGTCTTCGTCACCTTCCCCTTCGTCGCCCGGGAGCTCATCCCCGTGATGCAGGCGCTCGGGAACGAGGAGGAAGAGGCGGCGATCGTGCTCGGCGCGAGCGGGCTGCAGACCTTCTTCCGCGTGACCCTCCCCAACGTCAAGTGGGGCCTCATGTACGGCATCGTCATCTGCAACGCGCGCGCGATGGGCGAGTTCGGAGCGGTTTCGGTGGTCTCCGGGCACGTGCGGGGCCTCACCGACACCATTCCCCTTCAGGTGGAAATCCTGTACAACGGATACAGCTTCACCGCCGCCTTCGCGATGGCTTCGCTCCTCGCGTTCCTCGCGATCGCGACCCTCGTCGTGAAGAGCCTCGTCGAGTGGAGGCTGAGCCGGGAGTCGAAAGATGGGAATTGACGTCCGCGCGGTGAGCAAGCGCTTCGGCGGCTTCAGCGCGCTCGAGGATGTGAGCCTCGAAGTGAGATCGGGCGAGCTCCTCGCGCTGCTCGGGCCCTCGGGCTCCGGCAAGACGACGCTCCTTCGCATCATCGCGGGGCTCGAGGTCGCCGACTCCGGGTCGCTCATCTTCCACGGAGAGGACGCCACCGCGAGGCGGGCGCGCGACCGGGAGGTCGGCTTCGTCTTCCAGCACTACGCCCTGTTCAAACACATGACGGTGTTCGAGAACGTCGCCTTCGGCCTTTCGGTGAAGCGGCGGCGGCTCGGCCTCACCCGCGCGGAGATCGCGCGGAAGGTCGGCGATCTCCTCAAGCTCGTGCAGATGGACTGGCTCGCCGACCGCTACCCGAGCCAGCTCTCCGGAGGCCAGCGGCAGCGGGTGGCGCTCGTGCGGGCGCTCGCGGTGGAGCCGAAGGTCGTGCTCCTCGACGAGCCCTTCGGCGCGCTCGACGCGAAGGTCCGCGGCGAGCTCAGGCGCTGGATCCGGCGCCTGCACGACGAGATCCACCTCACGAGCGTGTTCGTGACGCACGACCAGGACGAGGCGCTCGAGGTCGCGGACCGGGTGGTCATCATGAACCAGGGGAAGATCGAGCAGATCGGCACGCCCGAGGAGGTCTACGACCGCCCGGCGAATCTCTTCGTCTACACTTTCCTCGGGAACGTCAATCTCTTCAGGGGCAGGCACGCGCGCGAGGGCGTCCACCCGGAGAACGGCGGGGGAGAGGCCGACGCCTACGTCCGTCCGCACGAGATCGAGCTCTTCCGCGAGCGCCGATCGGAGCAGTCGGTGCCGATCGTCGTGAGCCACGTCCGGGCGATCGGCCCGATCGTGCGTCTCGAGCTCAAGCGCGCCGACACCGGCGACCTCCTCGAGGCGGAGCTCACGAAAGAGCGCTATCGCGAGATCGGTCTCGCGGTGGGGGAGGCGGGGTTCGTCGACCCGCGCAACCTTCGCTTCTTCGAGAGCGACTATTCCATCTGAGCCTGGGCCCGCCGGCTTGACAAAGCGCGCCGCGACAAATATAACCTACTCACGTGACTTAATCTACAATAGGAGCTCGGAGGACAGAGTGAGCGGCACAGTTTGGATCGTCGGCGCGGGGCCCGGGGACCCGGAGCTCCTCACGCTGAAGGCGGCGAGGCTCATCGCCGAGGCGGAGGTCGTTCTCTACGACGCCCTCGTGAACGACGAGGTGCTCGAGGGGATCTCGGCGGAGTGCCTGTTCGTCGGCAAGCGCCGCGGATTTCGCGCCTTCAGCCAGGAGGAGATCAACAGGATGCTTCTCGACGCGGCGCTGCGCCGGGAGCGGGTCGTGCGCCTGAAGGGAGGAGACCCGTTCGTGTTCGGCCGCGGAGGCGAAGAGGCGCTTTTCCTTCGCGCCCACGGCATCCGCTGCGAGGTGGTGCCCGGCGTCTCGGCGGCGCTTGCCGCGGCGGCGGGGTCGGGCATCCCGCTCACCCACCGCGGGCTCTCCTCGAGCGTGTCGCTCTGCGCCGGAGCGCCGGAGGAGAAGATCGTTTTTCCCGAGACCGACACGGTGGTCTACTACATGGGCGCCTCCTCCTTGAGCCGGATCTTCGCGAAGGCGATCCGCTCGGGCTTGAGCGCCGAGGCGCCGGTCGCCCTCATCCACAACGCGAGCCTTCCCGACGAGGCCGTGTGGGTCCGCTCGGCCGGCGAGCTCCGCGACGGGACCCCGGACTTTCCCTCCCCGCTCCTCGTCATCGTCGGCGAGGTCGTCCGCCTCGCGCCGTCGCTCGCCGATCTCGCCTCCTCCGCTCGAGCCGGGGCGGGAGGCGGGCGATGAGCGGCGCGTCGCTCGCCGCCGAGAGGCTCCTTCGGGAGACCGAGGGCCTCGCCGACGAAGCGTTCATCGCCGCGGTCGCGCGCTCCTTCCCGGGGCGGATCGCCTTCGCCTCCTCGCTCGGGCCCGAGGATCAGGTGCTGACCCATCTCCTCATGGCCCAGGACCCGGGCATTCCCATCTTCACGCTCGACACCGGGAGGCTCCCCGAGGAGACCTACGAGCTCATTCAGGAGACGCGCTCCTTTTTCGGCAAGGAGATCGAGCTTGTCTTCCCCGACTCGGCCGAGGTCGAGGAGCTCGTGAGGGAGCGCGGCCCGAACCTCTTTTACGAGAGCGTGGACAATCGCAAGGCCTGCTGCAACGCCCGGAAGGTTCTTCCGCTCAAGCGGAAGCTCGCAGGCTACGACGCCTGGATCACGGGCTTGCGCCGAAGCCAGTCGGTGACCCGCGGCGGGCTCGCCCGCGTCGAGCACGACGCGGCGAACGACAAGGTGAAGATCAATCCGCTCGTCGACTGGTCGCGCGAGGCG
Source organism: Spirochaetia bacterium (assembly GCA_030041455.1). Classification (GTDB taxonomy): domain Bacteria; phylum Spirochaetota; class Spirochaetia; order DAHUYW01; family DAHUYW01; genus DAHUYW01. Next base: position 31,468 of record JASHNV010000034.1, read on the forward strand.
GTCTGGAGCTACCTGCGCGCGCACGCGCTGCCCTACAACAAGCTCCACGACCGGGGCTTCCCGAGCATCGGCTGCGCGCCGTGCACGCGGGCGGTGCGGCCCGGGGAGGACGAGCGGGCGGGCAGGTGGTGGTGGGAGCGCGCCGATCAGCGGGAATGCGGCATCCACGTTCAGGACGGAAAGGTCACGCGAAGACGCATCGAGGTCGAGAATGTACGAGCACCTAGACAAGCTTGAAGCGCAGAGCGTCTACATTTTCCGCGAGGCCTACCGCAAGTTCAAGAACCTCGCGATGCTCTGGTCGATCGGAAAGGACAGCACCGTGCTCCTGTGGCTCGCGCGAAAGGCTTTCCTCGGCCACGTTCCCTTCCCGCTCGTGCACATCGACACTTCCTTCAAGATACCGGAGATGATCTCCTACCGGGACCACCTCGCCTTAAGCTGGCGGCTGAACATGGTCTACGGCCAGAACACGGAGGCGCTTCGGGCGAAGCGGACCTTTCCCGACGGCGCGCTCTCGCGCACCGAGTGCTGCCAGGCGCTGAAAAGCGACGCGCTCAGGCACACGCTCTCAGGCGAGTGGACCCGCTTCCGGCTCGACCACAAGCTCAAGAAGTACGTGCCCGACGAGAACACCGAGCCCTACACCGGCGTCATCGTCGGGGTGCGCGCCGACGAGGAGGGCAGCCGCTCGAAGGAGCGCTATTTCTCGCCGCGCGACAAGCACAACGACTGGAACGTCGACGACCAGCCGCCGGAGCTGTGGAATCAGTTCAAGACCGACTTCGCCCCCGGGACTCACATCCGCATCCATCCGCTCCTCGATTGGACCGAGCTCAACATCTGGGAGTACATCCACCGCGAAAGCATTCCGGTCGTCTCGCTGTACTTCGACTGCGGGGAGGGGACCCGCTACCGCTCCCTCGGGTGCTATCCGTGCACGACGCCGGTGGCGTCGAAGGCGCGGAACGTCGAGGAGATCATCGAGGAGCTTCGCACCGGCAAGTTCTCGAACGTCGCCGAGCGCTCGGGCCGAGCGCAGGACCTCGAGGGGGCCGGGCTCGAGGTCCTGCGCCGAAGCGGGTACATGTGACGGGGGAGCGATGCAGCGAGAGCGATTGAACCTCGTCGTGGTCGGCCACGTCGACCACGGCAAAAGCACGGTGATAGGGAGGCTCCTCGCCGATACCGGCTCGCTTCCGGAAGGCAGGCTCGAGCAGGTGAAGGCGACCTGCGCGCGCAACGCGAAGCCCTTCGAATACGCCTTCCTGCTCGACGCGCTCGCGAACGAGCAGAGCCAGGGGATCACGATCGATACCGCGCGCTGCTTCTTCAAGTCGAAGACGCGCGATTACATCATCATCGACGCGCCGGGCCACATCGAGTTCCTCAAGAACATGGTGACCGGCGCCGCGCGCGCCGAGGCCGCGCTCCTCGTGATCGACGCAAAGGAGGGGGTGAGGGAGAACTCCCGCCGCCACGGCTACATGCTCTCGATGCTCGGCATTCGGCAGGTCGTCGTCTGCGTGAACAAGATGGACCTCGTCGCCTACGCCGAGAGCGCCTACGAGGCGATCTCGGCGGAGTACGCCGCCTTTCTCGCGCGGATCGGCGTCCGCCCCGCCGCGTTCATTCCGATCAGCGCGATCAACGGCGAGAACCTCATCGAGCCCGCCGCGAGCCTCGGCTGGTACCGGGGACCGGCGCTCCTCGATCTCATCGACGGGTTCGCGAACGAGAAGGCGAGCGACGAGAAGAGCTTCCGCTTCCCGGTGCAGGACGTCTACAAGTTCACCGAGTACGGCGACGATCGCCGGGTCGTCGCCGGGCGGGTGGAGTCGGGCTCGATCGGCGTGGGCGAGGAGGTGGTCTTCCTTCCCTCGAACAAGCGGGCTAGGATCCGGAGCATCGAGGAGTTCAGCCACGAGCCCCGCACGAGCGTCTCCGCGGGGCTCTCGACGGCGTTCACCGTGGAGCCCGAGGTGTACGTCCGGCCCGGGGAGGTCATGGTCCGCGCGGGGGACCCCCCGCCCATGGTCGGAACCACGTTCCGCGCCAACCTCTTTTGGATGGGCCGCCAGCCGATGGTCCGGGGCCGGAAGTACAAGCTGAAGATCGCGACCGCCGAGGTGCCGGTTTGGCTCCGCGCCGTCCGCTCCGCGCTCGACGCCTCCGAGCTTCAGGCGGTCGAGGCGAAGGGCCAGATCGACCTCTACGACGTCGCCGACTGCGTCCTTGAGACCTTCAAGCCCGTCGCGGGCGACCGCATCGGCGACGTCGCCGCCACCGGACGGTTCGTCATCGTCGACGGCTTCGAGATCGCGGGCGGCGGCATCCTGATCGAGCAGGCGAGCGAGGAGCGGAGCCTCGTGCGGGAGCACATCCGCGTCCGCGAGCGCGGTTGGGAGCGCACGCCGATCACGGCGGGGATCCGCTCGGCGCGCTACCAGCAGCGCTCGACGTTCGTCGTCGTCGCGGGCGAGGCCGACGTGGACGCGAGGCCGCTTGCGAGGCGGCTCGAGGAGCGCCTCCTCGAGCGCGGGCGCTTCGTCTACTACCTCGGGCTCTCCAACGCGCTTCTCGGCGTCCAGGCCGACGTCGGGGAGGACCGCTCCGAGTTCATCCGCCGCCTCGGCGAGGTCGCGCACCTGTTCACCGACGCCGGCACGATCCTCATCGCGACGGTCCCGGACGCCGACGACGACGAGCTCTCGATCCTGCGGGAGCTCAACCGGCCCAACGACATGCTCGTGGTGTCGCTCGGCGAGGGGCAGCTCGACGGGTCTCCGGTGGACCTTCGCCTCGCCGAAGGGATCGAGCCTGAGAGCGGCGCGCGCGAGATCGAGAGCCTCCTCATGCGGAACAACGTGTTCGTCGAGTACGCGATCTAGGGGGAACCTATGTACATGCCGTTGATGATCGACGTGAGGCGCGCGGTGGTTTTCGGAGGCGAGCGCGGCGAAGGGCTGCAGAAGACCGAGAAGCTCTCGGTCTACGCCGACGAGCTTCTCGTGGTGCCCGAGAGCGTCTTTCCCGCCGAGTTCATCCTCCTCGCGGCGGGCCGCCTTCCCCACGTCGGCGAGGAGCTCTCGCTCGGAACGGAGCGGAGGGTCCCCGTGGCGGCCGAGGCGGCGGCGGCCGGAAACGCCGGACGTTTCATCGAAGGCGCGACGTTCGTCGTGAGCGACCTTCGGGACCGCTCGCTCAACGAGACCATCTCCGGGCTCTGCCGCGCGAGGGGCATCCTCTGCAACGTGATCGACACGAAGGACCTCTGCTCGACCTGGTTCATGAGCCTCATCGACACGCCGCACCTCCTCGCCGGTATCTCGTCGAAGGGAGGCTGCGCCTACTACGCCCGCCAGACGAGGATCGAGCTCGAGGAGGAGTTCCGATCGCGCGAGCCGGTCGCGGAGATCCTCGTCGATCTCCGCGACCGCGTTCCCTCAGGCGTCGAGCGCAACGAGGTGCTCGACGCGGTCTACCGGGACGGAGAGTTCAGCCGCCTCAGGCGGGAGGGCCGCTGGATCGAGGCGCGCTCGCGCGCGGAGGCGCTCTTCGGCGGGCTCCTCGCCGCTCGGGCGGCGGGATAGGAGGAGCATTGGCCGGAATCGTCGACGATCTCACCCAGCTCATCGGCAACACTCCCCTCGTCCGCTTGCGGCGCTTCGGCGCCGCAAGCGGCGCGGAGATCCTCGTCAAGGTCGAGGCGTTCAACCCGGGCTCGTCGGTGAAAGACCGCATCGGCCTCGCGATGATCGAGGCGGCGGAGCGCGACGGAAAGCTCAAGCCCGGCTCGACCATCATCGAGCCGACCTCCGGGAACACCGGGATCGGGCTCGCGCTCGTCGCGGCGATCCGGGGGTACCACGTCATCCTCACCATGCCCGACAGCATGAGCGTCGAGCGCCGGAAGCTCCTGCGCTCGCTCGGAGCCGAGATCGTGCTCACCGACGGCAAGCAGGGAATGGTCGGCGCGATGGGCGTCGCGAACAGCCTCGCCGAGAAGATCGAGGGCTCCTTCGTGCCCCAGCAGTTCGACAATCCCGCCAACCCGGACGTCCACTTCCGCACCACCGGGCCGGAGATCTGGCGCGATACCGGGGGAAAGCTCGATTTCTTCGTGGCGGGGGTCGGAACGGGAGGCACGATCTCCGGGGCCGGCCGCTACCTGAAGGCGCAGGACCCCAAGGTGAGGGTCGTGGCGGTTGAGCCGACCGAGTCCGCGGTCATGTCGGGCGGAGAGGCCGGAAGCCACATGATCCAAGGGCTCGGCGCGGGCTTCATCCCCGGGAATCTCGATACCGCGGTCGTCGACGAAGTGATTCAAATCGAGAGCCTCGACGCGATCAAGGCGGCGAAGGAGCTCGCGCGAAGCGAGGGGCTCCTCGTCGGGATCTCCTCGGGCGCCGCCGCCGCGGCCGCGCTCGTGGTCGCGGCGAAGCCCGAGAATCGCGGCAAGCGCATCGTAGCGGTCCTTCCCGACACCGCCGAGCGCTACATCTCGACCCTTCTCTTCTACGAAGACTGACGGGAAATGGAGGCAGTATGCAGCGGCGATTGCAGTTTCTCAGGCGCAGCGAGGACGAGGACATCAAGGACGCCGGGCTCGTGCTCGACTTCGACGAGATGGCGCGCAAGGGCGTCATGTCGAAGGAGGAGAAGAACGTCGCCAAGTGGTACGGGATCTACGCCTCCCGCCAGCCCGGTAACCACATGGCGCGGATCGTCATTCCCGGGGGGGTCCTGACCTCGACGCAGGCGCGCAATATCGCGAAAGTCTCGGAGAAGTTCGCGATGGGCAAGCTCAACATCACGACGCGCACGTCGATCCAGCTCCATTGGCTGAAGCTCGGGAGCCTCGCCGACATCATGCGGGCGCTCGCCGACGAGGGCTCCACCACCCGCCACGGCTGCGGCGACGTGACCCGGAACGTCACCGCCTGCCCGCTCGCCGAGACCTGCCGGTACCGGCGCTTCAACGTGCTCCCCTTCGCCCAGCGCACCGCCCGCCGCCTCGGCGACAGCCACGACCTCGACAACCTCCCGCGCAAGTTCAAGATCAGCTACTCGGGATGCGGCGCAGGGTGCGCCCAGCCGTTCATCAACTGCGTCGGGGCGATCGCGGTCGGCGGCCGCGAGGGCTCCGAAGAGCCCCGCGGCTTCAAGGTCGTGATCGGCGGGGGGATGGGCGCGACGCCGTTCATCGCGAAGGAGCTCTTCTCCTTCGTGCCTGCGGAGCGGATGGTGGATCTCACCCGGGCGATCGCGCTCCTGTTCCGCGACCACGGCGACCGCTTCAACCGCTCCAAGGCGCGGTTGAAGTACGTCGTCGAGCGCTACGGAATCGAGCGGTGCCGCGAGATCGTCATCGAGAATCTCCGCGCCGAGGGAGTCTCGACGGAGGGCTTCGTCGTCGAGGGCTTCCGGGAGGCCGACGCGAGCTATCCGGACCGCCCCCTCGCCGAGGAGGACACCGTCGGCACCGACGGCAGCGTCACCCTCCGGATCATGGTGCCGAAGGGCGAGATGGGCCATCGGCAGCTGAAGCGCGTCGCCGAGCTCTCCGAGATCTACGGAGACCAGCGCGTGCGGACCACCAACCGCCAGAACCTCGAGCTGCACGGCATTCCCAAGGAAAACGCGGAGGAGGTCAAGCGCGAGATCCGCAAGATCGGCCTCGGGACCACCGGCTTCTACGGCCTGCGGGACATCGTTCCCTGCGTCGGCACCACCTACTGTCCGAAGGCGGTCTCCGAGACGCGGGCGCTCTACGACCTCCTCCAGCCCCTCGTCGCGCAGCCGAAGTACGCCGGCATCGAGAAGGCCGCCGTCATCAACATCACCGGATGCCCCAATTCCTGCTCGCCCTACCGGATCGCCGACATCGGCTTTCGCGGGAGCAGGATCCGCGAGGAGCTCGGCTCGACGGAAGGGTACGAGGTGACCCTCGGCGGGACGCCCGAGCGGCTCGGCGAGGTGTTCGGCGAGTTCAAGCGCGACGACTGTCCGGGGGTGGTCGAGAAGATCCTCGATACGTTCATCGCGCTTCGATCGGAGGCCGAGAGCCTTTCGGACTGCGTCCTGCGCGTGGGGGCGGAGCCCTTCAAGAAGGCGGTGTACGAATGAACTATCAGTACCGCAAGGCGCCCAACCCCACCGAGTTCTCGGTCTTCACTGGGCTCGGAACCGCGGCGCTCGACCTGAAGACGCTCGCCCGCGACGTGCCCTGTCAGGCGGCCTGCCCCGCGAAGACCGACGTCCCCGCCTATATCGCGCTCATCTCCCGGGGCGAGAACGAGGCCGCTTACCGCGTGAACCAGGAGGACAACGTCTTTCCCGGCGTCCTCGGCAGGGTCTGCACCAAGCCGTGCGAGGCGGCCTGCCGCTACGCATGGACCAACGCCGAAGGGCCCGTGCAGATCTGCCACCTGAAGCGGTCCGCCGCCGACCGCCTGAAGACGCCGCCCACCCCGCTTCCGCCGTGGTTCCAGGAGACCGGCCGCCGCGTCGCGGTGGTCGGCGGCGGGCCGGCCGGCCTCACCGCCGCCCGCGAGCTCAGGCGCTACGGGCATCGGGTGACGCTCTTCGAGCGGGAGGACCACCTCGGAGGCATGATGGTCGACGGGATCCCGTCGTTCCGCCTTCCCTTGCCCACCATCGAGCAGGAGATCAAGCTCATCACCGACAGCGGCATCGACGTCAGGCTGGGGAGCGACGTCGACCGATCGGGCCTCGCGAAGCTTCTCGAGAGCTACGACGCGGTGTGCGTCGCAACCGGCACCATGAAGGCGAAGTCCCTCGATCTGCCGGGTATCGACGGCGCCGAGGTCATCCCGGGGCTCCGCTTCATGAAGCAGTACAACGCCGGCGTCGTCAAAAGCATGAAGGGCGACGTCGTGGTCATCGGGGGCGGGTTCACCGCCGTCGACTGCGCCCGCTCCTGCGCTCGGGCGGCGCGTCGGATCGTCGGCGCCGACGACCGGGTCACGATAGCCTACCGGCGCACCGAGCACCACATGGCCGCCGAGATGGACGAGCTCGAGGAGATCAGGCTCGAGAACATCGACGTGCGCACGTTGGTGACCCCCGTGAAGGCCAAGGTCGAGAACGGGAGCCTGCGCTCGGTGGTCTTTCAGCGGAACGTGATGGGGGACGACGGCTCCGATGCGGGCAAGCCGCGGATCGTCCCGATTCCCGGGAGCGAGTTCGAGCTCCCCTGCAGCCACCTCATCGTCGCGATCGGCCAGGACGCCGAGACGGAGATCCTTCCTGAGGGGATCGCGCTCGCCGACCGGCAGCAGACTGCCGAACCGAAGCTCTTCGTCACCGGCGACTTTCTTACCGGGAGCCTCGACGTCATCCACGCGGTCGCCGACGGGAAGTCGGTCGCCGACGAGATCGACCGGTTCCTCGTGGGGGAAGTGCGAAAAAAGTTCCACGTCTCCATCGAGCTCATCGACAACGACGGCGAGACCGGGCGGTTCCGCGACCACGACCTCCAGGAGGCGCCCGCGATGCCGCTGCGGAGCATCGTCGAGCGCGCGGTCGGAAACGCCGAGGTCGAGAAGGGCCTCTCCGACGAGGCGACGCGCGTCGCCTCAAGCCGCTGCTACCTCTGCAACCACAAGTTCGAGATCAACCAGGACTCCTGCATCCACTGCGACTGGTGCATCGACGTCGCGCCGCGGGACTGCATCAAGAAGGTTTCGCGCCTGTTCGTCGACGAGGTCGGAAGCCCCCGCGAGTACGTGCAGACCGACGTGGCGGCCGAAGCCACCTACATCTACATCGACAGCGACAACTGCATCAGGTGCGGCAAGTGCCTGCGGGTGTGCCCGACCGGAGCGATCACGATGCGGAAGATGGAACGGACCGCCTGCTGCTCCACGAAGAACGCCGCGGGGGAGGTACGCTGGGAGCGGCTGACCGCCCGACTCGACGAGCGGAAGGCGGCGAGGGGCCGGACCTGACGGCCCGGCCGTCCCGGAAAGCCGGCATCCGCGGCCGGGTTCTTTGACACCCGATTCGCCTCGTTCTATAATATCACGGGAGCGTGCGGCGGCTCCGGTGGGGGAGTAAAGGAGGCAGGGGATGACGGAGCGACGAAGAGCGCCTCGTTTTGCCATCGAGCAGCTCGTCGAGTTGGAATACGGCAAGGAAACGTTCGTCCGCGCGAAAGGGGTCAACATCAGCTCGTCGGGCCTCCTCTGCACGGTCGACACCTACGTGGAGCCCTACACCCAGGTGTCGCTCCTCATCAGCGTTCCCTCGGGCCCCGAAGGGCGCAAGATAAGTTGCGAGGGCACGGTCATGCGCTCCGAGAAATCCAAGGGCAAGTACTACATCGGCATCAGCTTCAGTTTCTTTTCCGACGACGACGCCAAGGCGCTTGCCGAGTTTATCGACGCGGAGGCGGCTTCGAACAAGCCGCTTGAGGAAGAGCCGGAGTCCTGACCGGCCGGCCTCGGGACTTCACGACGAGAACCAGGGCGATCGAGCA
>JASHNV010000193.1 GCA_030041455.1 Spirochaetia bacterium
GTACGGGAGAAGACGATCTTCGGGAGGCCGTTCATCGTGTCGGCGATCTCGTCGCTCGGCGCGGTCGGCCAGTAGCTCGCCATGTGCAGGTAGGTGCGGCGGCCGAAGAGGAGCCCGGCGGCGGATCGCAAAAGGCGTTTGGCGTAGTCGAAGAACTCCTCCTCGACGACGTGCCAGTCGAGCTCCCCGTCCGGCCCTTCGAAGAGGCCGTCGATCGATACAAGATTCGAGACGATGACCCTGCTCATCGCGCGCCCCTCTTTTTCGGCTCGGGCCCTGGCGCAGCCTGAGAGCCGCCTCCGCCGGAGGCGCCCTCTTCCTGGACCCGTGCGGATCGCAGGTGGTCCTCGAGCCGCGCGAGGGTCTGCCGTCCCCCCTCTTCGGCGCCGTAGACTCGAACCGCGGTCTCGCGAAGCCCGGCCGAGGGAAAGAGGAGGCGCATGACAACCTCGGTGGAGCCCGCGCGCTCGACGAACGTGACCGTAGCGTTGAACTGTACCGGGTCGCTCGCCTTTCCGCCGTGCTGGGAGTAACGCAGCAGCGACGGGCGCTCGACCTCTTCGTAACGAATCGTATTCGGATAGTCGGTTCCGTCCGGGCCATGCATCACGAAGCGCCAGAGCCCGCCCGGCCGGACGACCATCTCGTGGGTGGTGGTGGTGAAGCCGTTCGGACCCCACCACATCGCGATCCGCTCGGCTTCGGTAAACGCCCGCCAGACGAGCTCGCGCGGGGCGGTGAAGACGCGCGAATGGACGAGCTCCCGCTCGTCATCAATTTGGCTCATTCTTTTCCTCTCCTTCCTGCAGCTCCCGAAGAAGCTCGTCCAACCGATTGAAGCTCTCCTCCCAGAAGCGGCGGTACCGCTCGATCCAGACGTCGGCCTCCTTGAGGGGCCCCGCCGAAAGCCTGCAGGGGCGCAATTGCGCCTCGCGCCCGCGCGAGATGAGGCCGGCCCGCTCGAGCACCTTGAGGTGCTTGGAAACCGCGGGAAGACTGATCCGGAAGGGCTTGGCGATCTCCTTAACCGAGGCCTCTCCAGCGGCGAGGCGAGATAGGATCGCCCTTCGGGTCGGGTCCGCCAGGGCGGCAAAGGTGATGCTCAGACCGTCGCTCGCTGCCTCGTCATACTTAACCGCCTCGTTAATTAACATATTGGTAAACTATCATCCGATATCCGATCTGTCAAGCGGTTTTTGAAAACATGGGGTATTTCAGGAGCGAAGACGCCACGGTGAAGGCGTGGGGCCTATGAAGCCGGAATTGGCGAAGCTGACAGAGAGGTGGAGATCCCCCTGGAGCGAAGATTTCCCGGGGTGATGACATGGCGCTTGCTCCGAACAGACTTCGGCCGATCGTTCGGCGAGTGGGCACGACACCCGTCAGTGCAGGGACGGGAAAGCGTTGTGGCTGGAACAGGTCACCGCGATCACGAATCGAGGCAGCCTGTACTGTGAGTACGCAAAAGACGCCTCAGCGCGGCGGCGCAGGCGGAGGGTGCGCGTCGGCATGGCACGCTCTCGCAGTACTTCTGCTCGGCTACGGCCCGGAACTGAATCCCGCCGAATACCTCAATCAGGATGTGAAGTCCGACGCCGTGGGACGACGACCTGCCACACACCAGGAACTGCGATCGAACGTGCGGGCTATCCGCGCGGCACGCGCGAACCCCGGCAATCGTCAAGAACTCTTTCAAAGCGAGCCGGTTCCGTATGCGGCGGAGCAAAGATCTTCATGCTCTCCGTAGGATGTCGGCGCAGGCGACGCGGATCCCCCCCCGGAAATCGCGCGCCGAGCCTCCTTCCGCGGCGGTCTCGGTTCTGTCCTGCGTTGCGAGATGTCCGCGACCGCGGTCTCGATCCGCCTCGGGAAACAACGCGCCGCATTTCGTCCATAGGGCGGTCGCCAAGGACATTCGTGTGATCGTCCATCGAGGCTCCCGTTGTCCGTGTCGATCACCTACGGCTGCGCTCGAGGCCTTCCCGGACCTCGGAGCGATCGAGCTCTCTACCCTTCAGGGTGACCAACGCCACCGGAGGGCCCCCATCCGAGAGGAGGTCCTGGCCTCGGGTGCAGATGCGCCCCGGGGCGCCGGCCACATGGAGAATCGTCGGTCCGATATCCAGGAGCGAGATCACGTCGGCTTGGCGCGATGTGGCCTCGGATCTCTTGCCGATAAGGAAATACGGCGTGAATTCCAAAAGCTCGTCGTTCGCTCGGAGGGTCGTTGCCGAGTATCCGTCCGTTTTGATGCCGCTTGAGTGATCGCCGAAGATCACCAAGGTAAGGTCCGCGTCAGTTTCCGTCGCACGCTCGTAGAACGATCGCAGGCAGGAATCCACGTATCGAAACGAGTTGAAGAAGTTGTTGAGACCTTTTTCGCGAGAGAACGCAAGGGGTCTGCACGGGCAGCTCCGGTAATTGGTGTATGGTGCATGGCTCGTCATCGTAATGACGTAGGCGAAAAGCGGACTTCCCTTCAGATCCCGTAGCTTTCCGAGCACAAAATCCAGGACGTCCCCGTCCGAGGCGCCCCACCCGGAGTCCTTCAAGTCCATATCGCGCCGGTCAAAGAAAGCGTCGAAGCCCATCTCGCGATAGCCGCACTTTCGGTTGAAAAAGTAACCGTCGTTTCCGTGGAAGGCAAGCTTCGCGTATCCGCCGCCGAGGCGCCGAACGATGGAGTTCGGAAAGTCGCTCAGTCTCAACGAATGGCAGTGCTGAAGAGGTACCGCGCCGTTGAGGACTGCGAACTCCGCGTCCGACGTACCGCCGAGTCCGTGGTAACTCAGACAATAGCGCGAATAGGCGACGGATTCCCTGCCGACAAGACCCGAAAGGAAAGGCATAACCGCCTGTCCGCCGGCTTCGTACCCGATGAGACTTGAGTCCAGCGCTTCGACCTGCACGAGGATGATCGACGGAGGCTTGACCCCCTCGGACTGTCTTGGCACGTCAAGAGAGTGACCTTCGTCGATCGCGGGAGAGGCACGGACCGGCGCTGCTTGGGAGGGATTGAGGAGCCTGAAGAGCTCAAAAAAGCCGAAGCCGTAGTACTTGCAGACGGTTTCTTCGACCGAGAAACCGACGGCGGGCCAAATCCTTCGGACGAGCAACGGGACACACAAGATCGGGACGAGGAGCGAGAGAAACGCGATCTCCGCCCATCGTGGGAAGGAAGGGACCGGCCGGTCTCCGACCTCGATTCCCACCGTCGTTATGACCCCCGCGAAGAGCGCCGCGATGCCTGGTTTCAGGTGTACCCGCATGATCTTGCGGCCGACGATGCCGCCTATCTCGCGTCTGAGATCGACCAGGACGTGCACCGAAAAGAGAAGCCCAAAATAGCCGCTATAGCAGTACTGCGTCGTCAGGTAGGC
>JASHNV010000194.1 GCA_030041455.1 Spirochaetia bacterium
GCGTGAGGACGTTGAACCGGTTTCGCGCCAGCATGTCGATGTATTCCCGCCAAAAGCGGCGAGAGCGGCAGGTCTCGTCGTGGAGCGCCATCGCGGGACCCCGCCGATACGAGGCCCACGGAAGGTCGAATTTCACGGCGCGGAAGCGGACGCGGGGGCTGCGCCTCCCGTTCGCGGCGCTCCTCAGCGCGCCGGACGGCTCGATCCTGTCGGCGACCTCCCAGACGCCGTACATCGCCCCGCGGGGGCCGAACGCGACGACGTCGACGGTCCAGCCCCCGGGGACGCTCGCGGTCTCGATCTCGAAGGACTCGAGCTCCGATGCCGCCTCGTCCCAGTCTCTGGCCGGAGCAGGGCAGGACGGGCGAACCGTCACGGTGACGGCAAGCTCCACATTCGCCGATCCGTGCCCAGGCTCGTCGTCACCCTCCAGCAGCCCGTAACCCGCGGCGGACAGCCGCTCCCGCAGCACAGAGACCGCCCAGCTCACCATGTCCCACCGCGGCTCCGATACTATCCTCACTCGAGCAGTCTTCAACGCGCCACCCCTGAAGGCTTCCGCCGGTCCCTCGCGGAAGCCGCTAGGATCCGCAGTGTCTCAGACCTCCCCCGGTTGATCAAGGGTCGACGGTTCCCGCGCGATCGGAGTCGGCGAAAAGCTGCCCGGACCCGTTTCCATTCTGTAAAATTGACTTTTATTTTGTTGACAACCGCTCCCGGTTGGGGTGATAATCTCCTCACGGATGGCCGACACCGCTTTCCGCGCCTGCGGCGTCGGCCGCGAAAGCGGGCGGTTCCCAGGGAAGGCGCGTCCGACTCAACGAAGGGAGGGCACCCGAGAATGACGAAGCGCGGAGTGCTGTTTGCGGTGTTCGCGGCGGTGTCGGCGGCGAGTCTGTTCGCCGGCGGAGCCTCGGAGTCGAGCTCGGCCCCGAAGAGCGAGGTGATTTCGATCTGGGCGTGGGACAACTCCGCGCTTTCGAAGAGAACGTACGACGCGTTCAGCCGGGTCTACCCCCAGTACACGATCGCCACCACGATCGTGCAGTCGCAGGACATGGAGCAGAAGCTCCAGACCGCCCTAGCGTCCGGGTCGGACGTCCCGGATGTCGCGTGGATCGAGGCGACCTACCGGGGAAGCCTTCTCGCGCTGAACATCTGGGAGGACATCAGCAAGCCTCCCTACAACTTCGACAAGAACAAGGTGATCCCCTATCTCATCCCGCTCGAAACGACCACGAGCGGGGTCTACGTCGGACCGGAAGTTCCCTCGATAGGCGGGATGGCCTACAAGAGGCCCCTCGCGAAGCAATATCTGGGCACCGACGATCCGGCTCAAATCGCCGCGATGCTGCCCTCCTGGCAGGCGTTCATCGACAAAGGGAAGCAAGTCCTCCAGGCGTCGAACGGGAAAGTCTTCATGCTGTCCAGCCTCTGGGACGCGCTCATTTTCGCCCGGCAGCAGACGAACACGCCGTTCGTCGTCAACGGCACGCAGCTGAATCTCGACACGGCCGCGGCGCCGATCCTGCAGCAGCTCGTCGACATGAAGCGGGCCGGCATCGTCGATACCTACGAGGCGAACTCGCCCTCCGAGAACGCCTCCTACGCGGACTCCACCCATATCTTTTATCCGTGCGCGAACTGGTCGGTCACCTTCACCATCAAGCGGAACGACCCGAACGGCTCGGGGCGGTGGGGTTTCATCGTCGCTCCGGGGGGACCGTTCCCCATGGGAGGAACGGTGCAGGGCGTGCCGATCGTCGCAAAGCACAAGATGGCGGCGGTCACCTTTCTGAAGTACCGCTACCAGTCCGTGGCCGGCGCGGAGCGGCTGCGCGACGACCAGGGGTACTTTTCGCCCCTGAAGTCCCTCTACGACAACGACTCCTTCTATTCGAAGACCGACCCCTATTTCGGCGGCCAGAATCTCCAGAAGATCTTCGCGCTCGACATTCTCGCGAAGATCAGCAATCCCAGGCTGCCGAATCGGTACGACCAGCAGATCAACGACGCCTTCAATCTCGCCGTTCAATCGTTGAACACGGGCGCGAACCTGTCGGTAGCGGACCTTATTAAAATGATGGAAGACGATCTCGTGCAGCGCGACCCGGAGCTCGTTCGGGGCTGATCGCGCGGCCTTCCGTGACGAGGCGACCCGGGGCGAGCCGCGCGCAGGCCGCCTCGCCCCGGGAGAAAGCGCGAAGGAACCCGCGGTGAACGCATGTGGCAAAGCCGTCGCCTGACTCGAAAACCCCCTACCTTCTGATCCTGCCGTACTTCGTCCTCTATTTCGCCTTCGGCCTTTTCCCGATTCTCTTCTCGCTGTTCATCAGCTTCACGAGCTGGAACGGCTTCTCGACGATGACCTTCGTGGGAGTCGCCAACTACGTTCGCCTCTTCTTCCACGACGCCGCTTTCTACAAGGCCCTCTACAATACGGCGCTCGTCATGGTGTGCGCGCTGCCGCTTTCGATCGTTCTCGGGCTTCTCCTCGCCGCGATGCTCAAGGACTACTTCGACCGGAGCCGCAACGTCTTCCAGCTCATCAACTTCCTGCCCTATATCACCACGCCGGTGGCGATCGGCATCCTCTTTCAGATTCTCTTCGACTGGAAAGCCGGCGCCGTCAATTCGATCCTCCTCGCCGTCGGGATCGTCAAAGCCCCGATCTACTGGCTCGGGCATCCCTGGCCCGCCCGAGCGGTCGTCGTGCTGCTCCTGGTCTGGCAGGGGTTCGGGTACATGATGGTCATATTCCTCGCCGGGCTGTCGACGATACCCGCGGAGCTCTACGAAGCGGCGAAGATCGACGGCGCGAAATGGAGGGACACCTTTTTCAGGATCACCGTACCCATGCTTCGTCCCGTCATGACGTTCGTGCTCACCACGGGGATTATCGTCGGCTTCAGGCTGTTCGACGAGCCGCAGCTCCTCTTTTCCGGCGAAGGCGAGCCGATCGGCGGCCCCGACCATGCCGTGGAAACGGTCGTCATGACCTTCTATCAGGCGGCGTTCAGGGATTTCAGCTTCGGCTACGGAGCCGCCATCGCCTACGGGCTGTTTATCGTCATTTTCTTTTTTTCCTTCGTCGCGATGAGGATCGTGAACAGGGGGAACGACTATGGCACCTAGACGCTATCGGGCGATCCCGGTGTACGCGGCGGTCGTCCTCGTTTCGCTCGCCGCGTTTTTCCCGTTCTACGCCATGCTCATGATGAGCACCTACGTGAGCGAGCAGCTGTTCACCGGCGTCAAGCTCCTTCCGGGCGCCTTCCTTCTGCAGAACCTGAAGACGATCCTGGCCATCCATTATCTGCATTTCTACGCCAACAGCTTGGTCGTGGCGGCCACCCATACCGTCGCGGCCGTCTTCATCAGCGCGCTCACCGGCTTCGCCTTCGCCAAGTACCCCTTCAGGCACAAGAAGCTGCTCTTCTACTTCATACTCGGCTCCCTGATGGTTCCTCCGCAGCTCGGGCTAGTGGGGTTCGTGGTCGAAATGAAGTTCCTCGGCATCGTCAACTCGCTGTTCCCGCTCATCCTGCCGGGGATCGCAAACGCGTTCGGCGTCTTCTGGATGACCCAGTACATCGCCGCGGCCGTGCCGACCGAGATCCTCGAGAGCGCGAAAATGGACGGCTGCACCGCTCTGCGCCTCTTCCTGCAGATCGTGCTGCCGATCATCCGGCCCGCGCTCGTGACGATCTTCCTGCTGTTCTTCCTTTGGTCGTGGAACAACTACCTGACGCCGCTCGTGATCATCAGCAGGGAGGCGCTCTACACGGTTCCGCTCGCGATCAGCATGATCGGGAGCGAGTATCGGACGGACTACGCGGCGCGGATCCTGGCGCTGGCCGTTTCCACGATTCCCGTCCTCATCCTGTTCGCCGCCGGCTCCAAGCAGCTCATCCGAGGGTTGACCGCGGGCAGCATCAAGGGATAGACGAATGGCCGGCGCGCGGGGCCGGCCGCGATGACCCGCGGAGGAGGGTAAACGAATGCAATATTGCAGTCTAGGTCGGACCGGCTTGAAGGTGAGCCGCCTCTCCCTGGGGACCGGCAACTTCGGCAGCGGCTCGAGCACGAGCGGAAACTGGGGCTGCGTCACCGAGCGGGAGGCGTATCGGATCATGGACGCCGCGCTCGACGCCGGCATCAACTTCTTCGACACGGCCAACGTCTACGGTCGAGTCGGCGAGGGCGGCTATTGCGGTCTCGCCGAAGAGATCATCGGCCGGTGGTTCGCGAAGGGCGGAGGACGGCGGGAGAAGGTCGTTCTCGCAACGAAGCTGGAGCGTGTCATGGAAAACGACGAGTACGACGGTCCGAACCGGCCCCGCGGACTGTCCCTCTACAAGATACGCCGCCATTTCGAGGGTTCCATGAAGCGCCTTCAGACCGATCACCTCGAGCTCTACCAGATGCACCACGTCGACCGCAGCGTCGGCTGGGACGAGCTCTGGGAGGGATTCGAAGGGCTCGTCCGGCAGGGCCGGCTCGACTACGTCGGATCGAGCAACTTCGCCGCCTGGGACCTCATGAAGGCTCAGGAAGCGGCCCGATCGCGCGGTTTCATGGGCCTCGTCAACGAGCAGCATCGGTACAACCTCCTGTGCCGCCTGCCGGAGCTCGAAGTGCTGCCGGCGGCCGCGGACCAGGGGATCGGCATAACGATCTGGAGCCCCCTCGTGCGGGGGCTCCTCGGCGTCGACATGCGCGAGCCCGACCGGCGGCCCCTCTCCGACGAGGTGAAGCGCGTGATCGAGAAGTACCGGCCGCAGCTGACCGCCTTTTCCGCGCTGTGCCGGGATCTCGGCGAATCCGAGGCGAACGTCGCCCTCGCCTGGGAGCTCGCCAATCCGGCGATCGTGGCGCCGGTCGTCGGCCCCGCGAACGTCGCGGACCTCACCGAGATGCTCCGATCGGTCGAAATCACCCTCGACGCCGGGACCATGGCGCGGCTCGACGAGATTTTTCCCGGCCCGGGGGGAGACGCGCCGGAGGCCTACTCCGGGTGGCGCGAGCTTCAGGGAAGCTGAAGAGACGGCGGAACGGCATGGACTTGGTACGGTTCTCGGAGAAGATCGACGATATCGTCCCGCGCGACGCGGAGCCTCGGCGGTTGGCGTCCGGCTTCGTATGGTCGGAGGGGCCGGTCTGGGACGACGCGACGGAGTCGGTGATCTTCACCGACTTCACCCCCGAGAAGATCTACCGGTGGAGCGAGCACGGGGGCTTGAGCGTTTTTCGCGAACAGAGCGGGAGGGCGGTCGGCCTGGCGATGGACGCCGAGGGCGGGATCGTCTCCTGCGAGTCGCGCGCCCGGCGGATCGCTCGGATTCGGCGCGACGGCAGCGTCGTCACGCTTGCCTCCCACTACGAAGGCAAGCGCCTCAACAGCCCGAACGACGTGATCGTCAAGTCGGACGGGTCCGTCTACTTCACCGACCCCTACAGCACCGCGTTGGGCGATACGAGGGAGGTTGGGCAGGACGGCGTCTATCGGGTCGCGGGCGACGGCGGGCGGGTGACGCTTCTCGCGAGCCTCAACCGGCCGAACGGCCTCGCCCTTTCGCCCGACGAGCGGCTGCTCTACGTCGACGACACGAACCTGCAGCACGTCGAAGTCTTCGAGGTCGAGGAGAACGGGACGCTCGGCGGCGGACGGGTCCTCGCGAGGCTCGACCCGCGCATGGGGAAGGGGGGCGCAGACGGCATGAAGGTCGACCAACGCGGCAACCTCTACGTCACCGGCCCCGGCGGCATATGGGTCATCGCCCCGGAGGGGTCCATCCTAGGGCTTCTGCGCATGCCCGAGACGGCCGCCAACCTCTGCTGGGGAGGGAGGGATCGGACCACCCTCTTTATCACGGCGACGACCTCCCTGTACGGCCTCAGGATGAGCATTCCCGGGGACGTCAAGACTCCGTAGCGCGGCGGGAGGGGACGGACACCTATGGAACGGGAGGGCGGCTGCCGAATCGGCGTGGCGCGCGACAGCGGCATAGACGAGGTAATCCTGGAGAACGACCTGCTGAAGGTTACCGTGCTCGCCGGGAAGGGGGGCGACATCCACGCGATCGTCTACAAGCCGCTTGCCGTCGAGATCCTCCTCAAGACCGCCGAGGGGCTCCGCCCTTTCGCCGGACGGGACCTGCGCACGAACCGACTTACCTGGCATTCGGAGATCTTCGCCGGAGGCTGGATGGACGTTCTGCCCCACCGCGCCGTCTACCGCGACATCGAGGTCGCCCAGGAAACCTCCGGAATAGCGGCCACGCTCCCGTGGAACCACGAGGTGGCGGAAGACTCGCCCCGGCGCGCCGCCGTCAGGCTTTCCGTCCGCCTGCCGGTCGTCCCCCTGTTCGCGGAGAAGGTGATCTCCCTCGTCGCGGGCTCGGCGGCGCTCGACGTGAGCGAATCCGTGCGCAACGTCGGCGCTTCCCCCGTCAGCTTCACCTGGACGCAGCATCCGACCTTCGGAGGGGAGCTCCTCGACGAGAGCGCCGAGGTGTCGCTGCCGAGGTGCACCGTTTTTCGGCCGCGCGACTACGCGAGCGCCCGCGACCGAGGCCTCGGCCCCTTCGAGCGCGGCATCGACTCCTTCGTCGTTCCCGGCGGCGGCTGGACCCTGCGCTCGGTCGGTCCTCGGCGCGAGCGCGGCGAGCTTTTCGTGACCATGAAGGATCTCGACCGCCCGGAGGCGGCGATCGTGAACCGGGGGAAAAACGTGGGGGCGGCCCTGAGCTGGGATGGCGCCGCGTTCCCCTATCTGAGGTATTGGTATCGGAGCAGCCCCGAGATCTACACGGTGGGCCTCGAGCCCTCGAACGACTACTTCGCGGACCTGCGGGACTCCCTGCGGCACGGGACCTGCCTGTCGCTCGGACCGGGGGAGAGCCGTTCGGCGTGGATCCGATGCAGCGTTTTTCAGGTTTCGCCGTAGCCGGCAAGGCGTTCGAAACGGCGGCCGCCGGAGCGGGTCCGGCGGCTTTCAGGGAGGTCGTCCGTGAAGATCGTCAGGATTGAAACGTTCTCGCGGCCCAACGTGGGCCTGGTGCGGATCACCGCCGAATCCGGCGAAAGCGGCTGGGGGCAGATCGCCACGTACGAGGCCGCCGACCTCGTCGCGCATTGCCTCCACCGGCAAGCCGCGCCGGTCGTGCTCGGCCGCGACTGCGACGAGCAAGCGGAGATCCTCGACGCCATTCTCGTGAAGAATCTCAAGTTCCCGGGATCCTACCTCTGCCGGGCGCTTGCGGCAATCGAAACCGGGCTCCTCGATTTGCGGGCGAAAGCGCGGGGGCTCAGCGTGTGCGAGCTGCTCGGCGGGGTGCCGCGCCCGGTGCGCGTCTACGGCTCGAGCATGAGCCGCGCGATCACGCCGAAGGAGGAGGCGCAGCGGATGAATCGCCTGCGCGACGAGACGGGCATCGAGGCCTTCAAGGTGCGGGTCGGAAGCCTCGTCGGCAGGGATCAGGACGCATGGCCCGGCCGGACCGAAGAGCTCATTCCAACGATGCGCCGGGAGCTCGGAGACGACGTCGTCATCCACGCCGACGCCAACGGCGCCTACACGCCGTCGACGGCGATCCGGGTCGGCCGTCTCCTGGAGGACCACGGGTTCGGTCATTTCGAGGAGCCCTGCCCCTACTGGGAATACGACTGGACGCAGCGGGTGACCTCGAAGCTCCGGATCCCGGTCGCAGGCGGCGAGCAGGACAACTACCTCCCGGCCTGGAAGCGCATGATCCGCGACCACGTCGTGGACATCGTTCAGCCGGACGTCTGCTACGTCGGAGGGATCTCCCGCGCCCTCGCGGTCGCGTCCTTGGCCGGGGAGCTCGGCATGGCGTGCACCCCCCACGCCGCCAACCACTCGCTGGTGACCGTCTTTACCCTGCACCTCGTGCCGGCCATGCGAAACTCAGGACCCTTCATGGAGTTCAGCATCGAAGACCAGCGAGACTTCCGGGCGATGTTCTCGCCGAGCCTCGTGTGCTCCGACGGGGCGGTGCAGATTCCGCACGAGGGATTCGGCTGGGGCGTGACGGTCAACGAGGAGTGGCTCGCCCGCGCCGAATATCAAAAGACCGAGGCGCCGGCCTGACCGGAGCGGGCGCGCCGGCTCCCGAAAGCGCGCTCCGGCAACGCCGACGGCCGCGCGGGAATGTTTACTTACGCCGTCGGGTGGTGTATAGTCGATCCGTGTTCCACATTGTGGAAGCTGGTTTCGGGAGTGCGACGCCAAAAAGGCGCGCGGAAAGCGCATGACGAAGAACAACCAATCGGTGGCGAAGGCGCTGCAGATCATCGAAATTATGGCCGCGGCCAGCGGTCCGATGCGCCTCCAGGACGTCTCCGCGAAGCTCGGCCTGCCGGCGAGCACCGTCCTGCGCTTTCTCGGAACCCTCACGCAGTTCAGCTACGTCGTCCAGGATCCGGGAACTCTGCAGTACTCCTTGACGATGAAGTTCTGCCGCCTCGGGCACCTCGTGCGATCGCAGGTTCGTCTCGTGGACGTCGTGCGGCCCTTCCTGGTGCGCTTCTCGGAGGAGTTTCGGGAGTCGGCCTCCCTCGCGGTCGAAGAGGAGCAGAGCGTCCTGTACATCGACTACGTGGACGGTCCCGATCACATGCTGCAGACCCTGCAGCGCATCGGCAAGGTCGCGCCGCTCCACAATACCGGCGTAGGAAAGATTCTCCTGCTCGGGTACTCCGACGACAGCCTCGACAGGCTGATCAAGATGCGCGGCCTCGAGGCCTCGACGCGAAACACCATCACCGACAAGGTCTCTCTCGTGAAAGAGCTTCACAAAATAGAACGGCAGGGGTACGCGATCGACAATGAAGAGTGCGAGGCGGGGGTGAAGTGCGTCGCGGCGCCGATCAAGGACTACACCGGTAAGATCATCGCTGCCGTGAGCACGTCGGGACCGATATCGCGGATGACCCCTCCGCGGATCAGCGAGATCAAGGAAGGCATCACGCGCATGGCGAGGGAGATTACCAGGACGCTCGGTTTTCAGCCGGAGGGACGGCTGGCGCGGGCCGACGGGGCAGCCCTCCGGGTGATCCGCGGACCGGTCGCGAAGGCGGGCGGCCGCCGCTAGGCGAGCACGGAGTCCAGGCCGACGCGGGAGGCCTCGTAAACGCTACGCCGAGGCGTACAGGTCGATTTGGGTCCGCGCCGTACGGATCCACGCCTCCAGGAGCGCGGCCTTGTAGGCGAGAACGTCGAACCCCGGCAGCCGGGCGTGGCGTCCGATCACCTCCGTCGCCGCGACAAGAAAGCCCGAGAAATAGTTGATCTTGCGAATCCCGCAGCGGATCGTCTCGCGGATGTCGTCGTCCGCTATGCCGGTCGCCCCGTGAAGAACTAGCGGCACGGCGACCGCCGCGGCGATCTCTCGAATCAGATCGAAACGAATGGCGGGCGGCTTGACGTACAGTCCGTGGGCCGTCCCGACGGCGACCGCAAGGGCCTCTATTCGGGTGCGGGCAACGAACGCGGGAGCCGACCGCGGGTCGGTGAGCTCGCCGTCGTCGCCAGCGTCGCGCGTTTTCTGTTCGGCGACCCCCTCTTCGCCGAGCACCGACCCCAGCTCTCCTTCGACGCCGACTCCGAAACCGCGGGCGAGCTCGACGACGCCGGCCGTCGCCTCGACGTTCCGATCGAAGGGCAGTGACGAACCGTCTATCATGACGCTCGAGAAGCCGAGGTCGAGGGCGGCGCGGACGATGCCCATGTCCGAAGGTTTCGCGTGGTCAAGATGGAGCGCGACCGGAATCGAAGACCGCTCGATGAGCCGAACGACCGACGGCGAGAGGTTCGCCGCGTCGATGGCCGCCCAGTGGCGGGCCGCCACGCCGACGATCACCGGACGCCCGGCGCGTTCGCCCGCGGCCACGATCGCGCGGGCAAGATCGAAGTCTATAATATTGAACGACCCGACCGCGCCGGCCGTACCGGCGCCCGCGAGAACCGCCGAGAGAGGCGCCCTCATCCCGCCGCTCCGGACGCCTCGACGAGGGCCTGCGGTCCGACGACCGTGCCCGGGAAGATCGCTGCCCGGAGGTTCGACGGCCGGTTGCTCGCCGGGGTGTTGGAGGCCGCGCCGATTGCCCCGAAGGCGGGGATGGCGGCGGTCGTTCCCGCCGAGCTCGCCGCTTCGGAGACCTCGGAGCGGCGCGGCCACGGCGCGTCCTCGGGCGGCCGCGCCGCAAGCGCCGACCGGGCCGGCACGAGGCGGCCGTTCGCCCTCTGGCCGCCGCTCGGGTCGTCGTCGAGAACGACGATCCTCGGACCCGCGGCTTCACCTCGCTCGCGCAAGCAGAGCCTTCGCCCGATCGGCGATGTCGCCCGCCGAAAGGCCGTTGAGCGCGAACAGTTCTCCGGCTGACGAGGCGGTGTCGCCGCGCTTCCAGCAGAGAAGATCGAACGGGCGCCCGACGCGGAGCACCACCGGTTCGAGCATGCCGGAAGCCCCCCCGGTCACCCCGAGCACGGCCCGTCCGGCCATGCAGTGCTCGAACTCGGCGTCGTCCATGAAGGTCTCGTCCCTGTCCGGGGTCCGCCGCCGCGACACGTCGTCGCGGCGGAAAAGCCGCCGGGGGCTCACGACCGCGACGACGCGCGCCGCGATGCCTTCAAGCGCGAGGAGCCCCGCAGCCTCGAGCGTCGGCAGAAGGACCATGTCCCCGACCGTCGCCAGGGTGATGTCCGGCGGAGCGGAGGGCTCGCGGATCGTGAGAACGCCCCTCTCGACGGCGGACCTCGCCTCGGCGAGCGAGCTTCGTACGGGAAGGGGGCTCTTCGAGGCGAACATCGGAATACCGAGATTGGCGGTGCCCAGCGCCCATTCGTAGGCGGCCTGAATGGAATTAGCATCGACGGGGAAAAGCGGGAAGACGTTGCCGTTTCGCATCATTGCGGCAAAGTATCCCTCGACTTCGGGCCGCTGGTGAGTCCATCCGTTCCGGCCCTGCTCGAAGGCCCCCGCGGTGAACAGGGCGACCACGCTCGGAGTCCGCCGGCGCAGCTCCGCCATCGCCTGCGTTACCGTGTGCCAAACCGGGAGCCCGTTGACGACGAACGATTCGTAGGAGCACCAGAGCGAGCGGCCGCCCATCAACGCGACCGCCCCGGCGAATCCGGCGCAGGCGTCCTCGCTCAGCGGCTCGTAGACCCGGCCGTCGGGGCGCTGGGCGTAGAGGTCATCCCGGGTCGGATGGCGGATCCCGAGCGCCTCGTTGATGTTCATCATGCCCGAGGCCTGGTTGCCGTCAGCGTTGGTGACCACGAACCTGGGGTCCGCCTTGCCGACCTCCGCCACGAGCCGCCCGAAGGCGGTCGTCGGTACCTGCATATCGCCGGCGGCGAACTCCGTGAGCGATAGCCCGCCGAGGGGAGTCGGCGCGGTATCGAGCTCGGTCACCGCGATCTCGGCAGCCGGTCCTCCTCCGGACCGCGCGAAGTTTTCGCGTACCAGCGCCCACGCCCGCGGAGGAAGGGCAAGAGATTCGAGCGAACCTCTGATTTCGGCGGTCTCGATCGTCTGTCCGGGATTCAGGTTATGCGAGCGTGCTCCCGAGGCGTGCGCGCCGGCCCCTTTGAGCTGTTTGACGAGCACGGCGCAGTGCTCCCCTCCCATCGCGGAGAGAGCGCCCGCGGCGAGCGCCTCGAGAACGGCCCGCGTGAACCGCATCCGCCCCCGCAGGCCAAACCGGGTCGAATCGGCATACGTCGAGCGGCCTCCAGGCTCCTCGAAGGAATGCGCGTCGACGAGAAGAACCTTCGTGAAGCCGTGCGCCTTCCACAGCGCAATCATTTCGTCGTTCGTTTTCAGCGACACGATGCTGTGGTGCTCCTGCGAGTAGCCGTTCCAGATCAACACCGGCAGATAGTTGGTGATCCCGGGGAAGAGCGTCACGAAGTGGCCGAGGGCGCTCAGGACGTAGGGCTCGCCGAGGCCGCCGTCGCCGAGCGTGAGAGGAAAGAGCACCCGCGGGTAGAGGTAGGCGCCGGCAAGGGCGAAATGCTGCCCCTGGCCGAGGGGTCCCGCGGGGGAGAGGAGGCCCGGAATCGCGCCGGTGACGTGCCCGAGCAGCCCTCCCTGCTCCCGGAACCGCGCGGCGAGATCGCCGACCGTTCGAATGCCCATCCGCTCCAGGGAGGTATCGAGAAACATCGCGCTGTAGTATCCGGGCGCGTGATGACCGACCTCGGTCACGATGTTCTTGTAGCCGAGCATCATGAGCGCCGCGACCGCCTCCGCCGAGCTCATGAATCCGCCCGGATGGCCGGACGACTTCGCGGCCGTCATCTCCATGGTCAGGTATCGCATCGCGTCGGCGCCGAGAAGGGTCTGGTAGACGAACTCGTCGGAGAAGGGCGCCGCGGCATGGGCGTCGCCGGAAGGAACCGCCGGCGAACGCCCGTAGCGCTGAAGCTCAGCCGACTCCTGCGCGTAGAAGTGGATGCCGCTGCCGAACGGAGGCGCGGCGCTTGCGCTGGAGGATGGTGTCATCTGATGCCTCCGCGAGGACGTCGTGATTTCGCATATTGAAATCACATTCCAGAAGACTATCCTGAACCGCGCCCCTTGTCAACGCCACTCGTCCGCTTTGGTATCGTACGTCGCATCCGCGCTCGGCCTCGGGCGAAATCGACGGGCACCTAGCCCCTCTTCGGGCTCGTCTCATTCGACGGCCCATGCCGGCAATAGATACCGTAACGATGCTGGGCTAAGCCGGCGTACAGGATCATCCCCCCGATCCCTCCCCATACGACGGCCATCCTCCGAAGTTACCGATCGGGGGAAGGGGTTCCTCGGAGCGAGCCGTACCCCCGTTCCGCGAGGACCCGAAGCGAGCATACGAAGAGACACCGGCGGTTCCCTGACGGCGGAGCTTCTCGGACTCTACGCCGGCTCGCTGTCGCGACTCCCCGGCGGCGTGGAGAAAGAGGCGCCTCAGACTTCGACCGCGAGGTTTCAACGTTGACTCGAACGTTAGGGCGGATCGGTAGCCGGAGCGCCGTCCGGGAATTCCGCGGCAATCCCCTCCCGGGCTTTCGTTCCGCGCAAGGGCGTGAAATCACGACGCGCCAGGGAGACGTACGCCGCTCCTCCCTCGTACGGAGCCACGCGACGGCCGGACGAAGACAGAATTGACGGCCCAACCGCGCCATGATAGCGTCCGTGCAATCGTTATTATGGAGGGCAAAAGGCCATTCTGGAGCTTGCGTGCCTGACTCACGACACTGCGAGTGAAGGGAATGCTATGAAAACGATCCACGAGGGTGAGCTCCGCGCGGAGTATCGACGCGAGAATTTCGGGAAGGGGGTTCGAGGGAAATATTTCATAGGATATCGCGCGGAGCGCGTCTCGTGGTAACGAGACCAGGACGCGGTCGCCACATTCCTTCTGACCACATCGTAGCTGAAGCGATCCTACGGACTGTAGCTACGAAGCAGGGGGTGCTCGTGAAACCGTAAAAAGGCCGACGACGCAGCGCCGTCCGATCTGAGGTCGCGTACGGGGAGCATGGCAAGGAAGTTTCGGCCGTTCGTTGGCGATACCAAAGGACATGTAGGCCTGTCTCCATCTACCAAGACGGGGGCCGGCCGCCGGTAGCCTCTCATACTGGTTCGATCGGACAGCGGGCGAAGTTATGAGCGGGGAGCTCGGCGATGCCTGATCAAGCGGGCGGTTTCATTCTCACATTACACGCTCAAACTGAAATCGAACGACGCGGGATTGACGACAACACGATTTGGCGTGTGCGCGAGGATCCCGAACAACGCGAGACGGTGCGCCCGGCAGAGAGGTACTTCAGTCCCGCTTTGACATCAGTGGCAGAGAAATCTTGCGTGCATTTTCGTGGATGTGGATAGAATGCCGGCCGAGGTCGTCACTGCCTATTGGACGAGCAAAATCGGCAAATACTGGAGGAAGGATCCGTGAAAGTCGCCTATGATCCGAAAACGGACTCTCTCAGCGTCATTCTCAGGGAAGGCGTCCCGGTTGCGGAAAGCGATGAGGATAAGCCCGGCGTCATCCTTGATTACGATGAGAGTGGTAATTTGCTTTCGCTCGAGGTTCTTGACGCCTCAAAGCGAGTAACCGACGCCCGGAAAATCGAATATGAGACCTCCACCTGAGGGAGGGATCGCTTTTCACAAGCGGGATTCTGTGTATCGAAGGGTTTGCATGCAGGTCGAGGCCTTCGCCGTGGAAAGGGCGGGCCGGCCCGTTCGCCCAGCCCTCGATGGCAAGCCGCCTCTTGCCTGCAGCGACCGCCGGCCGCGAAGGCGACGGCGATAGAACCGCCCCGGCCGAGATCGTATCTTCCACCTACTTCAACAGCATTCAGGGTATGAGCACGTGACGCTCCGCGCCTCCATTCACCCGATGGCGCAGCTCGATGTTGTCTCTCTCATCGTTTCCCCTTCCGCCTCGTACCTCATCCATCCGTGTCTACCGAACTCAGGATACTCCAAGATCGATCTCTTCTCTGGTCTTCTCCCGGATGCTCCGGCGCGAGAGCACGATGTCCCCTCACCCCGCTACCGGCCGCACCCACACCGCCGCCGGCCGGCAGCACCTACCCGGCTCCGCCCTCCCCGTGCTTTCCGTCGTTCCGCCACCCATGCGCCTCACGCGCCTCTCCCGTGCCAACGCTCCCTGCATGCCTACAAGAACTGCTGGACGGACTGGCTACGGCTTCCCGAAGCCGGATTATCGTGAGAAAGTAGACGGAAAACTTGGAACTCCACAGCCGGCGAGTGCGTCTGCTCTTCGGTTCTTTTTCCTGGGCGTATGCGCGCGCGAAAGCCGCTCGACGCGGCGTCGACAAGGAGCTACACTCCCTAAAAGCGCGCGATCTCCGGGAAAAGGGCGCGATTATTGGGTCCCGAGGCCGTACGGCCTTCCCAGGCTCGAGGCGGGCAACCGGAGCGAGGCACGGGGCCTTTTTCACGACGCACGGTGTGGATCGGGTCACGACTGTGGCGGTTCTGGGGAGTTCCGTAAGGCGAACCCATTTCCCACCGAGACCCGGAATCTGCGCGATTATGGAAGCGATATGAGCAGGATGCACGATACGACGACGGAAAAAACTCAGCGACGCAGTCGTCTGCCCCTAGTCTTGGCCTTGGTAGGCGCGGTGTTGATTGTCCTCGTGCTGGTACACCTGTTCGCACGGAAGCCGACTCGCGAGGGTGCGCCGCCGCAGTCGGTTGAAGTTGCCAAGGCGGCGAGCGGCGACATGCCGGTGACGCTGACGGAGCTCGGCACGGTCACGCCGAACGCCACGGTGACCGTGTTGCCGGAGTTGAGCGGCTACCTGACGGCGGTGGGATATCACGAAGGCCAGGACGTCGAGAAGGGGCAGTTTCTCGCCGAGATCGATCCGCGCCAGTACGAGATCGAACTGCAAGAGGAGCAATCGACGCTGCTCAAGGATCAGGCGACTCTGGACGAGGCGCGTTCGGATTTGGCTCGCTATGAGCAATTGCGCAAGCAGCAAGCCATCGCCGAGCAGCAGGTCACCGACCAGCGGTTCCTAGTCAAACAGGACGAGGCGCAGGTCGAGATCGATCAAGCGAATATTGCTCAGTACCAGCTCGACCTCGTGTATTGCCACATCACCGCGCCCGTCGCCGGCAGGGTCGGGTTGCGCCTGGTCGATCCGGGCAATTACGTGACGGCAACGAGCTCTACCGGCATCGTCGTCATCACGACCATGAAGCCTACGACGGTGGAGTTCACCGTGGCGCAGGACGATCTCGGCGACGTGATCCAGCGCTTCAACTCGGGCGCGAAGCTGCCGGTCACCGTGTACACGAGCGACAACACCCGGGAGATCGCCACCGGAACCCTCTACGCGATCAACAATCAGATGAACGTCAGCACCGGCACGGTCACGCTGCGCGCAACCTTCCCCAATCAGGACGAGGCGCTGTTCCCCGACGAATTCGTCAACGTCAAGATGCTCGTCGATACGCTGAAGGGAGTCGTGTTCGTACCGACACCGGCGGTGTTGAGCGGCGCGCCGGGCAACTACGTCTACCTCGTCAATTCCAACGGAAAGGCGTCGGGACATCCGCACGGCCAACCCATGCGGCGCTCGGGACATGGCCACCCGGGTAATTACCCGGGCAACGCCAATGACACGGTGTCGGTGCGTAAGGTCACCCTGGGTCCGAGCAACGGCCAGAATACCGCGATCCTTTCCGGCCTCTCGGTCGGGGACGTGGTCGTCATCGACGGCACCGATCGGCTGAGCGACGGCGCCGCGATCAGCATCGCGACGCCTCAAAACGCCGCCGGCCGCGCACCGGCAAAGAAGCCGTAAGCGGCCGATGAATATCTCCCGCCTGTTCATCCTGAGGCCGGTCGGAACCTCGCTGTTGATGATCGCGCTGGTGCTCGTGGGCCTGGTCGCCGTTCGGTTTCTGCCGGTTTCCTCGCTGCCGAATGTTGACTATCCGACCATGCAGGTGCTCACCTTCTACCCCGGCGCCAGCCCTCAGGTGATGGCGACCACGGTCACCGCGCCGCTTGAGACGCAGCTAGGGGAGATTCCGGGCCTTTCGCAGATGATTTCCGCAAGCTCGGCGGGCGCCTCGGTCATCACCTTGCAGTTCGATCTCTCGCTGGACCTCGACGTCGCCGAACAGCACGTCCAGGAGGCCATCAACGCCGCCAACAGCCTGCTGCCGAGCGGTCTGCCGGCGCCGCCGGTGTATGCCAAGGTCAATCCCGCCGATCAGCCCATCCTGACGCTCGCCGTCACCTCCAAGTCCATGTCGCTTACCCAGCTGGAGGACATCGCCAATAACCGCCTCGCTTCGAAGATCTCCGAAGTGCCCGGGGTCGGATTGGTGACCCCTTCCGGAGGCAACGTCCCGGCGGTCCGGGTCGAGGTCGACCCGCAAAAGCTGGCCGGCTATGGGCTCAATATCGACGATCTGCGCACGCTGCTCGCGGACATGAACGTCAGCCAACCCAAGGGCAATTTCGACGGGCCGGAGCTGGATTACACGATCAACGACAACGATCAGATCGACAGCCCGAGCGATTACCTGAACTCCGTGATCGCCTACCAGAACGGCTCGCCGGTATTCCTGCGCGACGTCGCCACGGTCAGCCAGGCGGCGGAGGACGTGGAACAGGGCGCCTGGCTCGATCGCACACCGGCGATCGTGCTCAACGTGATGCGCCAGCCCGGGGCGAACGTGATCGCCACGGTCAACCAGGTCAAGCGGGTGCTCCCCCAGCTTCTTGCGACGCTGCCGCCCGCGATGCACGTGCAGATCGTCTCCGACAGCACCGGGGTGATCCGGGCTTCGGTGCTCGACGCCACGCTCGAGCTGCTGCTTTCGGTGCTGCTCGTCGTTCTAGTGATCTTCGTGTTCCTGCGCAACGTGCCGTCGACCGTCATCCCGAGCATTTCCGTCCCGATTTCGCTGATCGGCGCGCTCGCGGTGATGTACGAGTTAGGCTACTCGATCGACAACCTGTCGCTCATGGCGCTCATCATCGCAACCGGCTTCGTAGTCGACGATTCGATCGTGATGATCGAAAACGTCGTGCGATACCTCGAAGCGGGCAAGAGCCCGCTCGAGGCGGCGCTCGAGGGCGCGGGGCAGATCGGCTTCACCATCATGTCGCTGACCATTTCGCTCATCGCGGTGCTGATTCCGCTCCTGTTCATGGGCGGCGTGATCGGGCGGCTGTTCGGCGAATTCGCGGTCACGCTCGCCGTCACCATCGTGCTCTCCGCCGTGGTATCCCTTACGTTCGTGCCCATGATGTGCGCGCGCGTCCTGCGGCGCAAGGCCGAGCGCAGCCCGAGCCGCTTCGAGCAGGTGAACGAGCGGTTGTTCGACAGGCTTCTCGCGCGCTACCAGCGCGGCCTGCGGTGGGTGCTGCATCACCAGGGTCTGACCTTGCTGGTTGCCGCCTCGACGGTGGCTTTGACCGGAATCCTCTACACCACGATTCCGAAGGGCCTGTTCCCGGTTCAGGACGTGGGCGTGATCCAGGGAATCAGCGTGGCCGACAATTCCGTCTCCTACCGGGCGATGGCGGATCGCCAGACCGCGCTTGCCGACGCGATCCTCAAGGACCCCGAGGTGACCTCGTTGACCTCGTACATCGGCGTCGACGGCACCAATACGACGCTCAACGACGGCCGCTTCCTCATCAACCTGCGGCCGCGCGAGGAGCGCTCGCTCACCGCGGAGCAGATCGCGAGACGCTTGCAGAGGGAGGTCGCCGGCGTGCCCGGCATCAGGCTGTACCTGCAACCCGTGCAGGACCTCACGCTCGACACCACGGTCTCGCCGCAGCAGTATCAATTCGTGCTTCGGGGGCCGAGCCAGCAGGACTTCCAGAAATACGTGCCCGAGCTGGTCGCGCGACTGCGGCAAATTACGTCGATCACCGACGTCACGAGCGATCTGAACAACGAGGCTTTGAGCGTCAACGTCGAGGTGAACAGACAACTGGCGGCACGCTACGGCATTTCCGCGGCCTCCATCGACAACGCGCTGTACGACGCGCTCGGCCAACGCATCGTCTCGACCATTTTCAACCAGTCCAATCAGTATCGGGTGATCCTCGTCGCCAGGCCCAAGAGCGTTTCCAGCCTCCAGGAGCTCGGCAGCTTGTACCTGCCGACCGAGACCGCGAGCTCAGGCCAGGTGCCCCTCCGCAGCATCGCCGACATCAAGGTGACCGAATCTCCGCTCGTGATACGACATCTGTCGCAGTTTCCGGCCGTCACCGTATCGTTCAACCTTGCCCAGAACGCCTCGCTCAGCACGGCGGTGCACGAGATCGAGCAGGCCGAACAGGCCGTGAAGCTGCCGCCGTCGATCCAGAGCTCGTTTCAGGGCGCGGCCGCCGCCTTCAAAGACTCGCTTTCAAGCGAGGGATTCCTCCTCATAGCGGCGCTCCTCGCGGTGTACATCGTGCTCGGCATTCTTTACGAAAGCTTCGTGCATCCGGTGACCATTCTGTCCACGCTTCCGTCGGCCGGTATCGGAGCCCTTCTCGCGTTGATGATGAGCGGAAGCGGCCTGGACGTGATCGGCATCATCGGCATCGTGCTGCTGATCGGCATCGTGAAGAAGAACGGCATCATGATCGTCGACTTCGCGCTCCAAGCCGAGCGGGAGCACGGCAAGCCGCCCGAGGAGGCTATCTTCGAGGCCTCGACGCTGCGCTTCCGGCCGATTTTGATGACCACGCTGGCGGCGATGCTCGGCGCCCTGCCGCTCCTGCTCGGAACCGGCACCGGCTCGGAGCTTCGCAGGCCTCTCGGGCTCGCCATCATCGGCGGTCTCGCCGTGAGCCAGCTGCTGACCTTGTTCACCACACCGGTGATTTATCTCCTCTTCGGCCGCCTGTCGCGGCGGCGCGACCCGCGGGCGGGAGCGCGCCGGTGAACATCTCGGCGCCGTTCATCAAGCGGCCGGTCGCGACCTCGCTGCTCGCGATCGCCATCGCGCTGTCCGGCTTGCTCGCCTTCTTCCGCCTGCCCGTCGCGCCCCTGCCTAACGTCACCTATCCGGTCGTCGTCGTGCAGGCGAGCATGGCCGGCGCGAGTCCCGACATCATGGCCTCGACCGTCGCCGAGCCGCTCGAGAAGCGCCTCGCGACCATCGCCGGCGTGAACGAGTTGACCTCGACCAACTCGGTCGGCCAGACCGTCGTCGTCGTCCTCTTCGATCTGAACCGGAACATCAACGGCGCCGCGCGCGACGTGGAAGCGGCGATCCAGGCGTCGCGCGCCGACCTGCCTTCCACGCTGCGCAACAATCCCACCTACCGCGAATACAATCCGGCCGATTCGCCGATTCTCCTTCTTTCGTTGACTTCGAGCACCTTGACGATGGCGCAGCTCTACGATTCCGCGGATACCGTCATCCAGCAGCAGCTCTCGCAGATCAGCGGCGTGGGCGAGATCACCCTGAGCGGGGGCGCGCTGCCTTCGGTGCGGGTGGAGCTCGAGCCCGACAAGCTGAACAGCTACGGCATCGGGCTCGAGGACGTGCGCGCCGCGATCGCCGCCGCGAACGCCGACAGCGCGAAGGGATACATCGATCAGGGCGACCGGCGTTACGAGGTGATCTCCAACGACCAGGCGCGGAAGGCGGCTGACTACCGCAATCTCGTCATCGCCTATCGCGCGGGCTCCCCGGTGCTGCTGCGCGACGTCGCCGACGTCGAGGACTCCAACGAGAACATCCGCAACGCCGGTTTCTTCAACAACCAGCCGGCCATCGGGGTGATCGTGTTCCCGCTGCCCGGCGCCAACATCATCAAGACCGTCTCCCAGATCAAGAAGGTGCTCCCGGCGGTCGAGGCGACCTTGCCGCCCAATATGAAGATCCACCTCGCGCTCGATCGCTCGCAATCGGTCACCGCGGCGGTGGGCGACACCGAGCGCAGCTTGGCTATCGCCGTGGTCCTGGTCATCGGCGTGGTCTTCGTGTTTCTGCGTTCCCCGCGCTCCACGCTGATACCGGCGGTGGTCCTGCCGCTGTCCATTCTCGGCACCTTCGGACCGATGTACCTGCTCGGCTACAGCATCGACAATCTCTCGCTGATGGCGCTCATCATCGCCACGGGCTTCGTCGTGGACGACGCGGTGGTGGTGATGGAAAACATCGTTCGCCACCGCGAAGCCGGCGTGGAGCCGCGCGAAGCGGCGCTTCGCGGCAGCGCCGAGGTCGGCTTCACCGTGCTGTCGATGAGCTTGTCGCTCATCGCGGTGTTCATTCCGATCTTGCTCATGCCGGGCATCATCGGCCTGCTGTTCCACGAGTTCGCGGTCACGCTTTCCGTGGCAATCCTGTTTTCCCTGCTGATCTCGCTCACGATCACGCCGACCATGTGCGCCTATCTGCTCGGCTCGGGCAATTCCGTGCACTCCGAGGCCAGGTGGGCGGTGTGGGTCGAAGCGCAGTTCGAGCGCTTCAAGAGCGCCTACTCGCGCTCGCTCGAAGCGGTACTCGACCACGCGTTCCTCGTGGGCTTGGTGCTGATCGCGCTCATCGTGCTCAATGTCTTTCTCTTCAGGCTGTTGCCCTCGACGATCTTTCCGGAGCAGGACAACGGACTGCTGATCGGCGAGATCATCGCCGACCAGAGCATCTCCTTCCCGGCGATGGAGGGAAAGCTCCGGCAGTTGGAGGCCATCGTGCTGGAGGACCCCGCCGTCGCCTCGGTGAACGGCTTCGTCGGCGGTCGCGCCCTCAACCAGGCCAACGTGTTCGTTGTGCTCAAGCCCCTCTCGGAGCGACACGACTCGGCCCAACAGATCGTGGCGCGCCTGCGTCCCAAGCTCAATCGGGTCGCCGGCGCGCGGCTGATTTTGCAGGCCGTCCAGGATCTGCATATCGGGGGCCGGCAGTCGGCCGCGGAATATCAGTACACGCTGACCGGCGATAATGCCGCGTCGCTCTACGCGTGGACGCCGAAGCTGGTGACGGCGCTCGGCAAGTACCGCAGCCAGCTGCAGGATGCGAACTCGGATCTGCAGCAGAACGGCTTGCAGCTCTACATGACGATCGATCGCGCGACCGCCATGCGCTACGGCTTCGCGCCGAACCAGATCGACGACGTCCTGTACGACGCCTTCGGCCAGCGCACCGTGTCGACCATCTACAACCCGTTCAACCAATACTTCGTCGTGATGGAGGTGGCGCCGAGGTACTGGCGTTACCCCGAGACGCTCGACCGCATCTACTTGAGCACCGCGGCGGGCAACCCGACCGGTACCGAGCAGACCCAAGCGCCGCCCGATACCTTGAGCGCGCTCGCGCCGTCCGTCGATGAATCCGCCGCGCAGGCCAAAGCGTCCGCCACGAGCTCGGCCAACTCGAGCGCCGAGACGAACGCGATCAGCAACGCCATCTCCAACAGCAGGGGCGGAACGTCCACGGGCAGCGCGGATACCACCGCGGCGGAGACCATGGTGCCGCTGTCCGTCATGTCGACGTACCGGAGCAACCATACGGCGACGCAGGTCAACCATCAGGGCGGCCTCGTCGCCGCGACCATCTCGTTCAACCTCCCGCCCGGCGGGTCCTTGAGTCAGGCCTCCGCGGCCATCGCCAGCGCGATGCGGGACATCCGTATGCCGGCCTCGATCCACGGCGGCTTCGCGGGCGCGGGACAGGTCTACGCCCAGTCGATGTCGACGATGCCGCTGTTGATTCTCGCCGCGCTCGCGACCGTCTACATCGTGCTCGGCATCCTCTACGAGAACACCGTTCATCCGCTGACCATTCTCTCCTCGCTGCCCTCGGCCGGCATCGGCGCGACCCTGGCTTTGCTGATTTTTGGCACCCCGTTCTCGGTGATCGCGCTCATCGGCGTCATCCTGTTGATCGGCATCGTCAAGAAGAACGCCATCATGATGATCGACGTCGCCATTCATACGCAGCGCGAACAAAAGATCGAGGCGCGGCAAGCCATTCACGAGGCCGCGGTGATCCGTTTGCGGCCGATCATGATGACCACGGCCGCCGCCGTGCTCGGCGCGCTGCCCCTGGCGGTCGGTATCGGCCAGGGCGCTTCGCTGCGCCAGCCGCTCGGGATCACGGTCGTGGGCGGACTGATTTTGAGCCAGATTTTCACGTTGTATACCACACCGGTGATCTATCTGTATCTCGACCGCCTGCGGGTCAGGCTGCGCGAGTCGATGGCCGGCGCGCTCGGGCGCGGAGATTTTGGACAGACACATGAGTATCCGCAACATTAAGCTCGGTTCGATCGTGGTGCTCGGAGGATGCTTGGGCGGCTGCCTCCTCGGTCCCACCTACCACCGCCCGGAGGTGCCGGTGCCGGCGCGATTCACCGAAATGCGCGGCTGGACGACGGCTACGCCGGCGGACGCGGCCCCCAAGGGCGACTGGTGGATCGGCTTTCACGATCCCCTGCTCGACCAGCTTGAGCCCAAGGTCGTGGTGTCGAATCAGACGGTGCGCCAGAGCTACGCGAACTACCAGGAGGCGCTCGCCGAGGTGAAGGTGGCGCAGGCGCAACTGTTCCCGACCTTTGGAGTCGCGGGCACCCTGACCCGAACGGGGCAAGGAACCTCAAGCAGCTCGGGAACGGGCGTGAGCGTCGGCTCAAGCGGCGCCGCGAGCACCTCGGCCTCGCTCGAAGGCACGGCCAGCTGGACGCCGGACCTGTGGGGCTCGGTGCGCCGCCTGATCGAGGAGAACGCCGCGACCGCGCAAGCCGACCAGGCGACCCTGGCCAATGCCACGCTGTCCGAAGAGACCTTGCTCGCCACCACGGTTATCGAGCTGCGCCTGACGGACGCCGACATCGACCTGCAGCGGCAGACGGTGGTCGCTTACCAGGACGCGTTGCGCGTGACCGAGGAGCAAAGTACGGCCGGTATCGTGGCTACTCCGCCTTCGGTCGTCGTCGAAGCGAAGGTCGCCCTGGAAACGGAGCAGGCCACGCTGATCGGTCTCGGCGTCGCCCGTGCCCAGTACGCTCACGCCATCGCGGTGCTGGTCGGCGAGAATCCGGAGGAGCTCGACATTCCGCATGGCACGGTCATGCCGGCGCTGCCCTCGATCCCCCAGGGCGTGCCCTCGACTCTGCTGGAGCGCCGGCCCGACATCGCGGCCGCCGAGCGCACGATGGCCGCGCAAAATGCGGCGATCGGTATCGCCGTCGCGGCGTACTACCCCACCCTGTCGCTTTCCGCCTCGGGCGGCCTTGCGCAGAACCCGTTGAACGATTTGCTGAACGCCGCCAACCTCGTCTGGTCGCTCGGTGCGAACGGCGCCGAAACGCTCTTCGAGTTCGGCGAGCGCCACGCTGAGGTCGCGGCGGCCGAGGCCGCCTACGACGGCGCGGTCGCGAATTATCGCAATACCGTGCTGAGCGCGTTCGAGGACGTGGAAAACGATCTTTCCGGGCTGCGCATCCTCGCCGACGAGGCGAAGGCGCTCGACATTGCCGTGCACGACGCCATCCAGGGTACGCAGATCACGTTGGCCGAGTTCAAGGCCGGTACCGTCGACTACACCACGGTGGCCGCGGCTCAGGAGGTCCAGCTGAGCGACCAGGAAACCGCGATCAGCGTGTACGAGAGCCGCCTGGAAGACGCGATCGCCCTGATCGGCGATCTGGGCGGCGGCTGGTCGGCGAGCGAGCTGTACGATCCGATGCACGCCAAGACGCCGCCGCCTGCCAGTGTATCGGCGGCGGCTGCGCCTGCATCCGCCTCGCCATGAAGGGGCGTACCGGTCGTTACCCG
>JASHNV010000035.1 GCA_030041455.1 Spirochaetia bacterium
TCCGTGGCGTGGTAAGGAGGGAGCTTTGGCAGTCGTCACGATGAAGAATCTGCTCGAGTCCGGTGTGCACTTCGGCCACCAGACGAAACGCTGGGATCCGCGGATGAAGAAGTACATCTTCGCCGAGCGGAACGGCATCCATATCATCGATCTTCAGAAAACCATATCGGCCATCAAAGAGGCGTACGACGCCGTTCGAAAGACGGTGCTCGACGGCAAATCGATCCTCTTCGTCGGCACCAAGAAGCAGGCGCAGCTCGCCGTCGAGCGCGAGGCGCAGCGCTGCGGAATGTACTTCGTGAACAACCGCTGGCTTGGCGGAATGCTCACGAACTTCACCACCATCAAGAAGTCGATCCTCAGGCTCAAGAAGATCGAGAAGATGGAGATCGACGGGACGTTCGAGAGCCTCACGAAGAAGGAAGTCGCGCGGCTCACCCAGGAAAAGGCCCGATTGGAGAAGAACCTCGGCGGGATCAAGGAGATGAAGGACCTCCCGGGGGCCATCTTCGTCATCGATACCAAGAAGGAGGCCATCGCCGTGGCGGAAGCGATGAGGATGAGCATCCCCATCATCGCGATCGTCGACACGAACTGCAATCCGAACGGCATCACCTTCCCGGTACCGGGCAACGACGACGCCATCCGCGCCATAACGCTCTTCACCCAGATCATCGCGAACGCCGTCATCGAGGCGGACAACGAGATCGGCCTTGAGGTCATCGAGACCCTCCAGGACGAGGAGAGCGCCGAGACGCAGGCCGCCGCGGAGGCGGAGACCGGCGCCGAGCGCGAGGTCCTGACCGCGCCGCTCGCCGAGCGCATCGGCGAGCCGGCGCCGGCGGTCGAGGTCGCCGTTTTTACCCAGGAAGACTACTCGAACTACAATCCCGAAGAGGAGGAGGGCGAGCGCAAGAAGCCCGAGGAGGCGGAGGCGGAGCCCGGAGTGGTCGTCGACGAGGACAAGCTCTACGAATGACGCCGCGCTCACCGAGCGATACAATTGACGGGAGGAGAGACGACAGTGGAAGTAACGGCAGCGGACGTAAAGAGACTGCGCGAGCGAACGGGTGCCGGCATGCTCGACTGCAAAAAAGCGCTGAGCGAGGCGGCAGGCGACTTCGAGAAGGCGGAGAAAATCCTGAAAGAGCTCGGGCTCGCCGCCGCGGCGAAGCGAAGCGGGCGCGCGACCAACGAGGGCCGCATCTTCTCTCGAATCGAGAAGCAGGTCGCCGGGCTGCTCGAGCTCACCTGTGAGACGGATTTCGTGGCCCGAAACGGGGAGTTCGTGGAGTTCGGCGACAACCTCCTCAAGCTCGCGATCGAGAAGAGCCTGCCCGCGGACAGCAAGCAGCTCACCGATCGCGTCTCGGAGATCGTCGCGCGCATCAAGGAGAACATCACGTTGCGGAGGCTGAGGACCATGCCGATCGCGGCGAACGAGATGGCGGTCGGCTATCTCCACGGCGAGGGGAGCATCGGAGTGCTCGTCAAGGCTCGGGCGGAAAACGCGGCGCTGCTCGCCGACGAGCGGGTGAAGCTCCTCGTCTTCGACGTCGCGCTTCACATCGCGGCCTACAATCCGCTCCACCTCCGAGCCGACCAAGTGGACCCCGCGTACCTGAAGGAGCAGGAGGAGATCTTCACGAAACAGACCCAGGCGCTCAACAAGCCGGCGAACGTCATGGCGGGCATCGTCAAGGGAAAAATCGCCAAGCACCTCAACGAGATCGTGCTCCTTCAGCAGCCGTTCGTGAAGGACGACAAGCAGAGCGTCGGGCAGGTCCTCGAAAAAAAGGCCAAGGAGCTCGGCGGAAAGATCGAGATCGTCGACTACCTGTACCTGCGGGCCGGCGAAGAGATCGCCTGACCGGGAAGCGGAGAGAGCCATGGACGAGGTAAAGTCGAGAACCGAAGAGAAGATGAAGAAGAGCCTCGCGGCGCTGAGGGACGAGTTCAACACCATCCGGACGGGGCGGGCGTCCGCCTCGCTCTTCGACCGGGTGCGGGTGGACGCCTACGGCCAGAAGACTCCGCTGAATCAGGTGGCGACCGTCTCGGTGCCGGAGGCGCGGCTCGTCGTGATTCAGCCCTGGGACAAGGGACTCCTCGGCGAGATCGAGAAAGCGATCCAGACCTCGGAGCTCTCGGTGAATCCGGCAAACGACGGGAAGGTGATCCGCATCACGATCCCTCCCCTCACCGAAGAGCGGCGCAAAGAGTACGTGAAGCTTGCCAAGAGTCACGCCGAGCAGTGCCGCGTCGCGATACGGAACGTCCGACGCGACGCGAACGAGGAGCTTCGCAAGCGGCAGAAGGCGGGCGAGATCTCCGAAGACATCGAAAAGCGCGGCGTCGACGAGGTGCAGAAGCTTACCGACCACTTCGTCTCGGAGATCGACAAGCTTCTCGATGCGAAAGAAAAGGAAATATTGGAAGTCTGAATGCAAATCCCCGACCCGAAACGCCTCCCCACCCATGTCGGCATCATCATGGACGGAAACGGGCGCTGGGCAAAATCGCGGAACCTCCCGCGTTCGGCGGGTCACAAGGAGGGCTTGAAGGCCGCGAAGAGCGTCGTGAAGGCGGCCTCCGATCTCGGCGTGCCCTACGTGACGCTCTACACCTTCTCGACGGAGAACTGGAAGCGGGCGAAGGAGGAAATCTCCTTCCTCATGCGACTCATCCGGATGCACCTGAAGAAGGAGTGGGACTTCTACCGCGAGAACCGCATTAAGGTCGTCCATTCGGGGGACCTCTCGCGCCTGCCGCAGAGCATCCAGCGCGAGATTCAGTCCGTCGTCCACGACACGAGCGAGTTCGACCGCATGACGCTCAACCTCGCGATTAACTACGGCGGCCGGGACGAGATCGTGAGGGGAGTCAACCGCTGGCTCGCGAGCCGGGAGAACCAGGGCGCGGAGGGGCAATTCTTGACGGAGAGCATGCTTCGCGATAATCTCGACTGTCCCGCGATCCCCGACGCCGATCTCATCATTCGGACCGGGGAGGAGCAGCGGACGAGCAATTTTCTGCTGTGGCAAAGCGCCTATTCCGAGCTGTACTTCAGTGTCAAGCTCTGGCCCGATTGGTGCCCCGACGATCTGTACGAGGCTATTTGCGCCTATCAGCGCCGCCGCCGCAACTACGGCGCGGTGCCCGAAGAGGCAGGTGGCGGCAGGTGAACGCGCTTCTCGCCCGAACGATAACCGTCGTGGTCCTCGTGCCGGCGCTCTTCGCGATCGTCCTCCTCGCGCCGTGGCTTCACCATCTTGCGATCAACGCCCTCGCGGCGGTCTTTTCCGTCGTGGGAGCCTACGAGGCCGCGAACTTCTTCGGCGTGAGGGGCTTCCCGACGACGCCCTGGCTCATACCGATCCTCGGGGCGGCGCTGCCGGTGACCGTGTACCTCGAGATCGTGGGCTTCCTCGCTTCGGGCGCCGTGCTCGCGGCCGTCGTCGCGCTCGCGGGGGTCATCCTGTTGCGGGAGGTGTTCGTGCGCGACGAGAGGGACTTCGCCGAGATCCTGCCCCGGGTCGCGGTCTCCCTCGCCGTGCTCCTCTACCCGGGCCTCTTCATGACCTATTTCATACGCCTGAGCTCCCTCCCGGACAGCTCGCCGCTCATCATCGTTTTCCTTTTGATGGTGTTCGCGAACGACACGCTCGCGTACGTCGCCGGCACTCTCTGGGGAAGGACCACCAACCGCGTGCTTCCGGTCAGTCCGAACAAGAGCGTGGTCGGCTTCGCTGGCGGCATCCTGGGCACCGCGATCGTCGCCTCAGGCGCATGGCTCCTCGCGCCTGAGGTCTTCTTCCATCGGCTCGCCCTCGCGTTTTCCGTCGGGCTTGCCGTCGCGGTCGCCGCGATCTTCGGCGACCTTGTCGAGTCGGCGCTCAAGCGGTCGAGTGAGCTCAAGGACTCCGGTTTCTTGATCCCCGGCCGCGGAGGGGTCCTCGACTCCATCGATTCGATTCTCTTCGCGGCGCCGGTCTGCTTTTACCTGATGGTCGGCTCGGCGGTTTAGCACGGAAGGAACATGACGTGATGGTCGTTCTTG
Source organism: Spirochaetia bacterium (assembly GCA_030041455.1). Lineage (GTDB taxonomy): Bacteria > Spirochaetota > Spirochaetia > DAHUYW01 > DAHUYW01 > DAHUYW01. The sequence goes on from JASHNV010000035.1 coordinate 4,061, forward strand.
ATATTCTAATCGGGCTGATCGGGCTGGGGATCGTGATCATCGTCCACGAGCTCGGTCACTTCGCCGTCGCGAAGCTCTCCGGCATCGACGTCGAGGTCTTCTCGGTCGGATGGGGACGAAAGCTCTTCTCCTTCGCCTTCCGGGGAACCGAGTACCGGCTGTCCCTGATCCCGGTCGGCGGGTACTGCAAGATGAAGGGCGAAGACCTCCTGCGGCGCGCGATAGAGAACAACGAGACGCACATCGTGCACGAGAAGGGCTCGCTCTTCTCCGTGACGCCGTGGAAGCGCCTGCTCACCTATTTCGCCGGCCCGGCGGCCAACTTCGTCTTTTCGATCGTCGTCCTCACGATCGTCTGGCTCGTCGGTTTCACCTTCCAGACCTACGACAGCAGGATCGCGCTCATCTCGGATTATCCGGACATGGCGAGAATGAAATCCTACCCGGCGAACGAGGCGGGACTTCAGTCGGGCGACCGAATCATATCGGTCGGAGGGAAGCCGGTCTCCAATTTTCAGGATCTCGAGAACGACATCGCTCCGAATCCGGGCAAGTCGGTGGTGCTCGTCGTCCAGCGCGGAGACACGGTCGTCTCCGTCGAAGTGACCCCCCGCCTGGACACCTCCACCGGGGCCGGCGTGATTGGAGTCTCCCAGTGGGTCGATCCGGTGATCGACTCGGTCGCGAAGGGCTCGAGCGCCGCTCGGGCTGGTCTCGCGAAGGGAGACCGCATCGTGAAGGCGGGAGGCCGCGCGATTCGGAACAGCCTTGACTTCCTCACGCTCGTCGAGAGCGACGCGGCGAAGCCGTCCGGGCTCCGGGCAGGCGCGCTTCCGATTACCTATCTCCGCGATGGCGTCGAGCACGAGACCACGATGAGGCTCGACCGCGCCGCGGGCAGCGAGGACGGAGGCGTCGCTTTCCCGATGCTCACGGTTCATTCCGAAAGAGTCGGGCTCGCCGCGGCGATCGGGAAGGGCGTAGGGGAGACCGCGAATACCCTCGCGCTCACCGTAAAGGGAATCGGGCTCCTGTTCAGAGGCGTGAGCTTCGTGGGGGCCGTTTCCGGCCCGATCCGCATCACCTACTACGTCGGCGAGATCGCCCAGGCGGGCTTCAAGTTCGGGGTCGGCGAAGGTCTTGCCAACCTGTTCCGCTTCCTGTGCGTGCTGAGCGTCGCGCTGTTCTTCATGAACCTTCTTCCCATTCCGGCGATGGACGGCGGCCTCATCCTCCTCGCCCTGATCGAGCTCGTCACCGGACGGGCGACCCGCCCGCAGATCTTCTACCGGTACCAGGTCGTCGGATTCGCGCTCATGTTCGGCCTGATCATCCTCACGACCTTCAGCGACGTTTCGTTCCTCATCAACAAGTGAGCTGAGGACGGGAGAGGCGCGATGAGCGAGATCCGAAAGATTCCCTGCTACTGCGATAATCTCGTCGAGATCGAGGTCCCCGAGGAGGCGGATCTCTCCTCCGATCCCGGCCTGGCCGATCGGATCATCGAGGGCCGGTTTCTCTCGGCGACCTGTCCGAAGTGCGGCAAGATCTTGAAGCCCGAGTTCCCGGTTCGCGTCGTCGACTCGGCGAAGGGCTGGGAGCTGTTTCTCGTGCCGGAGCTCGACCGCGGGCCCTTTCTCCTCGGAAAGAGCGGCTACAGCCTCCGCGACCCGGCGAGGGGCCGCGCGGTCATCGGCTACCCGGAGCTCGCCGAGAAGCTCGCGATCCTCCGCTCGGGGCTCGACGACCGGGTCGTCGAGCTCATCAAGTTCTATCTCTCGGAGAAGGCGGGCGACGCGCCCGATCTTGAGATTTATTTCAAGGAGCGCTCGGAAGGCAGGCTCGTGTTCCATCTCCTCGGCTTGAAAGCCGAGGAGGTCGGAATATCCCGCCTCCCCGAGGAGCTCTACGAGAAAATGGCGCGCGAGCTTCCGGCGAGGATGGCGGAGGAGCCCTTCAGCGAGCTCCTGCGCCCGCCCTACGTTTCGTACAAGAAGGCCGCCGACGAGGAGCGATCGTGAAGCGGGGCGTGATCGTGCTCGCCGCGGCGTGCGTCGCGGCCTGCTGCGCATGGTCCGAGCCGAGGCTCGTCGTCCAGAGCGGCCACACCGGCGCCGTCGACGCCCTCGCCTACGATAGCGCGGACGCGCTGCTTTTCTCGGGAGGCTCAGACGGGACGGTCCGCGCCTGGAACCCGACGACCGGAGAGGAGGTCTGCGCGATCCAGGCCGGCCACTTTCCGGTGCTCCTCCTGTCGGTCGACCCCGCCGCCTCCCGGGTAGCGGTGTTCGAGAGCGACGGAATCGGGGTGTTCCGCATTTCGGTGTGGGACTGGAAGCTCGGACGCCTCCTCTTCACCCACGACCTCTCGGAGGCTCCGCTCTTCCTCACCTACTCTCCCCGCGGAAGCTACCTCGTGTACGGAATCGCGGAGTGGCGGAGCCTCACGTTTCTCGACGCGAAGAGCGGCGAGGCGCTCCCCTTCTTTCAGTCCGGATTCGGCATCGTCACCGCGGCGATCGTCTCCGATTCGGAGCGTTCGGTCCTGACCTACAATCCCGCAGGCGAGATCGACTACTGGAGCCTGCCGTCGTGCGCGCTGAAGCGCGCCTTCCGCACGAGCCCGGAGCTCGACGGAGTGGGCTTCGCCGCCAACGCCCGGTACATGGTCGGATTCACCGACGAGGAGTTCGACGTGATCGACCTGCTCTCGGGCGCCGTCTTGGCAAGCGCGCCGCAGGAAGGGACACAGCTCCTCGCGGCCGATCCCGACGGCGCGAGCATCGTGTGCTACACCGGAGGCTCGGATCGGGAGAGCGCGAGCCCGATCGCCCAGCCGCCTGAGCTCTCGCTCTGGACCTTCTCCGGCACGCTCGACCGCGACTCGGGCGCGGTGGTCACGCCCCGACCCGCGGTCACGAGCCTCCTCTTCGCAAGCGGCACGCTGTACGCCTCGCTTGCCGACGGCACGATCTACGCCGAGCAGCCGAGCTCGGGCGGCGAGACGATCGGCGAGCGCGAGCTCGCTGACGCGACCGATGTCGGCGTCTCAGGCGGCCGGGTGCTCGTGTCGAGCGCGAGCGGGCTTTTCTCCTTCGGCACCGACTTCCTCGGCGCGGAGGCGGGATCGGCCGGAAGCCTGGACGTGAGCGCGAACCCGTTCCCCTCGGGCGCGGGCGTCGCCGGGCTCGGAGACGGTCGGTTCGCCGTCTGGAGCACGGCGAGCGCGTCTGAGGCGGTCGACCTCTTCGAAGACGACTCCCCGGGCGGGCCGACCCTGACGAGCGTCGCCCTCCCGAGCGCGGGCGCCTCGGCTCAGGCAGAAGCTCGCCTCCTCGAGGTCGCTCCGTTCGGCTCCGACCTCGCGCTCCTCGACTCAAGCGGGCAATGCTCGATCGTCGACCCCGGCACGGGAAGCTCGCTTTTCTCCTATGCCTCCTTCGGGATCAAATCGCTCACCCCCGTCGGGTCGAGCCGCTTCATCATCGGACAGCACCGGAGCTCGGAGCTGAACTCGCCGCTCGTGCAGATCACGACGACGACGTCGGAGACGGTTCCCATCCCCTCGGCCGATTCGCTCGTCTTCGACACCGCCTATGCACCCCCCTCCGACACCCTCTTCACCCTCGGAATCCGGAGCCAAGGGGGCTCGCTTTCCACGCTGCTTGAGTCGCACCAGGTGTCGGGCTTGACGGGCGGCACGGAGGTCCTCGCCTATCCGGGGGTCGACCTCGACGCGACGCTCGCGGTGGACGGATCGACCGGCGACCTCTACACGACGCTCGGAATGCGGGGGGTTCGAAGGATCTCCGCGGCAAGCGGATCGGTCGCCTACCTCGAGCGCTCCGACCACCTTCCGCGGAAGCTCCTCGTCTCAGGCGGCCTGCTCATCGCGCTCAACAGCGACGGCACCTTGACGGTCTGGGACAAGCTCTCCGGACGGCGAACGCTCGACCTGTACCTGTTCAAGGACTCCTCGTGGATCATGCTCTTCCCGGGGGGAACGTTCGCCGCCTCGCCGGGCGGGGAGCAGCACCTTCGCGCCTTCGACGGGACGAGCGAGATCTCGGACGTGAGCTCCTTTCGCTCGACGGCACGCTAGCCGGGGAGCGCGCTCGTCGCGAGGCGAGCCCGGTCAGTGCGACGGATTGGCGGTGATCTTGTCGATCGCGGCGCGCACGGCCTTCCGGACTTCCTCCGCGTAGCTCGTCTCGCCGATCGTGTCGGCGTACAGCTTGCCGATCAGGGACACGCGGTACAAGGGCCTCACGCTGTTGAGCGCGTACGCCGCCATATCGAGCACGCAGTCCTGGCAGCGGCATATCTTGTTCCCCGTGTCGCCGAGCAGCTCCGCCTCAAGCGCGTCGAACACCATCCGCTCGGTCTCGTTCGTGAGATTCTCGAGATCGTAATCGTCCCGTATCCCCATGGCACCCCCCTTCTCAAGGGCCCGGCTCCGCTACTCCGGCTCCGCGCTCAGAGGCTCGAATTTGGTGTAACTCGGCAGGAACGCGATTTTCCCCATTCCGACCGGTCCGTTCCGCTGCTTCGCGATGATAAGGTCGGTCTCTACGAAGCTTCGCCTGTTCTGTTCGGCATCTTTATCACTTTCTCGCAACCGGTGGAGGAAAATGACCACGTCCGCGTCCTGCTCGATCGATCCGGACTCCCGCAGATCGGCAAGGGTGGGCTCCTTTCCCTCGACCTGCCTTCCGACCTGCGAGAGCGTCACGACGGGTATCTCGAGCTCGCGCGCGAGCGCCTTGATCGAGCGGGAGATCTCCGCCACCTGCTCGTGACGGGGGACGTTGCCCTTCGTCTCCGGCTCGATGAGCCCGATGTAGTCGATGAAGATGATCTCGACCCGCTCCTGGACCTTCATGCGCCGCGCCTGGGCCCGCAGGTCGAGGAGCTTCATGTTCGGGCTGTCGTCGATGAACAGCGGCGCGTCGTAGATCGCCGCCGCCGCTTCGGTGAGCTTCGAGAAATCCGCCGGCTTGAGGATCCCGGAGCGGATCTTCTTCGAGTCGATCCTCCCCTCGGCGGCGAGGAGGCGCTGAAGCAGCGCCATGCTCGACATCTCCAGGGTGAAGAAGCCGACGGGGACCTTGAGCTTGATCGCGATGTGGGCCGCCATGGTCGTCGCGAGCGCCGTCTTTCCGATGGAGGGCCTCGCGCCGATCACGATGAACTCCGACTTCTGGAAGCCGCTCGTCATGTCGTCGAGGACCTTGAATCCCGACGGAATGCCGGTGTACTCGTCGTGCGCCTGCGAGTGCCGCTCGATGACCTCGATGGCCCGGGAAACGAGCTCGCGCGCGCTCTTGTAGCTGTTGATCTGCTGCTTGTCGGTGATCTCGAAGATTTTCCGCTCGGCTTCGTCGATGATCACGCGGCTGTCGGCCGAGTCGTCGTGCGCGGTCACGACGATCTCGCCGGCTATCCGCAGGAGCTCCCGGCGTACCGAGCCGCCCTGGACGATCCGCGCGTAATACTCGACGTTGGCGCTGCTCGGCACCGCGGAGGTGAGCGAGGCGACGTACGCGGGGCCCCCGCACGACTCGAGCTCCCCGTCGCGGCGAAGCTGCTCGGTGACGGTAAGGAGGTCGATCACCTCCCCTTTCGTGAACAGGTTGATGATGGCCTGGAAGACCCGCTTGCTCGCCGTCTGGTAGAAATCGTCGGGGCGCAGGTACTTGAGGACGACGGCGAGCGCCGAGGAGTCGAGAAGGAGCGCGCCGAGGGTGGCGCGCTCCGCCTCGTCGTTATGGGGGGGAATCTTGTCCTTCAGGGAAAGGGACGCCATTCTCGGTTTGCCGCCTTGGGAACGGACCCCGCAATCGTGCGCCTGCGATCAGCTCGCCGAATCGGCGCCTTCGGCTTGCGCGGGAGCGGGAGCAGGCTCAGGCGATCGAGCCTCGGGAGGGGCGGCCGGCTCTTTCTTCGAGGCGCCGACGACCGAGATCTTGAGATTCGCCACTTCGCTGCCGTAGAGCTTCACCTTCGCCGCGTGGTTGCCGATCGACTTGATGAGGTGCTCGGCAAGCTCGATCTTTTTCCGCTCGACCTGGATGCCCTGCTTGTTCAGCTCCTCGAGAATCGTCGCGGCTCCCACCGATCCGAAGAGCTTGCCGTTCTCCCCCGAGGCCATCTCGACGGTGATCGTGAGGGCCTCGATCTTCTCCTTCAGCCCGAGAGCGGCGGTGCGCTTCTCTTCCTTCCGTTTCTCGATCGCGGCCCGTCTGCTCTCGAGCGCGGCGACGTTCTGCTTCGTGTGAGGCACGCCGATCCCCCGCGGAATGAGGAAATTGCGCGCGTAGCCGCGCGCCACCTCGCACACGTCCCCCTCCTCGCCGAGGTTCGCCTGGTCCTTGTTAAGAATGATCTTCATTCACCCTGCTCCTTTCAAATCTCCCGAAATTGATCCACAACTCGGATATCCCGATGATCGGAAGCGCGAACAGCACCACGAGGTCGGTCTCAGGCAGCAGCAAGAGCACCACGACCGCGAGTCCCGCGAGGAGCCTGATGCCTCGCGGGAGGCGCCAGCGCTCGAAAAGGTGCTGCGCGACACCGACGCCCTGGAGCGCGTAGAGGAAGGCGCCGATCAAGCCGGCATTCCAGCCCGCGTAGCCGAGGGCGCCGAGGCCGTGGAAGCGATCGACGAGCACGATCGCCCAGGCGGCGAGCACCGGCCACAGCAGCGCCTCAGGCATCGCGAAGCGCGACAGCGCCTCGCGCCGCCCGCCCGGGACGAAGGCGAGGGAAAGCCGCCACATGCCCGCGAGAAGCGCGCAATAGGCGAACAGGTAGCCCCGCTCGCAGATCGCCTCGACGAAGCCCGTCATGCTGTCGACACTCGGCGCCGCGGAGGCGTCGCCAAGTGCGTGCGAGCTCTTCGCGAGCGCGACCGCATACTCGACCTCCCGACGCACGAGCTCGTGAAACCCGCCCTCCCGCGCGACCACGACGACGAGCGGGAGGCTCGCGAGGGCGGCCACCCCTGCCGCCGCGAGGAGCCGGTACAGCCTGCGAGTCTTCCCGTCGGGAGCGATGATCGCGAGACCGGCGAGAAAAATCGCCGCGAGCAGGACCTGGGAGCCCGCGATCGCGGCCCTGCCGCCGATCGAGCCGGCGGCGGGGAGGTACTCAGCGAGCCCGAGACAGACGAGAAGCGCGAGGGAGGAGAGCAGGAAGACCCGCCTCCCGCGCCTCGCGTAGAGAACGTGCATGGGAATCAGAAAGAGAAAGAACAACACGTTGACGTAGCAAAAAACGAACGCGAGCGCGACGAGTCCCGCGACCTGCCAGCCCGCCCTCGCACGGGAACTGAGTTCCATGCACGCTCTTTCTACAGCCTATTTCTTCGCGTAGGGAAGCAACGCGAGGGCCCGCGCCCGCTTGATCTGCGTGGCGAGATCGCGCTGATGCTTCGCGCAGGTGCCGGTAATGCGCCGCGGAAGAATCTTCCCCCGCTCGGTGACGAAGCGCCTCAGCCCGTCGGGGTTCTTGTAGTCCACGGTCACCTTCTGGGTGCAGAACTTGCACACCTTGCGGCGGAAGAAGGTCTTCCCCTTGCCGCCGCCGCGATAGGAGCCGCGGCCCTCCTTGTCGTCGACGCCCCGGCTCTGGTAGCCGCCGCGCTCGGCCGCGGGCCGCCTCGGCGCTCCCCCGGTATCCTCTTCTCCCTCGGTCTCGACCGCCTCTTCTCGGTTCAACTCGTCCATGCCTCTCTCCTCGCTCCGGTTCTAAAACGGAATGTCGTCGACGAACTCCCCCGAGCTCTCAGGGGCGTCGTCGGCGCCCTCGCTTGACGTTTGCCCGGGGCCCGAGCGCCCGGGAGCGCCCTGGGAGCCGCCGCCTCCCGGCGCGCCGAGGAGCTGGATGTTGTTCGCGTGAACTTCGACCCTGCTCCTCTGCTGCCCGTCCTGCTCCCAGCGACTCTGCCTGAGCTCGCCGTCGACCGCGATCTGCTTGCCTTTCGTCAAATACTTCGTCAGGGACTCGGCCGTCTTCCCCCACACGACGATGTCGAAGAAGTTGGCCTCGTCGACCCACTGCTCGCCCTGCTTCCTCCGCCGATTGATCGCAAGCCCGAACTTGCTCACCGCCGATCCCGTTCCGGTATACTTCAGCTCGGCATCCCGCGTGAGGCGGCCGACGAGGACCACGTGATTGACGTCTGCCATGAGTCCACCCTCCCCCTGAAAAAGGACTACTCCCGCTTGACGACGAGATACTTCAAGATCCCGGAGGTGAGCTTGAAGGCCCGGTCGAGCTCGCCAAGCTTCAAGGGGTCCATCTCCACCGTGTAGAGGAAATAGTGACCCCGGGTGTGTTTCTTAATTGGGTAGGCCAGGTCCCGGGCGCTCAGATCGTCCTCTTTGACGATCCTGCCCTGGACCTTGTCGAGCTCGGCCTTGACCTGCTCCTTGGCCTTCGACAGGACATCCTCTCCGGTCGTGTAGACGACGGAGACTTCGTACTCGTGCATCGCTCCTCCCTATGGACGTCTCGAGCCGTCTTCAGGACGGCCCCGCGGCCCCGGATCGAGACCGGGGCAAAGAGGTCGACAAAAACTACCACATGGCCCTATCATTGTCAATGACGAGGGGCCGATTCTCGTCAATCGCGGCGCCGCATCTTCCGATGAAATGGAGGGAGGCGGGAAGAGATGAACCACTACGGCGATAACCTGTTCGTTCTCGGCGAGATGATCCGAGTCCTGAAAGACGGGCTCGAGCTCGAGCTCGATGCCTCGCTCTTCGGCGAGCGGGTGACCGGCGAGATCTTCTTCATCGACGGCGCGCTGTGCAAGCTCTTTCTCGCGCTCAACGAGAACCCCCACCTCGTGGACCGGCCGGAGAACCTCAAAAGCCTCATGCGCTCCGAGCGGCTCTTCGTGGGGCTCCTCGAGGAGATCGGCGAGGAGCGCTTCAGCCTGTCGGAGGAGCTCAAGCCGCTCCTCGCGAAGCTCAAGGAGGCGGTCGAGGTCCATCAGCGCAACATCGGCGAGGTCCAGGCCATCCTCGCCCACACCGACGTCGCCGAAAGCGGCGACATGATCTCGCCGGCGGAGTACGAGTTTCTCCTCATGGACAAGGGAAGCCCGGAAAGCTGAGGCTCGCGCGCTGTCTTACGGAGAGCCGCCGAGCATCGCGACGAGGCCCTCCTGGTCGATCGCGCGGAGGCCCGGGCGCTCGAGCCACTCGGGCTTCACGTAGCCCCAGAGCGCGAGGTAGCCCCGGATCCGCGGATCGCGCAGCCTGTCGAGGTGGTCGATCTGATCGTCGACGAAAACGGCCGTTTCGGCGCTCCCGGCATCGAGGAGGGAGCCTATGAGCTCGCCCTTCACCCCGGACCCCGAGTCGTGTATTCGGTCGAGCGGCCAGTCGATCCCCCATGAGGAGACGATCTCCCGGATGAAGGCGGCGCGCTTCGTCGAGAGGATCCGCGCGAGCGGGCTCGCCGCGGCGCGCTTCAAGGCGGGAAGAAGCCGCGGATAGGGCCGGTTGAGCGAGAGCCAGGAGGCCGGGTCCCGGGAGGCGAGCGCGCGGCGGGCGGCGTAGAACCGCCGGTCGAGCTCCTCCATCCGCTCCGGGCCCGCGCGCTCGATCTCCCGGTCGAAGTCCTCCTGGCGCCGGATCTCCACGCCCCCCTCGATGCAGTATTGCAGGAGCAGGTAGTCGGCACCGCGCCGAATGTAGGGTCGATAGCTCCCGAAAAGGCGCCGGGTCGCGATGGGAATCGAGCGGGCCTCGGGGGCGAGCGCGAGCCACGAGCTCGCGAAGCACTCGTCGACCGAGTCGCAGAGCACTCCGTCGAAGTCGAGAAAGATCGCAGGCGCGCCGTTGCCCATGCGACAGTACTACCACGAGCGAGCCGCCGCGAAAAGCCTCCCGCCCCGGGGCGGGCCTTGATTATTCGACGCGGCTACGCTATAGAAGGCGCGGGAGAGAATGAGCATGCGAGCGACCTGGCTCTCGGCCGAAACGGATTTCGCCCACGTCATCCTCGCGGGGGACGTCGGCGGGACCAACACCACCCTCGCTCTCTTCGGCATGACCGACCGGCGCTTCACGATGCTCTTCAAGGCGTCCTTCGCCTCGCAGGAGGTGCGCTCGTTTCTCGACCCGGTCGCCGAGACGCTCCGGGCGGTCGCCGAGCGCGGCGAGCGGCTGAAGCCGACGATGTGCTGCGTGTGCGCGGCAGGCCCGGTGCGCGACAACGTGTGCCGCATGACGAACACCGCGTGGGACGTCGACGGGCAGGCGATCGAGCGGCGGTTCGGTATCCGCACGGTCGTCGTGAACGACTTCGCCGGTCTCAGCTTCGGGCTCCCCCTCCTCGACCTCGAAAACCCGGCGCAGATCACGAAGCTCCCCCACTCCGACGGCACGTTCGCGCCCCCTTCAGGCGAGCGGCTCGCCGTGCTCGGCGCGGGCACCGGCCTCGGCCTCGCCTTCCTCATCGAGTCCGACGGGCGCTCCGTGGCGGTTCCCTCGGAGGGCGGCCATTCCGACTTCGCGCCCGTCGACGAGGAGAGCGCCGAGCTCTGGCGCTTCGTCATGGAGCAGTACGGGGGTCCTCCCGGCGCGGAGCCCTTCGTGTCCGGCCGGGGCATCAACAACATTTTCGAGTTCTTCAAGCGCCGCGGCATGCCCGTGGCGGGGATTCTCGCGGAGATCGACGCCGCGTCGAGCGACGAGCGGCCGGCGCTGATCTCGGCGCACGCGCAGGACTCCCCCGACTGCAAGCGGATCATGCGGCGGTTCGTCGGGCTCTACGGAAGCTTCGCGGCGCGCGCGGCCCTCATGTTCCTGCCGACCGGGGGCCTCTTCATCGCGGGCGGCATCGTCGAGAAGAACGAGCCCCTGTTCGTCGAGGACCATCTCTTCATGAAGGCGTTCGAGTACAACTACAAGGACAACATCCGCGCGGTCCTCATGGGCATTCCCGTGTTCATCGTCAGGGACTACGCCACCTCGCTCTACGGGGCCGCGAACGCCGCGAGCTCGCTCCTGCGGCGGCCCGCTTGAGCGGCGAACGGATCGCCCCCGAGATCCTCGCGAGATTTCGCGCGCTCGGAATCGACGCGGAGCTCACGCTCAAGATCCTCGACGGCTACAACGAGGGCCGCTACGGCCGCACGCCGCCGGTGAAGGCGGCAGGGCTTCCGGCCGCCGACGGGAAAACCGTCCTCGATCTCTCGGGCGCCTTCACCTGGACGATCGGCGTCGAGGAGGCGCGCAGGAACCTCGGCCGCTTCGACCGGCTCGTGCTCGACCCGGAGAGCTTCGCCCGGAGGTCGGGGGAGCGTCTCGAGTTCGCGCGGGCGGGGCTCGAGGCGCTCGGCGTCCGGCTCTATCCGCTCCTGAGCTACGGGGTCCTGAACGGCGGATCGGCGACGAGCTACGTCGACGAGAAGAAGAACAGCGCCCTGAGCCCCGTCATCCTCGAGATCTGCGGGAAGGTCTTCGAGCGCATCGCCGCGGATTCCCGCGGGCGCGCCAAGGGGCTCACTCCGGCCTTCGTTCAGCCCGACGGCTCGCCGGGGCCGAGCTATCTCGAGCTCAAGATGCGCGCCCTCCTGATCCAGGCGCTCGGCTACCGCCGCCGCGCGCTCCCGAATCCCCGCCTCGCGCTCCATCCGCTCTTCCAGATGACGAGCGTCACGAACGACCGGGAGATCGGACAGGCGCTCCGGGGGTACCGGTCGAGCCCGATGCTCTCGGGCCTTATCGAGGCGACGGGCATCGACGCGTGCGGAGTCCTGACCGGCGTCCAGCCCCTGATTGCGGCCTTCACCCACAGCGAGAACGGCTTCCCCAAGCGAATTTTCACCGACGCCTTCCGCCGGAAGGGGGAGGTCCTGCCGCTTCCGGGCGGCCACGGCCAAAACTTCGCGATCCTGAAGGGCGTCTACCGGGAGCTCCTCGACTCCGGCAAGCGCTTCATCCAGCTCGGCAACGTCGACAATCTCGGCAACACCCCGGACCCCGCCGAGCTTGCGCTCCTCGCGCTCAGCGGGAAGCGGGCCGGATTCGACTTCGCGCACAAGACGCCGGTCGACGTGAAGGGAGGCGTTCTCGTCGTCGACCCGGGCGGCCGCCTCGAATGCGTCGACATCGGCCCGGCGATCTCCTCCGAGGAGGTGGCCCGCCTCGAGTCGGCCGGCGGGAGCGTCCTCTTCAACTGCGCGACCGGGCTCTTCGACCTCGAGCGCCTCGTCGGGAGCATCGATGCGATCGTCGAGACCCTCCCGGTGCGCTTCAGCGACCAGGACAAGGACGCGGGCCGCTACTCGCAGGCCGAGCAGATCACCTGGGAAGTCATCGGGATGCTCGACGACGTCTTCATATTCGGCGTGGACAAGTACGAGCGCTTCCTCGCCGCCAAGCTCCTCCTCGAGTGCCTCATGACGAGCGGGATCGGCCTCGATAACCCCGGCTACCCCACCGACGCGAGGCCCGAGCGCGATCTCAAGCTCGTGGCATCGAGGCTCCACGCGGGCCTGCGGCGCAAGCTCGAGACGGTCTACGGCATGCGGGAGAAGGCCGGCCGCTGGGAGCCCCGCGGCGTCGAGGAATTGGTATATTAGAGGCGACCGGCAAGCGGAGGGCAGATGAGCGCCATACCGGCTCTAGATTTCGGCAAGCTCGGCGGGATCGTTCCGGTGGTGACCCAGGACGCGCTGAGCGGCGAGATCCTCATGCAGGGCTTCATGGATCGGGAGGCGTGGGAGCGGACGCTCGAGGAGCGCGTCGCCTACTACTACAGCCGCTCGCGAGGAAGGCTCTGGAAGAAGGGCGAGACCTCGGGCCACCTCCAGAGGGTCGTCGAGGCGTGGGTCGACTGCGACGAGGACGCGGTGCTCCTGAAGGTGAGGCAGGAGGGCGGAGGGGCGTGTCACACCGGCTACCGTAGCTGCTTCTATCGCCGCGTGGGCTCCGAGGGCCTCGAGGTCGTCGGCGAGCGGCGCTTCGACCCCGCGAAGGTCTACGGCGAGGAGGAGCCGCCCGCCTGAGAGCGGCGGCTCCTCCTACCGCTGCCTCGGAACGCCGAGGAGCGCGACGTGCCTCCCGATGAGCTCCTCCACCTCCGCGTAGTGGAGCTCCTCGTTCTGGCCGAGGGTCGAGAAGAACTCTCCGCGAAGCGAGGGGTCGTTCAAGAGCCCGCCGTACGTGATGTGGAGGAGCTGGCGCGAGTCGGGCTCCCGGATGAACCGCTCGAGCTCCGAGTCCGGGTAGCCGGCGGCTTGCGGGATCCGCCCGACCTCGGCGCTGATGTGGTAGAGCTTCGCCGCGTCGGGGAAGTAGTCGAACGCCTTCGCGAGAAGCCGCCTGAAGAGCGCCGGGTTCACGCGCGCGACGACCTCAAGCGAGGCGAGCCAGCTCGTGCCCGCGGTTTTCAGGTGCACGCGCATGCCCGTTTGCCGTCCGATCGCCGGGTAGACGGAGAACTTGTCGCTTCCCGAGTGGATGGAGATCTTATAGTCTCCGAACGCCCGCGCGACGTCGCAGTGAGTCTTCAGCTGGCGCTCGAACTCCTCGAGGTCTCCTCGATAGTCGATCCCCTTCTGGAACTCGCCCACGAAGCGCGGCGCGAGCGAGCTCACCACCACTCCCCGGGCCTCGAGCTCGCTTGCGATGAAGAGGTGGTGCGCGGGAAGGGTCGGCGCGGTGGTCTCGTCGATGCTGAGCTCGAGGTCATAGGCCTCGCCGCGCGTGTCCTTCAGGTGCCGGTCCACCTCGCGCGCGAAGTCGAGCGCCCGCCAGTACATGAGGGCGCAGCGCATCGCCTCGATCCGGTCGAAGACGATCGTGGAGTCCGCCATCGTGAAGGTCCGCCCTGAGTACTTCGCGAGCACCCGCTGGACGACCGCTCCGTCGAGGAGGTCGAACTCCGACTCCACCTTCGCGTCGCTCCACGCCGCGGGCTCCGCCGCCATCCGCTCGGTGAGATCGAGCGTGATCATCGGCATCCGCGCCTCGAGCGCCACGTCGATGTCCTTGATCGTTTTCAGGTGATCCCCGTCGGCTCCGTAGCCCCGCACGAACCCCTCCTGGAAGACGCCGAACGTCGCGTCGGCGACGACCTTGAGAAAGGTGCGCCGCGTGAGGGCGAGCTCGCGCACCGACTGCTGCGCGAGAACCGGATAGCAGTCGAAGGGGCTCACCGCGCGCACGTGACCGGGCGTGGCGAGGCCGAGCCGGTCGCCGCATCCGATCGTCGTGGTCTTGTCGCGAAGGGAGACCGGCGCCGTGAAGGGAAAGACGCCGTGAAGGAGCCGGGCGTTCCCCTCCGAGAGGTCGGCGCGGAAGAGGTGGAGACCGCTCACGCGCGCTCCGGTGCCCTCGAACTCGGGCTTGAACGACTTCTCCCCGACGAGGTAGAGGTGCTTCTCGTTGCCGTTGCTCGCGATGAAATAGAGGATCCTGTCGCGGGTGAAGAGCGACCGGCGATAGATCCGCGCGTCGCCCGAGGAGATCCAGCGGGAGTCCCCCTCCTTCAACGCCTCAAGGCGCTCCTGGTCGGCGCCCGCGAGGGCGTTCTCCCGTACGAGCCGCGCGATCGTTTCCATACCGCCTCACCTCCCCTCGCCGGTCTCGATGCCGAAGTACCTCGCGGCGTTCCGGAAGCAGAGGTCCTCCACCATGCCGGAGAGCAGTCCCTCGTCGCGCGGCGCCTCGCCGCGGTCGGCCCAGCCGCCGAGGAGACTGCAGAGAATCCGCCTGAAATACTCGTGGCGGGGATAGGAGAGGAAGCTCCGCGAGTCGGTGAGCATTCCCACGAAGCGGCTGAGGAGCCCGTTGTTCGCGAGCGCCGTAAGCTGCCTGAGGATCCCGTCCCGCTGGTCGTTGAACCACCACGCCGATCCGAACTGGAGCTTTCCCGGCTCCGGGCCCTCCTGGAAGCATCCGACGAGCGAGACAAGGAGGTCGTAGTCGGAGGGATTCACGCAGTAGAGGATCGTCTTCGGCAGGCTCCCCTCGGAGGCCAGCCGATCGAGGAAGCGCGCGAGGCTCGATGCGACGGGGAAGTCGCCGATCGCGTCGAACCCCGCGTCCCGACCGATCCGCGCTCGCATCCTCGAGTTGACTCCCCGGATCGCCCCCATGTGGAGCTGCATGGTCCATCCGGCTGCGGAGTCCATGCGGCCGAGCTCGAGGAGGAGCCTCGTGCGGAACTTCGCGACCTCCGAGGGCTCCGGGCGGACGCCCGAGCGCGCCTTCCGGTAGATCTCCTCGAGCTCCCCGGCGCCGGCCTCCTCGCAGACCGGCATGTCGATTCCGTGGTCGGAGAGACGGCCTCCGGCGGCGTGGAAGAAATCGTGCCGCGCGGAGAGCGCCTCGAGAAAGTCGGACAGGCGCGGAAGAGGCCTTCCCGCCGCGCCCTCGAGCCTTCCCGCCCACTCGGCGAAGGAGGCGGGATCCTCGATCGCGTGGGCGCGGTCGGGCCGGAAGGCGGGGAGGACCTTGACCGGGAAGGTGCCCTCCCGCCTGATCCGCTCGTGGTGGGAAAGGGAGTCGGTCGGGTCGTCGGTGGTGCAGACGACCTTGACGTTCATGGAGACGACGAGGCCCCGGGCGCTTCGGCCGGGCTCGGCGAGAAGCGCGGCGGAGCGCTCGTAGACGGCGTCCGCCGAGCGGGGCGACAGGAGCTCTTCGATCCCGAAGTAGCGCCTGAGCTCGAGGTGGGTCCACTGGTAGAGAGGATTGCCGACCGTGCAGGGCACCGTCTCGGCCCACGCCCTGAACTTGTCGCGGTCGTCGGCGCCTCCGGTGATGCGCTCCTCGTCGATGCCGTTCGCCCGCATCGCCCGCCACTTGTAGTGGTCGCCCGCAAGCCACGCGCTCGTGAGGCTCGCGAATCGCGTGTCGGAAGCGATTTGCTCGGGGGGGAGGTGGCAGTGGTAGTCGAAGATCGGCATCTTCGCCGCGTGGTCGTGGTAGAGGAGGCGCGCCGTCTCGCCTTCGAGCAGGAAATCCTCGTCGAGGAACGCGCGCGCGGGGGTGGATCGTGCCATGTCAAACCGCCTTTAGATGTTGTCGACCAGGTAGCCGCCGTCCACGGGAATCGTGACGCCGGTCAGGAAGCCCGAGGCCTTGTCGCTAGCGAGAAACAGGAGCGCGCCCGAGAGCTCGGATACGTCGCCGAAGCGCCCGAAGGGGGTGTGCCTGATGACGCTCTCGCCCCTCGGCGTCAGCTTCCCGGACGCCGGGTCGACGAGGAGGGCGCGGTTCTGCTTGCCGATGAAAAATCCGGGCGCGAGGGCGTTGACCCGGATGCCGTTCGGAGCGAACTCCTTCGCCGCCGCCATCGTGAGGTTCATGACCGCCGCCTTCGCAGCGTCGTAGGCGAAGACCCCGGAGAGCGGAACGTAGGAGGCCATCGAGCAGAGGTTGACGACGCACCCGGGGCGCGAGCGCTCGACCCAGCGGCCCGCGACCACCTTCGTCGGGACCACCGCGCCGGCGATCACGTTGAGCCGGAGGACCCGCTCGAACTGCTCGACGTCGATGTCGAGGAAGCCGCTCCTGCCGCGGTTTCCGCCGGCGCAGTTGACGAGGATGTCGACCGCGCCGAAGCGCTCCTCGGTCGCTTCGAGCGCCCTGCGCACGGCGGGCTCGTCGAGGGCGTTCGCCTCAAGCGGCAGGATCCGCTCCTCGGCGCCGGTCGCCTCCGCGAGGCGCGCTCTCGCCGCGTCGGCGTTCGCCTGCGCGATATCCCAGAGGCTCACCGCGGCGCCCGCGCCGAGGAGCGCCTGCGCGAGCGCGAGCGCGATGACGCCGCCTCCGCCCGTGACGGCGGCGGTCTTCCCCGAAAGGCCGAAGAGCTCCTCGAGGTAGCTCACGGCGCCGCGCTTCCCGCCGCGCGCCGCCCGACGATCCCCCTCACGACGCCTCCCCCGCGACCACGACCTCGACGCCGAGCTCCTGCAGGCCCCGCATCCCGTCGATCCAGCGGTCGGTGATCACGATGTCGACGTCGGACGGCCGGGCGAAGACCGAGAAGGCGTCCTTGTTGAACTTGCTCGAATCGGCGAGGATGATCCTCCGCTTCGAGACCTCGAGAACCTTGCTCTTCATTTGCGACTCGATGATGTTCTGCGAGGAAAAGACCCCGGCCGCGGAGAAGCCGGTCGCGCCGACGAAGCAGGAGCCGATCTGCAGGTCGCCGAGCGTCTCGATCGCGGTGGCCCCGATGAACGAGCCCGCGTCCTTACGGTAGTTTCCGCCGATGGAAATGAGCGAGATCCCCGGCGCGTCGGCGAGGACGTTCATGGCGTCGAGGGAGTCGGTGACCACCCTCAGGTTCATCTCGACGATCTGGAGCGCGAGGAGGGTCAAGGTCGTTCCCGCGTCGATGAAGATGGTGTCCTCCTCGCTGATGAAGCCGCGCGCCCGCGAGGCGATGCGCTGCTTCTCGTCGCGGTGCTCCTCGCGCCGAATGTGGATGTCGCGCATCTCGGCGCGATCCTCCGCGAGGAGCGCGCCGCCCCGCGTTCGCACGATTTTTCCCATCTCCTCGAGGATCGTGAGATCCTTGCGGATCGTGACCTCGGAGACCTCGAGGCGCTCGGTAAGCTCCTGGACCGTCACCGTTCGCAGCCGCGAGACGATCCTCAGGATTTGGTCGTGGCGGGGAATGTGTGCCAAGCTTCCGTTTCCTTTCGCTCACGACGATATTCCGTAAACAGCCCGATGTCAAGGGCGCGATCGAGCCGGACGCCTTGACGCGGAGGGAGCTCCGCGGTATGATTTCGAATCGAGCTGACTTTCGAAACAAAAGGAAAGACCGATGAGCGATGTCACCGGAGCGCTCAAGGCGCTTCGCCCCGGGAAGGCGTTCTTCGTGGGAATCGATTCCGACGGCTGCGCGTTCGACTCGATGGAAATCAAGCAGAAGGAGTGCTTCTGCCCGAGCTTCGTCTATCACTTCGACCTGCAGGCGGTCTCGAAGTACGCCCGCGAGACCTGGGAGTTCGTGAACCTCTACTCGAAAGACCGCGGATGCAACCGGTTCATCGCGGTGGAGAAGGCGCTCGACCTCCTCCGTTCGCGCGGCCGGGTGAGGGCGCGGAACGTGGCGGTTCCCCGGCTCGAGGGCCTGCGCGCTTGGCTCGCGCGCGAGACGAAGCTCGGGAACCCCGCCCTCGAGGCCGAGGTCGCCCAGGGCCGGGATCCCGACCTCGCGCGGGTCCTCGCGTTCTCCCTCGACGTGAACGCCGCCATCGCGCGGATCGTGCGCGGTGTCCCGCCCTTCCCGCTCGTGCGCGAATCGCTCGAGCGGATCGCCCGGGAGGCCGACGCGATGGTCGTCTCGCAGACGCCGACCGAGGCGCTCGAGCGCGAGTGGAGGGAGCACGGCATCGACCGCTATGTGAGGACGATCGCCGGCCAAGAGCTCGGCACCAAGTCGGAGCACCTCGCCCTCGCGGCGCTCGGCAAGTACGAGCCCGAGCGCGTTCTCATGATCGGCGACGCGCCCGGCGACTACCGCGCCGCTGCCGACAATCGCGCGCTCTTCTTTCCCGTGAACCCCGGCCGGGAGGAGAGCTCCTGGGAACGCTTCCATCGAGAGGCCTTCGACCGGTTCCTTTCGGGAACCTACGCCGGCTCCTACGAGCGCGAGCTCATCGACGAGTTCAACGCCTGCCTTCCGGAGAAGCCCTCGTGGCCGGACTGAAGGCGTGATGTACTACGAGCTCGCGAGGGAACGCGGCTCCCTCGCCGACGAGGAGCTCCGCGCCGGCCTCGTCTCGGCCTTGGACCGGCTCGGGCCGCGAAGACGCGTGCTCGCCGTTCCCCCCGACATCACGCGCCTCCACTCGCGGGCCGGCCGGATCACCGAGCTCGTCTGGGAGTATTACGGGCCGAGGCTCGCCGACGTCCTTCCGGCCACCGGCACCCACCTTCCGATGAGCGACCCCGAGATCGCGTCGATGTACGGCGCCGTGCCGAGGAGTCTCTTTCGGGTCCATCGCTTCAGGAAGGACGTCGAGACCCTCGGGCGGGTTCCCGCCGCGCTCATTCGCGAAGTCTCGGAGGGCAGGCTCGACTACGACTGGCCCGCGCAGGTGAACACCCTCGTCGCGCGCGGCGGCCACGACCTCGTCCTCTCGATCGGGCAGGTGGTGCCGCACGAAGTCGTGGGCATGGCGAGCTACACCAAGAACCTCTTCATCGGCACCGGGGGAAGCGAGGCGATCGACAAGAGCCACTACCTCGGAGCGGTCTACGGCATGGAGCGGATGATGGGGAGGCCGGACACCCCCGTTCGGAGGGTCCTCACCTACGCCGAGGAGCGCTTCGCGAGGAGCCTTCCGATCGTCTACGTCCACACCGTGGTCGCGGCCGAGGCCGACGGGAGCCTCGCGCTCAAAGGCCTGTTCGTCGGCGACGACGTCGAGGTCTTCAGGCGAGCCGCGGCGCTGTCCCTGCGGGTGAACTTCACGATGGTCGAAGAGCCCATCAAGAAGGCCGTCGTCTACCTGAACGCCGCCGAGTTCAAGAGCACCTGGCTCGGGAACAAGGCGATCTACCGGACCCGCATGGCGATCGCCGACGGCGGCGAGCTCGTCGTCCTCGCTCCCGGCGTGAGCCGCTTCGGCGAGGACCCCGAGATCGACCGGCTCATCCGAGCCTACGGCTACCGTACCACCCCGGAAGTCCTGAGGCTCGTCGAGAGCGGGGGCGCTCTGAAGGAAAACCTCAGCGTCGCCGCCCACCTCATCCACGGCTCCTCGGAGGGGCGCTTCGCGATCACCTACTGCCCGGGCGGGCTCACGAGGGGGGAGATCGAGAAGGCCAACTTTCAATTCGGCGATCTTGCGGGTATGATAGGACGCTACGATCCGCGGACGCTGAAGGACGGATGGAACGAGCTCCCCGACGGGGAGCGATTCTTCTACATCTCCAATCCGGCGCTCGGGCTGTGGGCGCATCGCGGACGATTCTAGCTCAAGGAGACTCACATGGATGCACGTGCGGATTTCGGCCTGATCGGCCTCGCCGTCATGGGCCAAAACCTCGTTCTCAACGTCAACGACAAGGGCTACTCGGTGGCGGTGTTCAATCGCACCGTCGAGAAGGTCGACGAGTTCATGCGCGAGGCGGCAAAGGGGCGAGCGACCATCTACGGCTGCCGTTCGGCGGAGGAGTTCGTCGGCTCGCTGAAGCGGCCGCGCAAGATCATGCTCCTCGTGAAGGCGGGCGACGCGGTCGACCAGACCATCGAGCACCTCCTGCCCTTCCTCGAGCCCGGCGATCTCGTGATCGACGGCGGGAACTCCCAGTTCACCGACACGATCCGGAGGACCCGCTACCTCACCGAGAAGGGGCTCCTGTTCATCGGGACCGGAGTATCGGGCGGCGAGGAGGGAGCGCGCCACGGCCCGTCGATCATGCCGGGGGGAAACCCCGCGGCGTGGCCCCTCGTGAAGGAAATCTTCCAGGCGATCGCCGCGAAAGCCGACGGCCAGCCGTGCTGCGACTGGGTCGGCGAGGACGGCGCGGGCCACTACGTCAAGATGGTCCACAACGGCATCGAGTACGGCGACATGCAGCTCATCTGCGAAGCCTACCAGTTCATGAAGGACGGGCTCGGCGCGACCGACGAGGAGATGCACGGAGTGTTCGCGGAGTGGAACAAGGGCGAGCTCGACAGCTACTTGATCGAGATCACCGCAGCCATTCTCGCGTTCAAGGACGGCGACGGAAAGCCCCTCGTCGAGAAGATCCTCGACACGGCGGGACAGAAGGGCACCGGAAAGTGGACGAGCGTGAGCGCCCTCGATCTCGGGACCCCGGTCACCCTCATCGGAGAGGCGGTGTTCGCGCGCTGTCTCTCGGCGATGAAGGAGGAGCGCGCCGCCGCGGCGAAGGTGCTCAAGGGGCCGGCCGCGAAGTTCTCGGGCGACCGGAGCGCGGCCATCGAGGACCTCCGCAAGGCGCTCCTCGCCTCGAAGATCGTCTCCTACGCGCAAGGCTACATGCTCATGCGCGAGGCGGCGAAGGAGTACGCCTGGAAGCTGAACTACGGCGGCATAGCGCTCATGTGGCGAGGGGGCTGCATCATCCGGAGCGTCTTCCTCGGCAAGATCAAGGAGGCCTTCGACCGGAACCCGAACACCACGAACCTGCTCCTCGACCCCTATTTCAGGAAGGTCATCGAAGGCTGTCAGGAATCCTGGAGGCGCGCGGTCTCGAAGGGCGTTGAGCTCGGCATTCCGCTGCCCGCGCTCTCGACGGCCTTGAGCTTCTACGACGGCTACCGTTGCGAGCGGCTGCCCGCGAACCTGCTGCAGGCGCAGCGGGACTACTTCGGCGCCCACACCTACGAGCGCGTCGACCGGCCGAGGGGCCAGTTCTTCCACACGAACTGGACCGGCCAGGGAATGGACGTCTCCGCCGGGAGCTACAACGCGTGAGAGCGATCGCGGGCGCCCGAGATCACGGCGCGGGGAAGAAATCGGCCTCGACCATCGCGCAGAGCGTATGGTAGATCGGAAGGTGGAGCTCCTGGACGAGGGAGGTGTCGCTCTCAGGCGCGCGGATCGCGACGTCGCACGCGCCTGAAAGGCGGCCGCCGCTCCTGCCGGTGAGCGCGAGGGTCGCAAGGCCGAGCGCCTTCGCGGTGGCGACCGCCGCGAGGACGTTCACGGCGTTCCCCGACGTGCTGATCCCGATCAAGAGATCGCCCTTCCTCCCGTAGCCGACGACCTGCTGCGCGAAGACGAGCGACGGATCGACGTCGTTCGCGAAGGCGGAAAGGAGCGCCGCGTGGGCGCTCAGGGCGATCGCGGGAAGCGCGCCCTGCAGGCGCTCGGCGAGAGCGAGGCCGACCCCGTCCTCCTCCGCCTGGAG
The DNA here is from genome assembly GCA_030041455.1 of Spirochaetia bacterium. Lineage (GTDB taxonomy): Bacteria > Spirochaetota > Spirochaetia > DAHUYW01 > DAHUYW01 > DAHUYW01. The sequence continues at coordinate 25,933 of JASHNV010000035.1, forward strand.
CTTCGAGCGCAGATCGGCGCCCAGGCGGCGCTTCAGCCTGAAGCCCTTCATGAGCTCGCCGACGATGTGGTCGCAGTCGGCGGCGCTCCCGCCGTTGCCGCACAGGAGCACCTTCCCGCCCTCGGCGAAGCAATCGCGAAGAAGCAGGTAAGCGCTTCTGATGTCGGCCCTGCACTCCTCGAGCGAAGCCCTCCTTCGAAAAAGCTCCTCGAAAATCGCGTCACTTGTCTCCACTGCCGATCCCCTCCATGGCGACGCAGAGCGCGCCGTAATCCCCGATCGCCTCGCCGAGCGCCGCCGGGACGACCGAGCAGCGCATGAGCGAGAGCGGGAGCGCCTCCTCGGCGAGCGCGCGCTCCATGCCCGCGCGAAAGAGCCCCTCCGCCCGCGCGAAGATGCTCCCGATGACGATCCGCTCGGGGTTGAGGAGATCGACGATCACGGCGAGACCCCGCCCGAGGTAGTCCGCGCTCTTTGCGACGATCCCCGCCGCGAGCGGATCGCCGCGCTCGGCGGCGAGCGCGACGTCGCGCGCGGTGAGCCGCTCCGCCTCCTCCGCCGAGGCGCAGAAGGCGACGGGCTCCCCCCGTCCCAGGCGCTCGGCGACCGCCTCGCGGGCGAGCTCCGCGATGCCTCCGCCGCTGCAGAAGCCCTCGAAGGAGCCGCGCTTGCCGTAGCCGAGCGGGCCGTCCGCGGCGAGCCTGACGTGCCCGACCTCCCCGGCCATCCCGCTCGCGCCCCGGTAGAGCCTCCCGTCGAGAATCAGACCCGCCCCCATTCCGGTGCCGAAGGTGAGGAAGACCATGCTCCTCGCGCCCCGGCCCGCGCCCCAGCGCCACTCGGCGAGCGCGCACGCGTCGGCGTCGTTCCGGAGGGATGCCGGGATCTTGAGCCGCCTCGAAAGGATGGAGACGATCTCGACGCGGTCCCAGCCCGGGAGATTGGGCGGAGAGAGGACGACGCCGCCCTCGGCGTCGAGCGGGCCCCCGCAGCTCACCCCGAGCGAGGCGATCTCCTCAAGCGGGACGGACCGCTCGGCGCACAGCCCCGCGATCTCCCGGGCGAGGCGCTCGATCACGCCATGAGGTCCGGGCTCCGAGGCGGTCGGGAAGCTCCGCCGCGCGAGGATCTCGGGCCGGTCGGTTCCGAGGACCGCCGCGCACTTCGTGCCGCCGATGTCCACGCCGAGCAGGTAGCGGCTCTTCACGCTCTCGCGCCTCCGCTCAAACCGCCTCCGCGCCGACGATGTAGCTCACGATCTCGTCGGGGGTCGTCTCCGTGCGGATCTTCTCCGCGACCTTGCGCCCCCGGCGCATGACGACGATGCGGTCGGCGACCTTGAACACGTCGAACATCGTGTGGCTTATGAGGATGATGCCGATGCCCCGCGCCTTCAGGGTGTTCACGAGCTCGAGCACCTGGCTTTGCTGCGCCACCCCGAGCGCCGCGGTCGGCTCGTCCATGATCAGGATCTTCGCGTTCCAATAGATCGACCTCGAGATCGCGACCGCCTGGCGCTGGCCTCCCGACAGGCTCTTGATCTTCGAACGGAGCGAAGGGATCTTGATGACCAGACCGTCGAGGACCTTCGCCGCCTCGCGATGCATGTACTCGTGGTCGAGGACCGGGAAGATCCCGGCGGCCTTGCGGGTCTTCTCCCGGCCGAGGAAGATGTTGGAATAGACGTTGAGGTTCTCCGCGAGCGCGAGGTCCTGATAGATCGTCTCGATTCCGAGGGAGAGCGCGTCCATGGGGGAGGCTATCCTCACGGGCTTGCCCTCGAAGAGGATGGTGCCCTCCTCCGGCGCGTAGACCCCCGAGATGACCTTGATGAGGGTCGATTTCCCGGCGCCGTTGTCTCCGAGCACCGCGACGACCTCGCCGCGGCCGACGCCCATGCTCACGTCGTTGACCGCGACGAGCCCTCCGAAGCGCTTCACGATATTGCGAACTTCGATCAAATAGTCCATGGTGCGTCCTTTAGGGCGAGGCGCCCGATTCGGAAGAGGTGATCTCCGGGAAGAACTGATCGATGAGAACCGCGATGATGAGAATGATGCCGACGATGATGTAGATGTTGAAGGTCGCGACGCCCAGGACCCGGAGGCCGGTCTCGAGAACCGAGAGGAGGAGCGCCCCGATGATCGTGCCGCCCGCGGTGCCGACGCCGCCGTAGAGACTCGCGCCGCCGATGACCACCGCGACGATCGAGTCGAGCAGGTAGGAGGCGCCCGCGTCGGACTTTCCCTGCGAAAACTGCAGCATGTAGAGAATCCCCGCGAGCGTCGCGAGAAGCGCCGAGATGACGTACACCCTCTCGAGATGGGCCTTCACGTCGATCCCCGAGCGCACGGCGGCGTCGGGGTTCCCGCCGATCGCGTAGGTGTGGTGGCCGAACTTCGTCATGCGGAGGAGAAAGACGAAGATGGCGACGAAGACGAAGGCCGCCACCACGACGAGCGGAATGATCGAGTAGACCGGCGTTCCGCGCGCCACCCGCTCGTGGGTGAAGAACGAGAAGCCGTGCCCCGGGATGAAGTAGGCGATGAAGCCCGTGCCGATCACGCTCGACAGGTAGGGCAAGTTCCCGGCCTGGGACCCCTCGACGAGGAGCTCGGAGATGCCGTAGGTCACCGAGAGCATCGAATAGGTGGCGATGAACGGCGGCACGCGGAGGCGCGCGACGAGAACGCCGTTGAAGTATCCGGGAATCATGCCGATGAGGAGCGTCGCGGCGCACCCGATGAGAATCGCGAGGCCCGGCGAGGCGCCCGCGCCCTGAAGCGCCACGATGAGCTTCGCCGAGACGACGCTCGCGAACCCGAAGACGAATCCGACCGACAGGTCGATCCCTCCGGAGATGATGACGAACGTCTCGGCGAGCCCGAGGAGGAAGAGCGGAACGCCCGCGATGAACACGAGCTGGAAGGTGTCGAGGGTGAAGAAGCCGCGCGCGATGAAGCAGAAGGCGATCGCCTCGGCGACGAGGAACAGGAGCGCCCACCTCCGCCCCACGAAGGAGACCAACCGTCCGGTCCTTGGCCTTGCCGCTTGCCGATCGCTCATGGTTGCGCGCCTCTCTTCCTCTTACAGGAGGTCGGGGAACAGCTGGTCGATGACGACGGCGATGACGAGGATGATTCCCACCGCGATGAAGCGATAGAACGCCGCGACGCCCGATATGGAAAGGCCGTTGTTGAGAACCGCGAGAAGCAAGACCCCGATGACCGACCCGACGAGGCTTCCCTTTCCCCCCATGAGGCTCGCGCCTCCGATCACGACCGCGGCGATCGCGAAGAGCTCGTAGGAGGCGTTGAAGGGGGTGAAGTTCCCCACTCCGGTCTGAAAGACGTTGTACACGCCGGCCATGCCGGCGAAGAACGACGAAAGAACGTAAATCGTCACGAGGTGGCGGCGCACGTCGATGCCCGCGCGCTTCGCCGCCTCGATGCTCCCCCCGATCGCGAACGTGTGCTGGCCGAACCGCGTGGTCTTCAGGACGTACAACAGGATCGCGATCACGACGAGCCACAGGAGCAGCCCGTTCGGCAGGATCCTCGTGAGCTCCCTCACCTGGCTGTCGGTGACGCCCGGGGGCCACCCGAAGAAGCGGCTCCCCTTGCCGGGAAAGGAATAGAAGAGGTAGCCGTTTCCGAGCCTGACGAGGTCGCCGGGAAGCCCCGCGACCGGAAAGCCCTGGCAGATCGTGAGCGCGATCCCGTTCGTGATTCCCGACATGCCCAAGGTCGCGATGAACGGCGGGACGTTGTACCGCGAGATGAGGATCCCGCTCACGTAGCCCGGCGCGATCCCGACGACGAGGCCGACCAAGGCCCCCACCACCATGGTCGCGGCGGCGGAAGCGTGGGCGGCGTAGACCGACTGCATGACCTGGGCGCAGAGCACCGAGGAGAGCCCCATGACGAAACCGACGGAAAGGTCGATACCGCCGGTGATGATCACGAAGGTCTCCGAGGCGGCGAGGAAGACGAAGGTGGTCGAAAGGTAGAGGATGTTCTCGAAATTGGTGAGCCCGAGGAACCCTTTGCCCGTAAAGCTGAAGACGACGAAAAGCAGAATGAGGAAGGCGAGGGCCCAGTTTCTCGCGAGGATCTGAACCCACCCGCGTCGTTCCACCTGGGCGGCTGTTTGGGTGTTCTCGGTTGACATGCAGGCGGGCTCCGTTTCCTTCAAATCGGAAGGCCGCGCGAGAGCGTGCCCGCGCGGCCTTCCCTAGGGTACGACGTAAGGCTCAACTGCAGCGCAAACGCCGCTTACTTTGTATAGATGTACTGAGCCATGTCCGGATCGTTCACGTTGTCCTTCGTGAACAGCTCGAATCCGGTTCCGATCTTCTTCGGCACCTCCGCCTTGTCGTGGAAGTGCTTGTAGCCCCACTCGACGGCGAGGTAGCCCATGTCGGCCGGCTTCTGCGCGAGAACGAGGTCGACCTGACCCTGCTTCAGGGCGTTGATGAGGTCGGCGGTCGCGTCCCACGAGGCGATCTTGACGGCGCCGGTGAGCCCCGCGTTGACGACGGCCTGGTAGGCGCCCTCGGCGCTGTACAGGTTGGTTCCGAAGACTCCCGCGAGGTGAGGATACTGCTGGAGGATGGCCGACGTCTCCTCCTGCGCCTTCTGCTGGACGTCGAGGTTGTAGTCGACGCCGACGACCTGAATGTTCGGGAACTCCGCGGCTCCCTGCTTGAAGCCGATGACCCGTCCGTTCACCGACGAGACGTCGGGGTTGGTCGAGTTGACGTAGACCTGGCCCTTGTCGCCGATGAGCTTGGCGAGATCCTCGGCCATGAGCTTGCCGCCGGCGACGTTGTCCGAGCCGATGTAGGAGAGCGGGAAGGAGAAGTCGCTCGCGGTGGAATAGTCGCCGTTTCCAATATAGGTGTCGACCGTGATGATCTCGATGCCGGAGTCATAGAGCTTCTTCAGGGGAGCGACGAGCGCGTCCGTGGAGGTCGGAGCAAGGAAAACCATGTCGATGTTGCCTTGCGCGACGGTCGCCTGAAGGATCGGAACCTGAACCTCGGGTCCCCACGACTTCGGATAGTCCGACACGATGAGATTCACGCCGTACTTCGCCGCGGCCGCCCGCGCGCCCTTCTCCATCGTGTAGTAGAACGGATCGACGACCCCCGGCACGAACACGAACGTCAGCTGCTTGGAAGCAGTCGACTTTTCCGTCTGTCCGCCCGCGAACGCGGTCAAGCCGACCGCCAAGAAAACGAGCGCCGAAACTACGAACGCCAAACCCTTTTTCATACGACCTCCTGAGATTTAGTTCACCGAATGAACTTTTCGGCCCACGGCGTCCTGTCGCGCTACGCCTCGCCGTGGGCAAAGCACAGCCATTGTAGCATGATCGGGAGCTTTCTGGCAATTTTATTCGTCGGTTTTGTACGCATCGGCCGTTTTGTGCCCGAATCGGCGAACGCTCCGTCCCCGGCTCGGGAAGGCGTACGGGACGCGCGACAATTCCGTGAGCTCGGCTATCCTCCGGCCCGCCGTTGCGAGGAGTCATCGTAGCGGCCGCCGAGCTTGAAGCACCGAGGGCATCATGGCGCCGGCGTCCCAGGCGCCGGAGCTCGGGGTAGCGCATCCGGGGCGGTCGGTCTTCAGGTATTCGCAAGCACGTGATGGCTTCCTTGCGGTCCGAGTGCGGGTGGAGGGCCTTCACCGGAGCGTCCATGGTGCCCGCCTCACGCTCATCGCGGCGGAGCGTCGCCCGCCTCGCGCCATCTCGCTACGTGAGCGCGGACAACCGCCACGTCCTCCTCGGGCTCTGCCGCGAGCTCTCCGCGGCGGCGTAGCGCTCGCGCCGGGCTACTGCGGGGCGACGGGTTGGAACAGGAGATCGAGGAGCTGGTTGAGATATTGAAGGAGGAGCGCCTTCTTCTTCGCGTCGCTGAGGGTGTACTCGGGCTGCTGCGCCGTCGGATTGGCCGCCGGTCCAGGCTGCGCTGCCGGCGTCCCCTGCGACGCCGCGGGAGCGGCCGCAGGCGCGACAGGCGGTGCCGCGGGAGCGGCCGGTTGGGCGGCAAGCTGCCTGAGCGCCGCGACGAGGTCGGCGGAGGTGAGGACCTGGGCCTCGGGCTCGATGAAGCTCGTGTAGGAGAGCTTCGCATCGACCACCTGGGTGAAGGAAACGGTGCGATTGTCGTGGAGCAGCCGCGGATCGACGACTCCGGTGAGGCTCAAGGTCTCCTGCTTCCCGTTCACGGCCGTGGTCCGGGAGCCCTCGATATCCAAGAGACCGTTCGGCTCGACGCTCTCCACGCGGGTCGCGAGCGTCGTGCTCAGCGCAAGCTCCTCGCCGCCCTTCAGATTCGTCGTGCTCGACGCGGTTGCCGGCGGCAGGAACGAAAGAACGTCGGCTCCGCCGCCGCCGAGCTCGAGGGTCATCGAGTGGTCCGAGACGCTCGAGGCCGTATAGCTCAGCTTGGTGGAGGTGTCGATCGTCACGAAAATCGTGTCGTTGACCGCGACCGCGCTGTTCCCGGCGATGTAGCCGTTGAAGCTCGGCTGCCACAGGCTCTGCGCCTGCAGACCCGCAACGGCGAAACAGAACAGCCCAGCTGCCGCCAACCGATCTCTCACCATGTCTCCCGCCCTGTCCTGCCAAAAAGGCGAAGCTCGCCTACTTCCGCTTGTGGCGATTCCTTCTCAGCTTCTTCTTTCGCTTGTGAGTGGCAATTTTATGCCGCTTTCGCTTTCTTCCGCAGGGCACTGCGCTGCTCCTTTCTTATGATGCCAAAGGCAAATTCACGTATGTTTCGTCGCGTATTCTCAGGCTGATTTCCGGACGGATCGCCCGGCAGAAGGGCCACTCCGACAATCGATCCGTATTATGCCCGCCGGACGGCGGGCAGTCAAGAGGAGGTCGGGAAGGCCTAGAGCTCAAGCGCGAGGGCACGTGACGTCCTCTGCGCGGCCGCCACGTGCGGTCGAGACGCCGCTCGGCTGCCTCTCCCCACCCCATCCACGGTCCGGAGCGGTCGGGTATCGGGCTCGACGAGCGAGCCGGGGCGAACGGCTCACGCTCCTCCCGCGTGAAAAGGCGCGCGACCGGCGCGATATCGAAGATAGCGGGGAACACCAAGCGTTCCCCCATCGCAACCGTCGTCCGACGCGCTTTCAGGAGGTTTTCGGCTTGTAGCAGAGTCCGATCACGCCCGACTTGAACGTCTTGGCGCTGACGAGCGTGAGAGGATGCCGGGCGTTCGGATCTAGGAAGACGGATCTGCCCGCGCCGAGCAGGATCGGGCGGACTCGGATGAAGAACTCGTCGATGAGGCCGTCGCGAAGCAGGGCCGAGAGCAACGTACCGCTGCCGACGACGACCACGTCTTCGCCCGGCTCGCTTTTGAGCTTGCCGACGGCTTTGCCGGGCTCCTCCCGGATCAACGTCGCGGGCTTCCACGTCGCATCGGCGAGGGTGCGCGAAAAGACAATTTTCGGTATGCCGTTTAATCGCTGAATCATGTAGGGGTCCACGCCCGACGATTTCGGATCGACGGTCGGCCAGAATTGCCGGAACTCCTCGTACGTCACCCGCCCGCACAGCATCGCGCCGACTCTCCGGAGGATGTCGGCCGACCACGCCCACTCCTCGTCGTCGAAGGAGAACCAATCGATTTCATTCTTGGGACTCGTGAAGTACCCATCGAGCGAGATGATCGTGTCCGCGATGAGCTTTCGCATAACCACCCTCCGCGTCTCGAGCTCCCAGGCCGGCATGCGGACCCAAGAACTCCGCCAGGCACGAGCCTTTCCGCTGCGGCAGGGCCTCGCGACTGCAGGCAGGCTCGCATGCGCGAGCGCCGAGCCTCCCGGCCGCAACGACGTCCGCCGCCCCTTCATCCGAATTGACGTCGGGATCATGCGGCGGAATCGGAGCCGACACCTCGGCAGCCGGGAACCCGATAGCCCCCGGTAGCGTGCCGTGTGACGCGTCGTTCGTCAAGCCAAACGCCATGGTAGGCGTGGAGCGTGGTGGGGGAAACCAACCGAGCCGCCCTTCACAAGCTTCTCTCGGTCGACAACGTCCGGGAGTTGCCCCGGGTGTCCGTCGTGTCCGGAGACGACGAGGGAGCCGCGGCTCTTTTCCGGTCATTCCTGCAGCTTGCGTGTCCTGCCATCCACCGCGTCGGACGGACCGAGGATCGAGCGTCCGTGAAATCGGCCCGAACGCGGGTCGGCCTCATGGCACGAAGCGCCGGCCCGGTCTCATGCGGACGGACGAGCGCCGCCTCGCTTCCGGGAACCGATCCGCCCGTCGCGACGAGCTCGACGCCGGGAAGAATCTCCGTTTCGCCTCGCGCGGCGATTTCTCCGGCTCTCGAAAGCCGGTTGAACCGCCCCCGCCGCGCGGTATAGAATGACCTCGAGCAATGGAAAGCGGCGCCGACGAGATCACGGTTCGGAACACGGACCCCGAGATAAACGCGGTTCTCACGACCGCCTCCGACGCCGAGGCCGACTACAGCGCGCATTTCAATCAGAGCGAGGAGTTCTTCCTGCTCCTTTCCCGGACGTTCACGGTGCCGCCGATTCCGATTCATCACGACGTGCGGGTCGAAATGCCGAGCAGCCGCTACCGGGAGATCCTGCGCCACGTCGTCACCCAGCTTCTCTCGATCGCTCCCGACCTCTTCAAGGGGATGACCTACTTCTTCGAGCCCGGCGACGTGCTGCGGCCGGCTTTTTTCCAGCTCTTCAAGGTCGACGACCTGCGCTACCTCTACCTCCTGCGCGTCGACCTGACCTTCCGCGCCACCGAGGCGGAGCTCCTCATGCGCGGCTCGAACGACCTCACCGCGGAGTACCGGACCGACCGTCTCTTTGCCGAGGCGATCCTCATCCCGATCGAGAGCGTGAAGGAGTCCGGCGGCGCGGTCTCCGCTCTCATCGTCAGCCAGTCGATCTCCGACACCTGGATCGGCGAGACCGGCAACGGCTACTTCGTTCAGGGCATTTGGATGGATCGCGAGCTCACGAAGTTCTTCACCCGCCTGTTCGTGCCCCAAGGGGTGCGCTTCTATCCCTACTATCCCTTCATCTGCAAGTACCGTACCGTCTGCCACCTCGTTGCCCATCCGTCCCTCGAGGGCCGCAGGCGGCACGCGCCGATCCTCCACAAGGCCTACCGGTTTCTCCTGCCGGAGATGAGGCGGATCGAGGCCGCGCTGCGCTCGGCGGAGTTCTCCGAGGAGCTCGACGTCTTCAAGGCGCTCAAGGCGCGCGTTCCCGACTATTGGCGCGATCTCTTCTCGAGCCTCACCGTGAAGGCGTACCTCAACGCGCACGAGCGAAAGGAGTTCCTCGTTGAGGCATGACTCAGGCGCGCTCGACCTTTCGTCGCCCGAAGGCATGAGGGTCCTCGTCATGGGTCTCGGCCTCCACGGCGGAGGCGTCGCCTCGGCGCTCTACTTCGCGCGCCGAGGCGCGGAGGTGACGGTGACCGACCTCCGCGCCGAGCGCGAGCTCGCGCCGTCGCTTCAGGCGCTCTCGGGCTTCCGCGTGCGCTACGTGCTCGGCCGTCATGACGAGCGCGATTTCAGCTCCGCGGACCTCGTCATCAAGAACCCCGCGGTTCCCCTCTCGTCGCCCTACCTGAAGGCGGCGCGCGCCGTCGAGACCGACGTCTCGGTGTTCCTCAGGCTCGCCGGGAACCCCGTGGTCGCGGTCACGGGAAGCAAGGGGAAGTCGACGACGGCTTCCGCCCTGCACAGGGTCCTGCTCGCGCTCGATCCCCGGACGAAGCTCGGAGGGAACATCACCGTCTCGCCGCTCAGCTTCATCGACGAAGCGAGGCGCGCCCCCCGATCTCCGATCGTCCTCGAGCTTTCCTCCTGGCAGCTCGCCGATCTCAAGGGGAAGGGCGTTCTCAGACCGCGCGTGGCGCTCCTCACCAACCTCCTTCCCGACCATCAGAACCGCTACGCGGGCATGGAGGAATACGCCGACGACAAGCGCCTGATCTTCGCCGACCAGGGCCCGGGAGACTTCACGCTGTGCAACCGCGACGACGGGTGGGGGCGGCGCTTCGCGCGCGAGACGCGCGGCGCGGTCCGCTGGTTCTCGACCGTCCCTCTCCCGTCCGGCGCCCTCGGCGCCTGGCTTGAGGGGAGCTCGGGACTCGCGCGACTCGCCTCCGACGCGCCGGTCGAGATCGTCGGCGCGGAGCTCAAGCTCCCGGGCCCGCACAACCGAGTCAATCTCCTCGCGGCGGGACTTGCCGCCCTGCTCCTCGGGGCCAAGCCCGCCGTCATCCGAGAGCGCCTGGGCGGGTTCGAGGGCATTCCGCACCGGCTTCAGTTCCTCGGGAGCAAGGCGGGCGTCGCGTACTACAACGATTCGGCGGCGACCATCCCGGAGGCGACCGCCGCGGCGGTGAGGAGCTTCGACCGCCCGGTGCTCCTCATCATGGGCGGCACCGACAAGAGCCTCGACTTCGCCGTGCTGCGCTCGGTCCTCGACGTTCCGAAGGAGATCGTCCTCGTCGCGGGCTCCGCCACGGCGAAGGCGATCGAGGTCATCGAGGGGGCCGGACGCGCGCACCAGGGTCCGTTCGCGGACCTGAGCGAGGCGGTCGCGTGCGCGGCGCGGCTTGCCGAGCCGGGCGACGTCGTGCTCTTCTCGCCGGGAGCGGCCTCCTTCGAGCTCTTCGCGAACGAGTTCGACCGCGGCCGGCGATTCATGAGCCTCGTCGAGGAGCTTCCGGGATAGCTTGCGCGGGAGAAGCCGCGAACGGCAGCGCTTCCCGCCTCAGGTGCCGAGCAGCTCCTTGAGGTCGCTGAAGGCCTGCTCGCGCTCGATGACCTTGCTCTTGCGGATTGCCTTTCGAATGATCGTCTCGCATTCCTCGCTCGGATGAACCTTCTTCATCTCCTCGAGGAGCTCGAGAATCTCGACTGAGTGTTTCGCGTTGTAAATGCGGGTTTCGTCAAAGAAAAACAGCCCGTGGAGCCGGTCGATGAAGGCGCCCACCGAAATATCGTCTTTCCTCTCGTCTCGGCCCGCAAGCCGCTCCTGCTTCTTGCGCGCCTGGCGCAATTCCCGCTCGTTGCGGACTATGTCGGTGCGTTTCATACGAACGAACCTCCGAATCGAGGAAAACCATATACGGAAACGGCAAAGAAGGCAAGCTTTCAGGGCGGGAGGCGGAATAGGCTGTTCGTTCGGGCCGTCCGCGCCGGGGCGCTCGGCTCTTCAGAACCTGCGGCTGTTGCCGTTGTGCTGGCGCGGCGCCCGGTCGTGAGCCTCGTTGACTTTGAGCTCGCGACCGTCCACTTTCTGTCCGTTGAGAGCCGCGATCGCGGCGTGAGCGGCGTCGTCGGACCCCATCTCCACGAATCCGAATCCCCTCGCGCGTCCCGTGAACTTGTCGGTGATGACGCTCACCGATTCGACCTCCCCGTACGCCGTGAACAGATCCCGCAGCGTGTCCTCCGTGGTTGAGTAACTCATGTTGCCAACGTAGATTTTCTTCGACATCTTGCCCCATCCTTTCTTGTCGTGTTCCAGAGGGACACTCCGGAGCGTCGTGATCCTCGTTCTATCAACGATAGATTCTTCATGCTCTGCCGTTCGCTCGGACGGCATTGGACTTTCGTAGGGATTCGTGCTCGAAGAATCGGGGCGGGGACGGCGCCCTCTCCCGATAGGAGTAGCTCCTCCTTTCAAACAGTGTCGAGAACCGCGCGGGTTCGCGAAACGCCAGGAGGAGCCGGGCACCGGAAGCGCGAGGCGGATCGTCACGACCGAGCGCGGTCCCGGTCGGCGAGGATCGCTTCGCTCAACCCCTGGCGGGTATTGGGAGCCGTTACCGGTTTTTATACCATAACTCCCCTGGGTTGTCAACGAAACTTATTTGTGCGAAGCAATTGCAGCGGCCATGAGCCGGAGCGGCGACC
>JASHNV010000195.1 GCA_030041455.1 Spirochaetia bacterium
GGAGGGATGGTCATTTCCATCATCAACACGAAGGGAGGGACGGGCAAGACGACGACGAGCGTGTCGCTGTCCGCCGCGTTCGCGCGGTCGGGACTTCGCACCCTCCTCGTCGACCTCGATTCGCAAGGCTATGCCTCGCGCTCGCTCGGAATCGTCCCGGGACAGGAGCAGCCTACGATCGCGGATTCGCTCTACGACGGAGACGACTTCTCCTCGGCGATCGTCGGCTCGGGTCGAGAGCTCCTCGACGTGGTTCCTTCGTCGCTCAGGCTCGCGGACTACGACCTTGTGCTCGCGAACGAGCGCGGGCGGGAATGCAGGCTCGAGGAACAGCTAGGCCCTGCGCTTGCCGCCTATGACATGGTCGTGCTCGATTGCCCCTCCGCGCTGTCGCTCATCAGCATCAACGCGCTCGTCGCCTCGGACTACTACGCCTTTCCCATGACGCCGGAGCCGCTGTGCCTGAAGGGGCTCGAGACTTTCGTCGTTTTGCTCAAGAGGCTCACCGCGGGGCTGCGGCTGCGGGCCCGCTTCCTCGGAATCGTCTTTACCATGCGCAGCGCAGGCTTCGCGGCCGCGGGGGCCCGACAAGCCGCCAATCAGACGAACATCGTGCGGATCGTGTCCGCGCGGTATCCCCGGTCGGTGTTCCGGACGGTGATCCGCCGCGATCCGGCGCTCACGGCCGCCCCGTCGGCGGCCAAGACAATCTTCGAGATCGCCCCGAGCTCGCACGGGGCACAGGACTACCTGACGCTCGCAGCAGAAATTCAGCGACGATGCGGCTTTACGGCCGCCAGAAAGGTCGAACAGGAGGAACCAACGTGAAGGCAGGAGGACGAAAGAGCATCTTCGATAGCACGCGCTCCGACGGCGTGGACGAGCTGCTGGGGCCGACCGAAGGCACGCGCGAGCGCGAACGGAGCTCGCGGAGATTTGCGGAGGAGGCGGGCGATCGGCTTCGCGAGGCGGTACGGATGACGGTCCAGAGCCTCGAGGCCGGCCGCCTGGGAGAGCGGGTGCAGACCTCAGGGCTGGACGCGGGCGAGCGCGAGGTCGCCGAGCTCTTCAACCGCGGCTTGGAGGCGATCGTGGAGCCGTTTACCGTTGCCGCCGAGTACGTCGAGCGGATCGGTCGAGGAGACATCCCGGATCGAATCACGGAAAAGTACAACGGCGACTTCAACGGCCTCAAGAACAACCTCAACGCGTGCATCGAAAGCCTCGGGAGCGTCATCCGGGAGCTGAACGGCATGTCGGCGCAGCACGACGCCGGAGACCTCGACGTGAAGATCGACGAGAGCAAGTTCACCGGGGTCTTCCGGACGATGGTGGAGGGCGTGAACAAGATGGTGTTCGGCCACATATCGGTGAAGAAGAAGGCGATGGCCTGCGTGGCGGAGTTCGCCAAGGGCAACTTCGACGCCGAGCTGGAGAAGTTCCCGGGCAAGAAGGCCTTCATCAACGACAACATCGAGAAGCTGCGCGGCAACGTGAAGGAGTTCATCAAGGAGCTGAACGGCATGTCGGCGCAGCACGACGCCGGGGACATCGACGTGAAGATCGACGAGGGCAAGTTCACCGGAGCCTTCCGGACGATGGTGGAGGGTGTGAACAAGATGGTGTTCGGCCACATAACGGTGAAGAAGAAGGCGATGGCCTGCGTGGCGGAGTTCGGCAACGGCAACTTCGAGGCCCCGCTGGAGAAGTTTCCCGGCAAGAAGGCCTTCATCAACGACAACATCGAAATGCTCAGAGACAATCTGAAGAGCGTCACCGGCGACGTGAACCAGCTCACGGTGGCGGCCACCGAAGGGAGGCTGCAGGCCCGCGCCGACGTAGCGCGCTACAAGGGCGACTGGAACGTCATGGTCAAGGGCGTGAACAGGACGCTCGACGCGGTCATTGTCCCGCTTACCGTGGCGGCTCGCTACGTCGACAGCATCAGCAGAGGCGAGATCCCGGCCAAGATCACCGAGGCCTACAACGGCGATTTCAACACGATCAAGAACAATCTCAACGCGCTGATCGACTCCATGAACAGCGTCAGCGAGGTGGCGGAGGCCATTTCGAAGGGCGACCTCACCGTAACGATCCACGAACGCTCCGCCGACGACCGGCTCATGCAGGCCATGTCGAGCATGGTCAGGGAGCTGACCAGGATCGCCGTGGAGATCCAGTCGATCTCGGGCCAGGTGGCGGCCGGAAGCGAGCAGCTGACCGAGACCACGCAGCAGCTCTCGCAGGGGGCGTCGGAGCAGGCGTCGTCCGCGGAGGAGGTGTCCTCCTCCGTGGAGCAGATGACGGCCAACATCAAGCAAAACTCCGACAACTCCCTGCAGACGGAGAAGATCGCGCTGAGCACCGCGCAGAACGCGACGACCGGCGGCGCGGCCGTGCGCGACACGGTCACCGCCATGAAAGAGATCGCCTCGAAAATCTCCATCATCGACGAGATCGCGCGGCAGACCAACCTCCTCGCGCTCAACGCCGCGATCGAAGCGGCGCGGGTGGGCGAACAGGGGCGGGGCTTCGCCGTCGTGGCCTCGGAGGTGCGTAAGCTCGCCGAGCGGAGCCTCAGCGCGGCGGCCGAGATCACTAGCCTCTCGAGCCGCAGCGTTCAGGTGGCGGAAAAGGCGGGCGAGCTGCTGACGAAGATCGTTCCCGACATCCAGCATACGGCCGAGCTGGTCCAGGAAATCAGCGCCGCGAGCCGGGAGCAGAACGAAGGCGCGACGCAGATCAACCGCGCCATCTCCCAGCTCGATACCGTCATCCAAAGCAACGCGTCGGCATCGGAAGAGCTGGCCTCCATGGCCGAGGAGCTCTCGGCCCAGGCCGCGAGCCTCCAGGGCTCCGTGTCCTTTTTCGACGTCGCCGCGAGGGGCAGTCAGCGCTCGGCGGCGGCCGGAAAGGCCGAACGCAGCCTTCCCGTGGGCAAGAACGGGACCCGTCACCTGCACAAGGGCTCCGAGCCGCGAACGACGGCAAGGCGTCCGTTGGGCGCCGAGACTCGGCCCGGATCTGCCCGGAACGGAACCGCGCTCGCGATGAGCGACGGCGAGCAGCCGCTCGGCGATTCCGCCGACACCGACTTCGAAGAGATGTAAAGGAGGGCAAGGATGGACGCAGCGACCGCGCAGGCTCCCCACGCCGGGGTGGGCGGAGCGAACCAGTTCCTCACGTTCCGGGTCGGCGGCGAGACCTTCGCTGCCACGGTGGCGAGCGTGGAGCGGGTTCTGGAGGTGGTGCCGATCATGCGGGTGCCCGGCGCGCCGCCCTTCGTGAGCGGAGTGATCAACATGATGGGAAGGGCCGTACCCGTCATCGACCTGCGGCTGAAGTTCGGCATGGAATCGACCGCGCAGACGGTCGACACCTGCATCGTAGTGTTTGAAGCCGCAGCCGGGGAGTCGGCGCGGATCATGGGGGTCCTGGTCGACGCCGTCAACGAGGTCGTCGAGCTTGCGCCGGAGGCGGTCGAGCCGCCGCCGCAGTTGGGCTCGGCGGTGGACCGAAAGTTCCTCACGGGAATCGGCAAGCACGGCGACCAGTTCATGATGATCCTCGACCTCGCCGCGATCAACGACATGAGCGAGCTCGCGCTTCCGCTCGACGGCGCCTCGGCGGAGCCGTCGAGCCCGGAGCGGCCGCGGGGCGCCCTCTCATGAGCCGGCGGGGGTGAGGCGCCCATGACGGCGACTACGACCAAGAAAGCGGTGTTGATCGTGGACGACTCGGCCACGATGCGGGCTTCGTTGGAGTTCATGCTGAGGGAGGGCGGGTATCCGGTGCTCGTAGCCGAGAGCGGCCCCAAGGCGCTGAAGCTGCTCGAGGAGTTCCCCGCCGGCGGGGGCGGCCTCGGCATGATCATCACGGACGTCAACATGCCCGAGATGGACGGCATAGCCTTTGTTCGCGAGGTGAAGCACACGACGTTCAGGTTCACCCCGATCATCGTGTTGACGACGGAATCGGAGGCGGAAAAAAAGAACAGGGGACGGGAGGCCGGCGTCTCCGGTTGGATGATCAAGCCCTTCGGACCCCAGGAGCTCCTCGCGGTGGTCGCCAAGCTGTCATCGTGAACGAGGTCTACGACGCCAACCTCATGAGGCGGGTCCTCACGCTCCTTCCCGGGGAGTACGGAGCTTCGGGCGAGGAGCAGGTGTTCTCGACGCTTCTCGGCTCGTGCATCGCGGTCGTCATCTTCGACGCGACCAACCGCGTCGGGGGTATGAACCACTTCATGCTGCCGCTGGCGGCGCGCGACCGGAAGTTCTACCAGACCGAGACCGGCCTGTATGGCATGAACGCGATGGAGTTGGTCATCAACGCGGTGCTCAAGCGGGGCGGAGAGAGAAGGCACTTCGTGGCGAAGATGTTCGGCGGAGGCAGCGTGCTTCGCCAACCCGTGGTGGGATCGGAAGTTCCGGCGCAGAACATCCGGTTCGCCGAGGAGTACCTAGCCGCCGAGGGGATCCCGCTCGTCGCAAGAAACGTCGGCGGCGCCTTCGCGCGAAAGGTCTACCTCTTCGCGCGCTCCGGGCGGGTTCTCCTGAGGCGGATCGCCGCCGACCGGGCGACGGACCTTCACGAGCGGGAGGCGGCCTATCTGAAAGCGGCGCGCGAGCGCGGCGGCGGCGGATTTACCCTGTTCGAGCGGAGGAGCGGCGAATGATGAGCTTCGAACTGAGCGTGCAGACGAGCGACGACGGCGCGAGGGTGGCAACGCTCCGGCTTGGCGGGAACGCCACGGTCGACCAAGCGCTCAAGCTCCGCGGGCGCCTCGAAGAGGCCTTGGCGGCGGCCGATCGGGTGGACCTGCTGGTCGCCGAGCTCGAGGAGGCGGACGTTTCCTTCCTCCAGCTCGTCGTGGCCGCGCGCGAGAGCGCCCGGGCGGCGGGCAAGACCTGGCGTCTCGCGGGCGTCTCGTCGCGGACCTTCGCGAAAAGCCTTGAGGCGGCGGGTATCGTGTCGGCGCAGCTCTGCGACGCCGAGGCGCTCCCGTGACCTCGAAACGGGCCGATGCGCTGGAGGCGACCTTCCGCGAGGAGGCCCTCGAGCTCCTGAGCGAGCTCGAGTCGGGGCTCCTCGGGCTGGAAGAACGTCCGGGAGAGGCGGAGCTCGTGGGTCGGGTCTTTCGGGCGCTCCACACGATCAAGGGCTCGGGCGCCATGGCCGGCTACGAGCGCGTCTCCGACTTCGCGCATCGGGTAGAGTCCCTGTTCGACCTCGTGCGGAACGGGGAGCTCGCGGCGACTCGCGAGGTCGTCGACCTGGGGCTCGAGTCGATGGACGTCATACGGTCGCTGATCGAGACCGCGGAAGGTCGCGCGGCGCTCGAGGCGGCGCAGCGCCTTGAGGAGGTGTTGGAGCGGGTGTGCCGGCCGGGGCAGGGAGAGCAGCGACCGGCGCCGAAGGCTCGTCCGAGCCAGGACCCTCCCGCGGAGAGGCTCGCCGCCTTTCGGGTCCGGTTTCGCCCTTCGCGCGACATCTTCCTCCGCGGCGTCGACCCGGTCCGACTCCTCGCCGAGCTGCGGCAACTGGGGGAATGTCGAATCGCCGCCCGGACCGGCGACGTTCCTCCGCTGTCCGCCATCGATCCCGAGCAGTGCTACCTGTCGTGGGACATCCTGCTTGAGACCGACCGAGGGACGGAGGGACTTCGGGACGTCTTTGTGTTCGAAGAGGGTCAGAGCGAGGTGCAGATCGAGGAGCTCACCGACGACGCCGTGGTCGAGCCCGCCGTGCGCGGCAAGAGACTCGGCGAGATCCTCGTCGAACGGGGGGACCTCTCCGTCGAGATTTTGTCCCGAACGCTGGAAAAGCAACCGCTTCCGATCGGTCAGGCGCTCATTGCGGACGGTCTGGTCGACGATCAAAAGGTGCAGGCGGCGCTGGCCGAACAGGAGCTGGTACGGCGGGTCGCCGAAAGGGACTATAACGAGCGGGCGGCAAGCGCCATCCGTGTTCCCTCCGCCAAGCTCGACAGCCTGGTGGATCTCGTGGGAGAGCTGGTCACCGCCCAGGCCGGGCTGAGCCAGCTTTCGGCTCAGATCAACAACCAGCAGCTCAGCGTCATCGCCGAGCGGATCGAGCGCCTCGGGGCGAACCTCCGCGACAACGCGTTGAGCATGCGCATGGTCCCGATCGGGAGCGCCTTCGGGCGGCTCAAAAGGCTCCTCCACGACCTCTGCCGTCAGCTGGGCAAGGACGCGGCGCTCACGATGTCCGGCCAGGATACCGACCTCGACAAAACGGTGATCGACCGGCTCATGGACCCATTGGTCCACCTGATTCGCAATTCGCTCGATCACGGCATCGAGCGCCCGGAGACGCGCCAGGCCATCGGCAAGAAGCCCGCCGGGACGATTCACATCGAGGCGAGCCACTCCGGCGGTTTCGTGGTGATCGAAGTGGCCGACGACGGGGCGGGGATGGACCCGCGGCGCATTCTCGCCAAGGCGGTCGAGCGGAAGATAGTCCCGGAGGGCTCGGCGCTCAGCGAACGGGAGATCCAGGAGCTCGTCTTTCTTCCCGGTTTTTCCACGGCGGAATCCCTGACCGAGATATCGGGCCGAGGCGTCGGCCTCGACGTGGTGAAGGCCACCGTCGGAGCGCTCCACGGCGAGGTCGGGGTCGCAAGCGTCCCGGGAAAGGGCACCACCTTCACGCTCAAAATTCCCCTCACGCTCGCCATCATCGAGGGGCTGCGGGTGAAGGTCGGCCGCTGCGAGTACATCTTCCCGCTCGCCAGCGTCGAGGAGTGCGTCGAATACGCGCCGAGGGCCGGCGCCGATCGGGGGAGACCGGCCCAACGGCACCTCATCGACGTCCGCGGCGCCCTCCTGCCCTACATCGACCTCCGGGAGCTCTTCGTCATCGGGGGAGAGCGGTCCGGCGCCGCAAAGGTCGTCATCACGCGCGCCGACGGAGAGCGGGTCGGCTTTCTCGTCGATGAGGTCGTCGACAGCCAGCAGGTGGTCATCAAGAGCATGAGCGAGGTGTTTCAGAGAGTCCAGGGCTTCAGCGGGGCCACGATCCTGGGCGACGGCTCCCTCGCGCTCATCCTCGATGTCCCTCGAATGCTCCG
>JASHNV010000196.1 GCA_030041455.1 Spirochaetia bacterium
GTCGACCAGGGCTTCGAGTCCTCGAGGGGACCCATGAACATCTCGTACATCCGCATCGAGTCGGCGCCGAACTCGGCGACGATATCGTCGGGGTTGATGACGTTGCCGAGGGACTTCGACATCTTCACTCCGCCTTCCCCGAGGATCATGCCCTGGTTCACGAGGCGGGCGAAGGGCTCGTCGGTGTTCACGAGGCCGAGATCGAAGAGGACCTTGTGCCAGAAGCGCGCGTAGAGGAGGTGGAGCACGGCGTGCTCCGCCCCTCCGACGTAGAGGTCGACCGGCATCCAGTAGTCCACCTTCGCCCGCGAGGCGAACTCGCGCTCGTTCCTGGGGTCGAGATAGCGCAGGAAATACCAGCACGAGCCCGCCCACTGCGGCATCGTGTTGGTCTCGCGCTTCGCGGGTCCCCCGCAGCGCGGGCAGGTCGTGTCGACCCATTCCGGGATCCCGGCGAGCGGCGACTCGCCGGTCCCGCTCGGAGCGTAGCTCTCGACCTCCGGGAGCTTCAGGGGAAGCTGATCGTAGGGGAGGGGGACGATGCCGTCGGTCGGGCAGTGGACGAGTGGGATGGGCTCTCCCCAGTAGCGCTGGCGCGAGAAGACCCAGTCGCGGAGCTTATAGTTCACCGCCCGTCGCCCGATCCCCCTTCGCTCGAGCCAATCGGTGATCCGGGCCTTGGCGTCCGCCGTCGCGAGGCCGTCGAACTCGCCTGAGTTCACGGCGAAGCCGTCGAGGACGAACGCGCCGTCGAGCGGGGCCGCCGGGCTTCCGAGCCGGTCGGGCGACACCACGCGCACGACCGGAAGGCCGAACGCGCGCGCGAACTCGAAGTCGCGCTCGTCGTGAGCGGGCACCGCCATGATCGCGCCCTTGCCGTAGGAAGCGAGCACGTAATCGGAGATCCAGACGGGGATCTTGGCGCCGTTCACCGGGTTGACCGCGCGCGCGCCCGTGAACACCCCCGTCTTCTCCTTGGCGAGGTCGGTCCGCTCGAGATCGGACTTCTTGTTCGCCCGCTCGACGTAGTCCCGGACCGCCCCGCGCTGCGCGGGGGTCGTGATCGCCTCGACGAGAGGGTGCTCGGGCGCGAGGACCATGTAGGTCGCGCCGAACAGCGTGTCGGGCCGGGTCGTGTAGACCTCGATCGCCGCTTCCCCCTTCTCGAGGGCGAAGGTGACGTTCGCCCCTTCGCTTCGCCCGATCCAGTTGCGCTGCATCGCCTTGATCGCTTCCGGCCAATCGAGCTTCTCGACGTCGGCGAGGAGCCGCTCGGCGTACGCCGTGATTCTCAGGATCCATTGGCGAATGTTGCGGCGCACGACCTCGGTTCCGCAGCGCTCGCAGCGGCCGTCCCTCACCTCCTCGTTCGACAGCCCGGTCTTGCACGACGGGCACCAGTTGATCGGCGTCTCGGCCTCGTAGGCGAGGCCGCGCTCGAAGAGCTTGAGGAAAAGCCATTGGGTCCACCGGTAGTAGGACGGCTCATGGGTGCACACCATCCTGTCCCAGTCGTACGAGAAGCCGAGCGACTTGATCTGGGAGATGAACTTCTCGATGTTCGCCTCGGTCGACGCGCGCGGGTGCGTCCCGGTCTTGATCGCGTAGTTCTCGGCGGGCAGTCCGAAGGAGTCGAAGCCCATCGGATGCAGCACCGCGTAGCCGTTCGCGCGGAGGAAGCGGCAGTAGATGTCCGTCGCCGTGTAGCCCTCGGGATGGCCGACGTGCAGGCCCTGCGAGGACGGATAGGGAAACATGTCGAGGACGTAGCGCCGCCGAGCCTTGGGCACCGAGGGGTCCTCCTCGACCCTGAAGGTCTTGTTCGTCTCCCAGAAGGCCTGCCATTTTCTCTCGATCGCGGCGAACGGGTATTTGG
The DNA here is from genome assembly GCA_030041455.1 of Spirochaetia bacterium. Taxonomy (GTDB): domain Bacteria; phylum Spirochaetota; class Spirochaetia; order DAHUYW01; family DAHUYW01; genus DAHUYW01. The sequence goes on from JASHNV010000196.1 coordinate 1,877, forward strand.
GCATGTCCGACATGATACTGAAGCCCCGGAGCATCGTCAACGTCGCTCACTTTACACGACCCTCCCGAGAGGCATACGCTCACCGCCATGGGCGTCGAGAAGGGTTCGCGGGGAAGGTGGGGCCAGGCCGACGCGGGGCTGAAGAGGGCCGCCGACGTCGCGATCGCCGAGGTGCTCCGGGTCAAGGAGGGCGAGCGGGTCCTCATCGTCACGAACCCCGCTCCCGACGTTCACGCCGTCTCCCTCGCGCTCTACGACGCGGCGCTCGACGCGCTCGCGCGGCCGGTCCTGGTCGTGCAGCCCGAGCGAAGCCAGCTCGATTTCGCCGACGAGTCGGTCGTCGCGGCCATCGCCTCGCAGCCCGACGTCTTCATCTCGATGAGCCAAGAGAAGCTCGGAAAGGACCGCAGGGCGGTCGCCGATCCGATCGTCGACGCCCAAGGCGCGAGCTACGACAGCGTCTTTCACTACCTCCTGCACGGGAAGAAGGCGCTCCGCGCCTTCTGGTCGCCCCACGTCACGCGCGAGATGTTCGAGCGGACGGTCCCGATCGACTACGCGACGCTCCAGCGCGAGTGCGCGCGCCTTTCGCGGATCCTCGACGACGCGATCGGGATCGACATCTCCGCGAAGGGGGGCACGCGTCTCACCGTCGCCCTTCGCGGGCGAAGGGCGATGTCCGACGACGGTTCCTTTTCCGCTCCCGGCGCCGGCGGCAACCTTCCGGCGGGCGAGGTCTTCATCTCCCCGGAGATCGGGGCCTCAAGCGGGGTCATCGTCTACGACGCGAGCATGACCGTCCACGACGGGGATATCGTCGTGAGCGAGCCAATCAGCGTCGACGTTCGGGGGGGCTTCGTCGCCGAGATCCGGGGAGGCGTCGAGGCCGAGCGCCTGCGCGAGACGATCGCGCTCGGCGAGGAGCGAGCGCGCGAGTTGGAGCGGGAGGGCTTGCTTCCCGGCGGCCTCGGGGAGATCTACCGCCGCAACGCCCGCAATCTCGGAGAGCTCGGCATCGGCCTCAATCCGCGCGCCGGCATCACCGGCAACATGCTCGAGGACGAAAAGGCGCGGGGGACCTGCCACGTCGCGATCGGGAGCAACTACGACAACGACGCGCCGGCGCTCATCCACCTCGACGGGCTCATACGATCCCCGACCATCACCGTCTTCATGGAGGGCGGCCGCCGCGTCGCGATCATGAAAGACGGAGCCCTCGCGCTGTAGCCGGACGCTCTTTAGCGCTCGCCGGGAACGGCTTCGACCTCCCGAGGGATGCAGCGCACCGAGACGACCCGGTTGCTCGCGATTTTCTCGATCACGAAGAGCGCGCCCGGCACGGAGACCGTCTCCCGCTCGACCGGGAAGCGGTCGAGCAGCTCGGCAAGGTAGCCCGCGATGGTCTGGACGCGCTTTCGCTGCGGAAGACTCAGCCCGATAAAGTCGTTGACCTGGTAAATCGGCGTATCGCCCATGACGAGGAACGCGCCGTCCCCGTCGGGGCGGATCTTTTCCGGGGTGGCCTCCGCGTGCTCCTCCCGGAGCTCCCCGAGCACCTCCTCGGTGATGTCCTGCGCGGTGACGATGCCGGCGAGGCCCCCGTACTCATCGAGCACGATCGCCATATGCGTCTTCTCGCGCTTGAAGTCGGCGTAGAGCTCGTCGATCTTCCTCGTGGTGGGAATGAAGAGCGGCTTCACCATGATCTCCTCGAGCCGGCTCGACGCCCTTCCGGCCGCGAGAGACGCCACCACGTCGCGCAGGTGAACGATACCCTCGATCTTCTCCGGGTGCTCGTCGTAGACCGGCACCCGCGAGAAGCCGTGCGAGCCGATTTCGCCGACGGCGTCGGAGATCCGCGATCGCATCTCGATGCTGAAGACCTTCGTCCGGTGGGTCATGATCGCCTGGACCGCCACGTCGTTGAACCGGAAGATGCTCTTCACCATCCTCGTCTCGCGGCTCGCGACGATGCCGAGGTTCTCCGCGAGGTTCACCATGTGGAGCAGCCCCTCGAGGGTGAGGCCCCGTCGCTTCCGTTCGCCGATCAGCCTCGACAGGAGCGAGCTCATCGCGCTCACCACCCAGATGACCGGGCGGAACAGCCAGGAAAGGAACGTGATCACCCGAACCGTGTGGAGGCAGACCGACTCGTTGAAGCCGATCGCGAAACGCTTCGGCGTCACCTCGGCGAAAATGAGGATGATGACGGTGAGAGCGCCGGTCGTGTAGCCGATCGAGCGGCTGCCGAAGTAGCGGATGGTGAGCTCCGTCGCGATGGCGGAGGCCGAGATGTTCGCGAGGCTGTTTCCGATGAGCACCGTGCCGAGGAGGAGCTCGGAGCGCCGCATGATGCGAGAGATCATCCTGCCGCGGGAGCCCTTTTCCGAGGAGAGCCGCTCGATCTGCATGGATGACAGGGAAGTAAAGGCCGTCTCCGCGCCGGAAAAGAACGCGGAGAGCGCGACGAGCACGACTAGGAGGAGCGCGCCGTACATCATGGTCACACACTCTCGGCGCGGCGCGGCTCGAATGTACGGGAACCTTCCTCGTCCATATCGATGCTGAGGCAAGTATACAGGATCGCGGGGCCGCGCGCAATCGTTTCGCGGCGCGAGATTTTGCTTGACAGCCGCGGGAGCATCGACGCTATGATTGAGATCGACGGAGCGGCTCCAATGACCGCGGGAGGTATCGGATGAGCTGGGAGACCGTAGCGGCCTACATCGGGGTGATAGGGATCCTCGTCTATCCGGTGGCGGCGATCGCGCTGCACGCCGTCGCCCCCGGCACGAACCCGCTTCGAAGCTCCTTAAGCGACTATGCCTCGGGCCGAGGCGGCTTCCTCATGACCGTCGGTCTCCTCGCCCTGGGCTTGGGCGCCGGGGTGCTCGACGCCGCGCTCGCCGCCGGCCTCGGAGCGGGAAAGCGGGTCGCCGTCGGGATCGTCTTCATCGCGCTTTTCGCGCTCGGGAGGATCGGCGCCGCGATCTTTCCGGGCGACCTCGCCGACGGGCCGCGGAGCGCGCGCGGGGGCGCCCACGGCGCGCTCAACGTGGTCGCCTTCACCGCGATCGCCATCGCGACCATCGCGATCACGCCGGTCTTCAATCGGGTGCAGCGCTGGAAGGGGATCGCGCCCGGGATGGGCTGGCTCGAGCTCGCCGTCGTCGTCTTCGCCTTCCTGCTCCTCGTGACGCTCATTCGGCCTCTCCGCGCGGCGTTCGGGCTCGTCGAGCGGCTCTTCGCCGTCTCGGTGATCGCCTGGCTCGTCGTCACGGGGCTCCACTTCGCGCAGCTTCCGCGCTAGGCGGACGCGAGGTAGCGCTCGATCGATTCCCGGATGGCGCGGTGGATCCACGCGCGCTTCGCGTCGTCGGTCTCAAGGAGCGTGAGCCTGAATCCCGGGAGCGCGCAGCCGAAGCCGGTCAGGGGCACCACGCAAATGCCCGTCGCCGCGAGCAGCCAGGAGACGAAGCGCTTGTCGGGCGGGACCCCTCGAGTCCGCTCGTCGATGAAGGCCGCGAGCTCGGCCGACTCCACGGGCAGCCGCTGGCGGTCGTTGAGCGCTCCCTCCTCGAACACCACGGTGAAGTACAGGGCGCCCTTCGGCCGGCATACCCTCACCCCGCCGAGCGGGGCGAAGGACTCGTAAACTTCGTTCGCTCGGGCCTCGAACAGGCGCCGGCGCCGCTCGAGATGCGGAGCGTAGCGCGGGTCGGACATCACCTCGGGTATCACGAGCTGCGGCAGGCTGGTCGAGCAGACCTCCGTCCGTTTCGCCTCGACGATGCTCCGGATAAAGGCCTTGAAGTTCGCGTCCCGGTCTTGGTTGAAGACCTCCATCCAGCCGCAGCGGGCGCCCGGCCACGGGAACTCCTTCGAGATCGAGCGCAGGCTGATCGCGGGAAGATCGCCTACGACCTCGCCAAGCCTGGCGGTCTCGGCGCCGTTGTACACGATGTTCGCGTAGGTTTCGTCGCAGAGCAGAAAGATATCGTTCCGGCGGGCGATCTTCACGAGCTCCTCGAGCGTGCTTCGCGGATACACCGCCCCCGTCGGGTTGTCGGGGTTGATCAACACGAGGCCGGCGATGGAGTCGTTGTACCGGACCTTGAGCTCCACGTCGTCGAGATCGGGGAGCCAATTGTTCCCGGGATCGAGCCGAAAGGAAAGGTGCTCGTAGCCGGAGTGCGACGCCTCCGCCGACGGGAGGGACGAGTACGCCGGGGAGGGGAGGAGCACTCGAGCCTCGCGGCGCAGGGAACCGAAGATCTTCGCGACCGCGTCGCCGAGTCCGTTGAAGAAGACGACGTCCTCGCGCGTGATGCGGCTTCCTCCGAGGCCGTTCGTCTTGTCCGCGAGGAACTCGCGCGTTTCGGCGACGCCCTGCGAGTCGACGTAGCCGTAGCTCGAGTCGAGGAGCGCGCGCTCCGAGACGATGCCCTTGATCCAGTCGGGAAGGGTCTCGCCCTTCTCGATGGGGTCGCCGATGTTCTCCCACGTGAGCGGGACCTTGAATCGGGCGAGCTCCCGAGCGAACTGCACGATCTGCCTGATCTCGTACCTGATCTGATCGGCCCCGGCGTGGACGAGGTTTCTCCTCATGATGCCTCCGCGAGCCGCGGGTCCCGGAAGCCGCGCCTGCCGTTGTCCGTTGAACGACAAAAAAGCCGCGGTCTCCCTGGGAGGGCCGCGGCTTCTCTGTAACTCGCAGAAGCGAACGCGAACTCCCCGTTAAGGAGCTGCGGCCGCCGCGGCGAGAAGAATGGATGTGTCGCATACGCGAACAATCATGAGCGAAGAATACCCATGGCATCCCCTTCGGTCAAGGGGGCGGAATGCGTCGTCGCACGGTGTGCCGCGAGCGTGTTCATCGCCGCGGGAGAGACCGCGAGGGCCGTGGAAGCCAGTCGTCGAAAGGCGAGGGACCTCCGCTCAGGCGGAAGCTCCGGGCGACCTATCGCATGCGGCGCCCGGGAGGCTCTCGTCTCCCGGGGCGGGGTTTCTCTTCTCGGGAACTAGGAGCTCTCCCTGCCTGTCGGAAGGCGTCCACGGGCTCGGGAAGGCGCGAGAGACGGCGAAGGATGCTCGACGGGAAGCGCCCGGTCGCATGCTCAAGGCTTCTCGGTGCTCGCGAGTCCTACGGAAGGACGGGTCCGAGGAGGGCGAGCACGGAGTCGATGGCCGGAGGCCTCCCAAACGCCCGAGGCTCGCCGTCGCGGACGCTCGCTCATGAGCTTTCGTCTCCCGCGCGCGAAAGAGAAGGAAACTCGCTTGAAGAAGCACGTGCTATTCCGTCGCATACGCCATCGAGAGATCGCGATCTCGCCGCGACATCTCGCCTTCGATCAGGCGAGGCGTCCCGGGACAGGCGCTTGGCGCGGCGCGAACGAGGACCGGCCGCCTTTTTCCGCCTTCATCCCGGATTGAGGCGTCCGACCGCCCGACGGAAGGGCTGCTGTCCCGCTTCCGCCCGAGCGGGCGTCTCACGCGTTCCGTTGTCGATTGCCAGGGCCGTGTCTGCGCGCCGGCTCGCAGGCGCGCTGTTTCGTGTCCGGCCCGCGCGCTTCGGTCAGGGTTTTTCCGCCTCCGGATCGACAGTGATTCCCTCGCGTCGCGCGGCCGCCTCGAACTCCTTGAACAGGCGCCGAATCACCGCGGTCTCGGCGAGCGCGTGGCGGAGGCCGTTCAGGTTCAGGTCCCAGAGCTCTCCGATGCCGAGGCCGAGCGAGCGGAGCGCGAGCTCCCACTCGCCGAGGAGATCGGTTCCGAAAAAGGGCGGATCGTCCGTGGACAGCGTCACCGGGACGCCCGCCTCCATCATCCGGCGAAGGGGGTGAGCGGCGATCGACGGGACGACCTTGAGGCACACGTTGCTCGAAAGCGTCACGTCGCAGCAGACCCGCCGCTCCGCGAGGAGCTTGAGCACGTCCGGGTCCTCGACCGCCCTGACCCCGTGCTGGATGCGGACCGCTCCGAGATCGACGACCGCTTCCCGGACGTGCTCGGGGCCGGCCGTCTCGCCGGCGTGGGCGACGGCTCGGTAGCCGGCCCGCCGCGCGCGTTCGAACCACGGGGCGAACGCGCGGCGGGGAAAGCCCTGCTCCGGACCGCCGAGCCCGATGGCCGCCACGAGAGGGTTGTGCTCCTCCTCGAGGAGTCCGGCCGTGTACGGGCCGCTCACGTCGGCCGACTCGCTCGGGATGTCGAGGATCAGGCGGACTTCCGGTCCGCCCGACGCCGACAGGAGGCGCTCCGTCACGATCTGAAGGGCGCGCCTGCCGCCGAAACCGAACCGCTCGTGGTTGAACGGCGTGAAGTGGAGCTCGGCGTAGCGAATGTTCTGGCGGACGCACTCGGAGACGAAGCCGTCGACCATGCGCTCGTAGTCCTGGGGTCTGCGAAGACAGGAGCACATCGCGAGCCACAGCTCCACGAAGCCGTCGAAGCTTTCGAAGCGGTACAGCCCGCGAAGCTCCTCGAGGGATCCCACGGGGAGCCTGGCGTGGTTCGCCTGCGCGATCGCCCAGAGGGTCTCAGGCGAGATCGTGCCCTCGAGGTGGAGGTGCACCTCCGCCTTCGGGAGGCGCGCGATGAGCGCTCTCGTTTCCTCGGCAATCCCGCGCCTGTCCATCTTCGTCCTTGCGAGGCCGGCCGCGCCCGAAACGGCTAGTGCGCTCGGCCGCGGTAGAGGCCGACGCGGTTCTTGCCGGCCTTCTTGGCCTCGATCATCGCCTCGTCGGCCTCCCTGATGACGTCGTCGACGCTCTCGCCGGTCGCGTACTCGGAGACCCCGACGCTCAGCGTGACCCGTATCGGGACTCCGTCGTAGGCGATCGCGAGCGACTCGACGCCCGCTCGGAGCTTTTCCGCCACGAGCCCGGCGCTCTCGACCGGCGAGCGCGGCAGATAGATCAGGAACTCTTCGCCTCCCCACCGCGCGCAGTGGTCCTCGAGCCTGAGGTTCTTCCTCAGGCAGTCGGCGACGGCGACGAGAACCTTGTCCCCCGCCTCGTGACCGTACGCGTCGTTGATCTTCTTGAATCCGTCGATGTCGGCGATGATCACGGACAGGGAATCGCCGTGCCGGTTCGACTGGCTCATCTCTTTCTCCATCGCCTCGAGAATATCGCGCCTGTTGGAGAGATCGGTCAGGTAATCGGTGCGCGCGTCGGTGTTGAGGAGCACGTTGAGCTCTTTCAGCGACAGCTGGAACCCGTCGCTGATCCTCACGATCTTCGCGAAGCGCCGAAGAAGGGTCACGTAGCGGTCTCGAAGCTCGCCGAAGTCCGCGAGCGACACCGTCCCGCTTTTCTTGGCCTGGTTCGCGATCTCGTCGGCCCACCCGACGCTCGCATCCTCCTTGAACTCTATCGGCACGTCCACCCCCTGGCGTTCCTCCTCGCCCATGCTCACCCCGCCCTCGGAACGACCTCGAAGGGCATCGTGAAGTCTTCCTTGAACTCGTCGATCGTGTCCCGCGCCCGTTCGTTGTCGCCGTCGTAGTACCACTCCACCCGAACGGGGGTCCCCCGGGCGTGCGCCGACTCGAGCTCGTCGAGCAAGTCGATCATGCATTTGGTGCTGCTCGTGTTCAGATAGGAGAGCGTGATCTTGAAGCTTACCGGGCGCTTGTTCTCCTTGAGGAAGGCTTTCAGCCACTCCATCACCGGCGCGTAGAACTCGAAGGAGTTCTCCGGGTACGATTCTCCGCCGATCTCGAGAAGCCCCGTTTCGTCGTCAAAGCTTACGGAGGGAGACGAAGTCCCGCCTTCGATCAACAACTTTTCCATAATGCCTCGCAGCTCATGTCCCGCCCCACCTTCTATATCAGCACGCTGACGCTGAAGAACGTGAAATCCCCGGGCTGATTCCCGAACGAGTAGCGAATCGGCTCCGTCGCCCTCCTCGCCATGTCGATGAAGCCGAGCCCCGCCCCCTTCTCGGACGCCGAGCGGAGCTGCTCCTTGTAGGCGGCCTTGAGACCGGCCTTGTCCAACCTCGATATCCGCTCGAGGCGCTCGAGGATGCCGGCCGCGTCCGCTTTCCGCACCATGTTGCCCGAGCTCACCACGTACCGCTCGCCCTCCTTCGCGATCACGAGCGTGCCGTTGCGGTAGGCGCTCGCCTCCGCGGAGGCGACGGATTCGCGGGAGGTGTAGTTCTTGAGGTTTTGCGCCTGCTCGACGAAGACCGCGAAGACGTCGCCGACGCGCGACATCGGCGCCTCGGAGCTCTCGAGGTACTTCCGAACCGCCACCCCGAGCTCCTCGATCACGCTGTGCGAAAAGGGACCGTTAAAGCAGATCATGACGCCGTGATCGGCGAAGATCTCGCGGAGTCCTAGAAGATCAAACCCGGCCATGTGCTCTCCTCCGTGCCCAAGGCAATCCCGCTAAACCCTGAAACCGAACGCGAGGCAGTCGTCGCGCTGCGGCAGGCTCCCCCGGTAGGAATCGAACGCCCCTTCCCAGTCCGGACACCGCGCGCCGAGGGGCTTCCCGAGACAGGCGGTCAGCATGCTTGCGAGCCTGAGCGTCCCGAAGGAGCGGCTCTGCGCGCCGCCCGCCTGGTCGACGTAGCCGTCGGTCACGAGGAAGAAGGCGTGGTCGAGGGTCGGGAACCTGTGGTTCTCGAAGCCCTCCGGCCTGATCCTCGCCTGGTGCCCGATCGCCTTCTTTCTCCCTGCCACCGTGCGAAGCCTGCCGTCGGGCGGAAGCACGTACAGCGGCATCGCGGCCCCCGCGTAGACGAGCGTGCCGCGCCGCGGGGAGCAGGCGCACAGTCCGATGTCGAAGCCGCTTCCGACGCCCTCCCCGTCCTGGCGCAGGGAGCCGCGGATCGTCGCGTCGAGCTCGCCGAGGACCCCGGCGGGATCGTCGAACGCCATCCGCTCGGCGATCATCGCGAGGGACGCCTCGGCCATCATGGTCATGAGCGCGCCGGGCACGCCGTGGCCGGCGCAATCGACGGCGGCGACGAGGCAGCCCTCGGGGTGCTCCTTGAAGTAGAGGAAATCGCCTCCGACGATGTCGCGGGGCTGGTGAAAGAGGGAAAAGCTCGCGAGGCCCGCGGCGAGCGCGCCTTCCGCGGGCCCGATCCGATTTTGAATCAGGCTCGCGTAGCGGATGCTCTCCATCACCTGGCGGTTCGCGCTCAGGAGCTTCTCGTTGCTCTCGGTGAGCTCCGAGGTCCGCTGTCTCACGAGGACCTCGAGTCCCTGGGTGTAGGTCTTCACTTGGCGCGCCATGTCGTTGAAGGCGCCCGCGAGCGTCCCGATCTCGTCCTTCCTGCCGTCGGCGACGACGAGGTCGAAGTCCCCGGAGGCGACCCGCCGGGCGGAAACGGTCATCGCGGCGAGCGGCCGAAGCACGACGCGGTTCATGACGACCCCCGTCACGACGAGGACCGCAAGGAGCGAGGCCACGAGGAGCGCGAAGAGCGGAAGGAAATCGGCGAAAGGGAGCTGCGAGGCGGCGTCGACGGAGACGACCGCGAGCCAGCCGATCTCGGGAATCGGCGCGACGACGGTCGGGCTCGATTTGCCCGCGATGTTCACGACCGCCGACTCGATCTCGCCCCGCTCGGCGTCCTGTATCAACGCCTGGATCCTCGCGCGATCCTCGGGCGAGCCGGCGAGATCGAAGACGGTGATTTTCTTCCCCTGAGCTCCAGCCTTTGCGTTCTTCTCGAGGTAAGAGCGGTCGCGGTCGGCGGTGATCGCGCCCTTCGAGTCAATGAGCATCGATCGCACGCCGGTTTGCTCGACTCTCACGAGCTGGGCGATGAGGTCCGAGATGTCGATGCCCGTTCCCGCCACGCCGATGACCTTGCCTCCCGAGCGAACGACGCAATTGATCCAGACCTTCGCCTGTCCGATGAGGTCGTTGTAGTCGAGGTTGAACGTGAAGGCTTTGCCCTCGCGAACCGTGCTGAAGTACCACGCGTCGGCCGGCGACTTCGGGCTCAGCGTCGTCACCGCAAGGGCTCCCGTGTTCGGCTGGTTGTAGTAGGTCCTCGAGGAATCGACGACGACGAAATAGTTCGGATCGCGAAACGCCCGCCTGAAGCTCTCGAGCTCCTCGAACGCGAGCTCCCGCAGCGCCGGGTTCCTCTCGGAGAGGATCCAGCGCTTGATCGTGGGCGAGTCGGCGAGCTTCACGGCGAGCACCGCCTCCCTCTCGAGCGCGCCCGCGATTCTCGCGCGTTCCACCTCGGCGCGCTCGATCGCCCAGTTGCCCCCGAGCTTGCCCACGATGCCGTCCACCGCGACGAGGAGCGAAGCGGTCGAAACCACCGTCATCGCGACGAAAAGCGCCAGGACCGTGAGGAGAAACCGCGTCGTGAGCCGTCTGAATGCCATGTCGAGTGCTCGTTTCGCCTCGACTATAGCAGAAAAGGGGGGCGGACGGAAGATTCGTCGCGCCACGCGGGACGGCCGTTCGGTCTGTCCGTCCCGCCCGCCGCGCTTGAGCAACGGGGGGATCGTCGCTACACTTGCCGCACTCGACGCAATCGAGAATCAGGCGGGCGCCACGTCCTCCGAGCGCCCCGGACGTCAGCGGACGGCTGAAGGCCCGCCCTGCTCCCGGTCTCCGGCGCGGGGACGTTGGCGCGAACGGGAGGTGCGTCATGAAGGAGCAGGTACAGCTCCTCGCCGAGTACAACCGGCGGACCAACGAAGAGATGGAGCAGGTACTCAGGGGCGTTCCGGCCGAGGCCCTCGCCCGGGACCTCGGCTCCTACTACCATTCGATCATGGGAATCCTTGGCCATGTGGCGCTCTCGGACGTCAATTGGCTGCGCAGGTTCGCGGCCCAGTTTCCGGCGCTCGGCTTCATCACTCCTGGGCTGCCCGAGGCGGAGATTCGGTCGATGTCCGACGCGGGGAGCGTCGGGCTCGCCGCGTTTACCGGGCTCCGCGCGACCCTCGACCGTCTCCTCGCCAAGACCTACGAAACGTTCCGGGAGGAGGAGCTCTCGGCGGTCCTCCATTTCACCGACGCGAAGGGCGTCACGCAGTCCAAGGTGATCTGGTTGGTGGCGCTGCACCACTTCAATCACGCAACCCACCACCGGGGTCAGGTCTCGGTCATGCTGGACCAGCTGAAAATCGACAACGACTACTCAGGTCTCCTGTGGAAGTTCTGAAAGCCGCCCGGAGTCCCCATACCGCTTGGCGCGCCTACGTCCGTGCGCTCCACGCCTTTCCGGCTCCGAACGGTCACGGCCCTCGACTCGAGGAGATCGGGACCCTGCGGGTCGCGCGGGACCGCCCGGGCGGCACGCGGAGCCGAAACGAATCCAGGGTCGCACCGGACTGCGAGCCCGGCGACCGATGCGGGCCGACGGCGGACCGCCGCACGCGGGAAGGAGCGCGGGCCTACCCCGGCACGCGCCTCGTCGGGTCGTTCCGCTCGCCCGGGGCTCCCGGGGAGGGGGCTGTGCCCTCGAAGACGCCTCCGACCCGCGCACGCTCCGGACCGGAGCCGACGAAGGCCGATCGGATTTTCTCTCGCTTATTTCGTCACAGTACGAACGGGACTAGGCTCTTCACCTTCCGCGCGTAGTCGCGGAACTCGTCGCCGAATTGCGCGAGCAGGAATCGTTCCTCTTTCCTGATCTTGTACACCGTCGCTCCGATGAACAGGACGACCGCGACCGCGCCATGAAAACGACCTTGAGTCAGCGCGGTTCCGATGATCGCCACGGCGAGGCCCGTGTAGATGGGATTGCGAACCCACCTGTAGGGCCCCGACCGGATCAGCCGGTGGTCTTCTTTAATCGTCACCCTGCCGCTCCAGTACGCGCCGAGGTGGACGCGCGCCCAGACGGCAAAGGCCAAGCCGAGACCGACCAAGGCCATGCCCGCGAAGAACAGCGTCCGAGTTTCCCGATAGACGCGCATCGAGAGGAGCGGCGACCATCGCCAGAGTCCGGGGAATAGAAAAGCATAGGTCGCGGCGGAAAGCACCAGCTGAACGCCCCGCGAAACGCCGGACTCCGTCTTGGCATCGGGCTTGGCGCCGAGCGACGAAATCAGCCAGTAGATCCAAAAAGCCGCCCACGCCGAAAGAATGATGATGGAGGGTATTCTCATTTCTTCATCCGAGCGCATGGTAGTGGGAGCCCGGTCGACCGTCAAGGCTTGCGCGATCCGGAGACCGAGCGGCACGGGGATTCTGTCCCGCCCTCGCCCGACGAATCGCAAGGAGCAACGGGCCAGGGGTCGCCGGAGGTCGCGAGGGCCAGAAGCGCGCGCCTGAGCGTCCGGGGGAAGAGGCGAGCCGGATCGCGTTTCGGCATGGGACTGGGACGGCGGATAGGTCCGACAGGCTCTCACGAAGCTGCCTGCCCGGGCGACGCCGGAACGTCGTCGGTCGAGGCCGGCCGATTCGCGATCCTGAAGCCTGAAAGCGCTTCGAGAGCCGCCGCATGGCGGCCGATACTCCGGACCGACCGCCGTGGGTATGCTAAACTGTCAGGCGGAGCGTTCATGCTCCGTCGAGCAATCGAACCGTGACCATGCAGCGCGATCGAGCCGAACCTAACCGTCTCGGGTCTCTCCTCGCCGGCAGCCTCCGGTGGTCGACCGCGAACCGGAGGCGCGTCTCTCAGGTCGTGGCCGCCGCGCTCGGCCTTTCGGTCCCGGCTCTTCTCGGCGCGGTTACGGGTCGCCTCGGGATGGGGCTTGCGGCCTCGTTCGGCGGACTCGCGATGGCTGGAGTCGGGGAGGGTGAGACTCCCCGAGAGCAGGCGGCCAGCCAAGGCCTCACCCTGATCCTCGGAGGCGTCGCGATCCTTTTCGGGGCGGCCGTCGGTCGTCACGGCGCGCTTCTGGACTTGAGCGTTCCGCTCGTCGCCCTCGCGGCAGGCGTCATCGGGCGTATCAGCAGGCCGCTCGCGGGGGCCACCACCCGCTTCATGCTCTTCACCGTGATCGCGACGGGCATGGGCGAATCGGGGGGTCGTCCGGCGTCTCTTGCGGCGCTCTTCGTCCTCGGCGCGGCTTTGACCGCCGGCCTTTCCATGGTCTTGCGACCGCTCGACAGGCTTCGCGGCGTCGTTTCGAGCGCCTTTCCAGGCTCCTCGGCGCCCGATCGGCGCCGATATACCGCGCGGCAACTGCTGAAGCGGTGGTTCCGCGGCCTCGCCGAGCTCGACGGCTGGCAGTACGGCGCGAGGATCGCCCTCTGCTTGACGGCGGCGGAAGCGCTCGATTTTTTCTTGCCCGGCCGCAACGCCTACTGGGTCGGGGTCACGGTCGTGATCACGCTTCCCCGCGAGGTGCCCGGGGACCTCGCGAGGCTCCTCGAGCGAGCGCTCGGTACGGTGTTCGGCGTCGTGATCGCGAGCCTCCTGCTCCTCTGGACGATCCCTGTTTGGCTCTTGGTCAGCGTCGTCGCCCTGCTCGCGGCGGCGCGCACGATCCTGAAAGAAGCCAACTACACGGCGTATGCCGCGCTCATGACGCCTTTGGTGATGCTCCTGTTGGGCTTCGGCCGGAAGGTCACCGTCGCGATCATCGCGGAGAGGCTGCTCGCGACCTGTCTAGGCTGCGCGGTCGCTCTCACCCTCGGCTATCTTCTCTGGGTGAATCGGCGGACGAGGGCTTCCGGGTTCCCCGACGGCTGAAGTCCGAGTCGGAGCCTGCGCCGAGGTTCAAAGGTGGCCCGCTCCGCGCGACGGAGCCGCGCGCGCGGCAGTCGAATCTCGGGACCGGAATCGCCCGATCCGCCAGGCGGAGAGCCGCCTCTCGGCGCCCGCAAGGCCGCCCGGTCGGGACTCGCGAGCCCGCCCGAAGCGGCTCCCCTTGACCCCTCGAAAGGGGTCCCCTATTCTTGACTCTATGAGTAATGGATCTCCCGCGGCCGGCGCGCCGGCTCCCTACCCTTCCTTCCGCCTGAAGGTCATCCTGAACACCGTCGTGGTGGTGGTCGTCGGCATCGTCCTCCAACAGACGTTGATGGATTTCGCCGACGGCATGGCCTATCGCGCCTTCGACTTCATCGCGTTCCTGAGGAACTTCGCCGGCCTCCTCCTCCACGCCGTGGTCGCGCCGGTCGTCGTGGGGACGATTCTCGTGTGGGCGTACGTGAACCCGCTTCACAAGGTGCTGTGGACCATCTACTCGGGAGGCCGTCCGAGCGAGCGAGCGTACCATCGAGCCCTCAGGATCCTCGTCTACTATCCCTACCTTCTCATCGTCCTGAACGTCGTCGGGTTCGCCTCAGGCTACCTTCTCGGAACCCCGAAGGAGCAGCTTGAGACTCCGCAGGGCGTCGTGCAGCTCCTCCAAAACATCGCCGGAGGCATCGTGTTCGCCCTCGTGCAGGTCAGCATCAACAACCTCGCGCTCGCGAAGCCGCGCGAGCTCCTGCGCATTCATTACCTCGGTCCGCTCAGGGAGCCGAGCAACGCGAGGCGCGGCATGCTCGTCACGGTCTCCCTCGCGCTCTACGTGATGTTCACGGTGATCAGCGTCGGCCAGTCGATCAACAACGCGACGCAGCTTTCGGCGAACCTGTACCGCGCCGTCGCGAGCGGGACCAAGAGCCTTGCCGACGCGACGGCGGATTACCGCGCGGCGGTCGCAAAGATCCGCGAGATCCCCGCGAGCAGCGTCCGGCCTCCGGCGGAGGACGCTGGCGCGGTCCAGCCGGTCTTCGTATACCTCGCCATCGTTCTCTTTCTCGTCGTGCTCGCGGTGTTCATGCAGCTCATGGCTTCGAGGTCGCAGAAGGCGCAATTCGACGCGCTCACCGCGAAGCTCGGCGAGCTGAGCGCCGGAAAGGCCGACCTGACCCAGCGCGTTCTCATCGCCCAGTTCGACGAGCTCGGCGAGCTCTCGCAGGCGATCAACCGCTTCATCAGCAAGCTGAAGGAGCTTCTCGGCCAGTTCGTGGACGCCGGGGAGGGCGTCACCCGCTCCTCGGCCACCCTCCGGGGAGTCCTCGACAACACGGCCGCCGCCACCGAGCAAATGGTGGCCTCGATCGCGCAGATCAGCTCGAACGCCGGAAGCCAGGCGAACGTCGTGCGCAAGACCGAGGGCGCGCTCTCGACCATGCTCGACTCCCTCGATCGGATCTCGACGAACGTCGACGCCCAGGCCGCCTTCGTCGAGGAGACCTCGAGCGCCATCACGGAAATGGCGGCGAACATTCGGGAGGTAAGCGAGGCGACGACGAAGGCGAACGCCCTCGCCGCGAACCTCATCCAGGTCGCCAAGGACGGCGCGGTGGCCGTCGACAACTCGGCGAAGGCGGTGCGGGACCTCGAGCAGTCGTCCGAGCAGGTGAACGCGATCGTCACGGTGATCGCGAAGATCGCCGCCCAGACCAACCTCCTCGCCATGAACGCCGCGATCGAGGCCGCGCACGCGGGCGACGCCGGGCGGGGCTTCGCGGTGGTGGCCGAGGAGGTGCGCAGTCTCGCCGAGAACAGCGCGGCGAGCGCCAAGGAAATCGCCGCCCACATCAAGTCGATGTCGAGCCTCATCGACACCGGCGTCAGGCTTTCCGGGCAGGCGGGCGAGTCCCTCAAGCGCATCGGCCAGGACATCAACAACACGACCAGCCTCATCGAGCAGATCGCCGGCGCGATGAAGGAGCAGAGCGTCGGCGCTAACGAGATCGTCACGGGGATGTCCTCGCTCGTGCGGGCCACCCAGGAGATCCGGCGGATCGCCGAGGAGCAGAAGAGCAGCAACGCCGCGATGCGGAGCTCCATTGAGACGCTCGTGCAGATCTTCACCGAGATCCAGGAGGCCACCGAGGAGCAGGCGAAGGGCAACCACGAGATCGTGGACGGGATCGCCAACCTCCAGAACGTGGAGAGCGACAACCGGCAGATCGTCGACCGTCTTCAGGCGCTTCTCTCGCGTTTCGTCCTCACGGGGGAGGAGGAGCCGGTCTTCTCGAAGGTCGAGACGGCTCCCGTCGTCGAGGAGACCTGAGGAGAGGCCCGCCTCCCCTACGCGGTGCCTGCGGCGGCCGAGCGCCCCGCGATTCTTCCGGAAAAGAGACAGCCGCCGAGAAAGGTTCCCTCGAGAGCCCGATAGCCGTGCATCCCTCCGCCCCCGAAGCCCGAAGCCTCGCCGCAGGCGAACAGCCCGGGAAGCCGGCGTCCCCCCTCTCCGAGCACCCCTCCGTCGAGGTCCGTCTCGAGTCCGCCGAGGGTCTTTCGGGTGAGGATCCGGAGGCGCACCGCGACGAGGGGCCCCTCTCCCGGATCGAGGAGCCGTCCGGGCTTCGCGACGCGGATCAGGCGATCGACCCAATAGGAGCGCGCGACCTGGATCCCGGCGATCTGGGCGTCCTTTCCGAAGGGATTCGCGGTCTCCCGGTCGCGGGCGACGACCTCCCGCTCGAGGGCGACCGGGTCGACGAGCGGCTCTCCGCCGAGCTCGTTCATGGAGCGGACGAGCTCGGGGAGGGACGCGCGGACGATGAAGTCCTCGCCTCGCTCCCTGAAGGCGGCGACCGGGCCCGGGGGCCCGGGAAGGGCGCGCTTGAGAACGAGCCGGACGCTCTTCCCCGTGAGGTCGGGGTTCTGCTCGGAGCCCGAGAGCGCGATCTCGCGGTCGAGCACGCCGCGATTGAGGAGCAGCCACGAATGGTCGCGGCCCGAGGCCACGACGTGCCTGAGCGCCCCGAGGCTGTCAAATCCCGGAAAGAGCGGCGCGGGAAGCCGGCGGCCGAACGCGTCGATCCAGAGCGGCGTCGGACCGCTCAAGATCCGGATCCCGTGGCTCGGCCAGATCGGCGCGAAGTTCCCGACTCCCTCCGGGTAGTGCCACATCCGGTCGGGATTGATGAAGCGCCCGCCCTCCGCGGCGACGATCTCGACCATCCTGCCGTCGACGTGGCTCGGGACGCCGAGCAGCATGCTCCGGGGGGGCGGGCCGAAGCGCTTCGGCCAGTTGCGGCGCACCATCTCGACGTTGCCGCCCATGCCGCCGGAGCTCACGATCACCGCCTGCGCGCCGAGGGAGAACTCTCGGGCGACCGATCGCGAGCTCGGCTCCCCGCGCCGCGCGACGCTCGGCTCAAGCACCTCGCCGCGCACGCCGGCTACGACGCCCGCCTTCATCACGAGCCCGGTGACCCGATGGCGGAAGCGCATCGCGAGGAGGCCGCGATCGGCCGCGGCCCGGGCCTGCCTGAGGAAGGGCTCGAGGAGGCCGGGTCCGGTGCCCCAGGTGACGTGGAAGCGGGGGACCGAGTTGCCGTGGTCGCGCGCGAGGTAGCCCCCGCGCTCGGCCCACTGCACGAGGGGGAAGAAGCGGACGCCGAGGCTATGCAGCCAGCGGCGCTTCTCGCCCGCGGCGAAATCGACGTAGGCCTCGGCCCACTTGCGCGGCCAAAAGTCCTCCTCCCGGTCGAAGGCGGCGCTCCCGAGCCAGTCCTGGAGCGCGAGATCGCGGTTGTCGCGCACCCCGAGCCGTCGCTGCTCGGGCGAGTCGACGAGGAACAGCCCGCCGAAGGACCAGAAGGCCTGGCCGCCGAGCGACGCTTCAGGCTCCTGGTCGAGGACGATCACGCGCCGTCCGGCGCCCGCGAGCTCCCCGGCAGCGACGAGGCCCGCGAGACCCGCCCCGACGACGATCGCGTCCGCGTCGTCGCTCATCCAGTCCCCCGCCCGATCCCGCGGCTTCCGGACCGGTCCCTGAGCCTGACCACGAGCTTGAGCGCCGACCAGCTGTCGTCGACCGAGCACACCTTCACGTCGACGAGGCCGTTTGCGAGCGCGATGTGCCGCACGTCTTCCTCGCCGAGCGCTCCCTCGGCGGCCCTGCGCCCCTTCCGCCACGAGATCCAGATCGCCCCGTTTTCCTCGATCTCGCCGCGCAGAGCCGGAAGGTCGGCGCGGAGCTCTTCCCCGCTCCGCGCGAAGTAGTGGATGAGGTCCTTTTTCACGCCGCGATCGCGCACGATCCGCAGGCTCGGCGGGAGGTCGGAGAAGAGATCGAAGTAGTGGCTCGGCTCGTTCACGAGGGCGATCCTGAGCCCCTCCCGGATGCCGAGCTTTTTCGCGAGGGGACTCCTCGCATAGTCCGCCCTCTTGTCGTCGACCGTCACGCGAGCCTCCCGCGCCGAAGAGGCGCCCGGGGAGTCAGAGGCGAAAAACCTTCACGAGCCGCTTCTCGGCGGCGCCGTCGATCGTCGCCTCGACCTCGACGTAGGGCTCCAGACCCGAGCCGTTCAGCTTCTCCTTGAGAAGCTCGTCGAGCTGAAAGATCCCCGCGGAGTTCGTCATCTTCACGACGATGTGGATGGGCTTCGCCTCTCCGCGGCTGATCTCGATCTTGTCGATCGCGGCGGCCGACAGGCTGTGGATGTTCACCTGCCCCGCCTCGAACGGAAGCCGGCTGCGCCCCTTCGTCATGTCGAGCGCGTCGGCGACGCGGACGATGCCCGCCTCGACCGTGAGAGGCCGGCCGCCGGAGCGATGGGAGATGACGGCATGAAGCGCCTCGGAGCGGACGATCGCCGCCTCGCGGGCCGGATAGAGCGTCACGAGCCATTCTCGGATCTTCATCTGGGCGATGAAGAGGCTGTACTGCTCGTGCTCGAGCCGATGGACCGACATGCCGAGGTCGTGGGTCAGCGCCGCGAGCACGGTAACGACCTCGGCGTCCTCTTTCGTGAGCCCATGGTCCTTGACGACGTTCGGCTCGATCCCCGAGGCGGTGAGAAGCCGCAGGAGCTTCAACGCGATGTTCGCGACGAGGTGGACGTGGACCGGGCCGTGATCGCTCATGCCGAGGCGGGTCACCGCGTTCACATTGGCGCATTCCCACAGCGCGTAGGCGTCGACGTCGGCGTTCACCACGTCCACGAGCCCCTGGAGGACCGGGTTGTGTCGGGCCGGGAGGCTCAAGGAGATCATTTCCCCACGGGGGGGCTCGGGGACCGGCTGCAGCGCCTCTTCGCTCGGGAGGTCGAGCTCGGAGTGCGCGAGGGCGTTCCTGTCAGGTGTCATGAACCTATTGTAAAGGGTTTTTGCGATAAGGAAAGCCGTCGGAGCGGACCCGCCGCCGGCCCGCGGGGAGCCTCACCGGCTCCCGCGTGCGTCCCGCTCCGAGGAGACGCCGGGCCGGTCCTCGCGTTCGACGACGAGTCGGGCTCCCGGAGCGAGGATTCGTACCCGGGTCGCGGGGGCCCTCAGGGCGGTCTGGGCCATGAATTGCTCGGGCGTTCCGGCGTGCTTCAGGAGAAGCGTGTCGCCGACCGGACCCCCGGTGAAGGCGTAGTGGATGGGCACGGCGAAGCGCGGGGCGAGGAACGCGCACGCCTGCGCGGCCTCCTCGACGTTCATGACCACCTGGCGGTTGAAGAGCGGCCGGATCTTCAAGCCGTTGATCGAGAGGAGCGCGACGTCGATCGAGGGGAAGCGGCGGGGAATCTCCTCGAGCTCCGGGATGAGGAGCGTGTCGCCGCCGAAATAGACCGTGAAGCCCCCGCACTCGAGGACAAAGGTGATCTCGGGGACCCCGTGGCGCGCGGGCGCCGCCGTGATCCGAAGCGGCCCGACCTCCCGGGTCTCCCACGGGTCGAGCTCGCTCACGTCGGAGAAGCCCGCCCCGCGCGCCTTCCCGGCGATACCCCGCTTGACGACGAAGGGCACCGCGAGGTCGCGATAGGCACGAAAGGCGTTCACGTCGAAGTGATCGTAGTGCCCGTGGCTCGCGACGACCGCCGAGAGCTCGGGAAGCGCGTCGATCGCGATTCCCCGCGGCTCGCCGGGATGGTAGGTGAACTTCTCGGAGAACCACGGGTCGGTCAGGACGGCGACCCGCCCGAACTGGATGAGCACCGTCGCGTGCGCGACGCGGGTGATTGTCAGGGATTCCATTGCGTATCCTCCATATGTCTATAATTGACATATGGAGGATACCGCCTTCTGGACAATATGTCAACCGTTGACATATGATCGCGGCTGATCGAGGGAGAGTCGCGAAGGTGAACACCTTGAGCTACGCGCTGCTCGGGCTCATCGCCCGCAAGCCCCTTTCCGGGTATGACCTCATGCGCCAGATGCGGGAGCGGGTCGGGCCGCTCTGGCCGGTCGGCCACAGCCAGATCTACCCCGCGCTCGCCGCGCTCGAGCGCGGAGGCCTCGCGCGGCACAACGTCGTGGAGCAGACCGAACGGCCGGACCGGAAGGTCTACGCCGCCACCGCCGCAGGCAGGCAAGCGCTGCGCGCCTGGATTCAAGCCGAGGCGTCGGGGCGGCCGCTTCGCGACGAGTTCCTGCTCAAGACCTACTCGATGTGGCTCCTGCGCGGCGGGGAGGCGCAGGAGCTGATCGAGCGCGAGCGCGAGCGCCGCGCCAGGAGCCTCGCGGAGTACGAGGCGACGCTTTCGCGCCTTCGCGATGAATGGAAGGGCGAGATCGACCGCGGCGACTCGCCCCTTTTCGCCTCCGCGCGGGTGCTCGAGTACGCGATCCTCCACGAGCGGGACTATCTCGCGTGGTGCGCGGAGACGCTCAGGCTCCTCGGACGCGGGGATCCCCCCTGAGCGCCGTCGCCCGACGACCGGAACGCGCCCGACGCAGCGCACGTCGAGCGCCCGTCCTCCGGGACGGCCCCTTGCTTCCTGGAAGGATGCCCGCCGTCCCGCCACCCGCCACGAGCTCGGTGTGGCGGGTGGCCGAGCTTCGCGTGTCCCGAGAGCGCCGTCTCGCCGCCCCTTGACGAGCCTGATCTTCCGCGGCCGTCCGTCGCGGTCGCGAAGTCGATGGCCGCGACCTTCGTGCCCGCGAAGAAGGCGATCGTCGCGTCCTCCGTCCGCCACGAGCTTCTTCGTCTCCCGACGCTCAAGACCTCGCGCGAGGAGGCGATCTTCCTCGGCTTGACCGTCTCCTCAAGCCGGTGTCTCGGCCGCGGGATGCCCTGCTTGAACGCGAAGCGAAGACGGCCCTTCGCGGCGGAGATCTTTCGATGTGTCGTCGCGCGCTTCGGCGAGCCGTTTCGCGTCGTCGCGAGCTTCTTTCAGGCGGGAAGCCTGCGGGCCTTCACGGGCTCGACGAACCGCGTCGCGTCGAGCCTGCGGGCGTCATGGATCTCTTCGAGCTCCCCGAAAGAAGCCGCTCTTCCCGCGCCTTTGACGCCCGAGTCCCTTCTTGACGGGCTTTGACGTGATTATCACGGAGCAACGCGGCAGGTAAGAATGACCCGTCACGTGCGCGGTTCGCACGCCCTGGCGGAGCCCGCTAATCCTTGTCGACGTCGGGGTAGAGCTCGGACATGCAGTCCGGGCAGAGGCCGTGCGAGAACTCGGCGTGCGAGTGCTCGGAAACGTAGGTCTCGACGCTCTGCCAGAATCCGCGGTCGCTCCTGATCTTCTTGCATCGCGCGCAGATCGGCAGGATGCCCCGCAACGTGCGGATCTCTTCGTACATCCGGGAGCGCTCGGTGACGTCGTGGAGCACCATCACGGCGCCCTTTCGTCCGCGGATGCCGCCGTCGAGCGGGCTCACCCGAACCTCGTAGCGCAGGGTGTTCACCGACACGTCCGCCGTGCCGGGCTCGACCTCGCTTCGAAGAAGGTCGAAGACCGGGTCGAGGGGGGCGCAGGCGAAAATGCTCAGTCCGAGGTCCGCTTCGTTGATGTCGAGAATTCCCATCGCCGCTTTGTTCACGTCGACGATGCGCCTGCGGCCGTCGACGACGACCACCCCGTCGAGCAGATCGTCGAAAAGCCGGGAGCGCGGCGTGGGAACGAGCTCGAGCAGCCCGTGACGCTGAATGCCCACGCCGAACATGACCGCGCCGATCGCGATGCCCACCGGGGTGAAGTCCTTGTTGACGTCAGGCAAGATGCGAAAGACGTAGACGACGTTCGAGAGGAGTCCGACGAGGGTTCCCACCGTCATCCAGAAGAGCTGTCTGCGGTAGATCGTCCTCCCCTTGAAAAACTCCCTCGCGACGATGAGGAGTCCCGCGAGAACGAGTGCGTAGTTCAGGATGACGGCCGCGAAATAGAGGATCCCGTGGGTGATCCGGAGCGCCCGATGGCTGCCGACCTGGACGATTTGGACGTCGCTCCAGAAGAGGTGATGGATCGGATTCGTGAGAAGGAGCGAGACGGTGAAGAAGGCGGGAAACAGCATGGGCCAAAACGTCCCGATCCTGGTCCAGCTCCGCCGGCCCGTGAAGTACAGAACGAAGAGCAGCCAAAACGGAGGAATGAGCGCGATGCAGACGTTCTCGATCTGCGCGAAGACGATCTTCGTCGCGTCGACGGTCGCAAGCAGCTCAAGATAGTTGAATACGAGAAAGCCTTCGGCCGCGAGGAAGTAGCAGAAGAGGTACTTGGTTCCGCCATATCGCCAAGTCGGCGCGATCCGTATGAGCAGAATGATCAGGACAAAGCAGATGTAGGGGGTGAGAGTCAGGTAGATCGTGTAATCCATCAAACCGCCCGAGGCGCATCCAGGCCGGCGCGGACCATGCCGGGAGGTAACGCCGTTACTCGAAGCGTCGTGCAGCGACTTTCTGCGCGAATCTCCTTCATTATATGGTCACCCGGCCGGCGAGGCAAGCGCTGGGACGTCGAGCGGCTCGACCGCGCCGGTAGGCTCCGGGCGGTATTCACCGCGAGGGGCATGACCCCGTGCCCGCCGCCTTCAGGGACGGCCCGGAGTGCCACGGCCTCGAAGGAAACGCCGAGGCCGTGCTCCTCCAAGGGCAGAGGCGGTCGTCATCGGATTCGGCGCCCTTTCGCGCCAAGGCGAGGGTCTACGATCCGTGGCATCCGCCCTTCGCTCTAGAGAGCGCGACCCGCGAGCCCGCGTGGTTTTCGCGGCCGCCTCGCGACGGCACAATCAGGGTTTCCTTCGCCTCGAACATGCTCGCTCGACGCCGAAGGGAGTCTCTTCGTTCAGCTCTGCAGGGCAGCAGCGTCCAATTCGACGATCGCCTCGAGGCGGCGACCGATCTCTTTCCCGAGGAACCGCTCCCGGCTGTGTTCCGCTCGGAGCACGCCGAACCTGCGGCTTCTCCGAGGGCTGCCGCCGCTCCGCTGCCTAGGGGGCCGAGCGGGAAACCGTCGGGCGGATGCGGTCCAAACCCGTCAACGTAAACGAACGGATCCCGGGAAAGGTCGGCGCCTACGCGCTCGAGCGAGACGAAGCCGACGCTCACCGGTCGGCGCTCGGCGCCGGACCCGCGACCGGGACCGTCGGGGGAACCGGCGGAGCAGGCGGCGAAGGGCCGAGGAAGTCTCCGCCGACCCGGAGCGACGGCTCCGCCGCCTGGACCTCCGTCACGGCATCCGTCGGCGTCTCGGGCGTCGGCGCCGGGCCGATCGGCGCGCCCGCCCCGCTCTCCGGAGCCGCTCCCGCGGAGCCCGCCTTCACCCGCGCGGTCTCAGCCGGCCGAGCCCGGGGCTTGGCGCTCGCGCCGCCCGGGGAGCTCGGATCCCCGGGAGGCGGGGCAAGTCCGCCCGGCCCCTGGCTCGCGCCCGACGGCGCTCCGGGCGAAGGCTCCGCAGCGGGAGCGCCTGAGTCGCTCGGACTCCCTCGAAAGAGCAGGTCGCGGTACTCTGAGGCGAGCGGAACGGGCGCGCCCGCCCCGGCGCCTATCGTGAGCTGGAAGCCTCCGCGTATGAGCGTCTCCTCGGCGGAGGGGCCGGACGCTCCGGCCGCGGCCGGCTTCGCGCGCGCGGCGCCCCTGCCGACCGCCAACGTGGTGCGGTCTCCGGCGACGTTCACGAGAAAGTCGGCGCCGCTCGTTCTCGCGCGGGCGCCCCGGGTCGCGACCGCAAGCGCGTCGCCCGCGGCGACGCGTCCCACCGAGAAGAGCGCCGTCCCCTTGTCGACGAGCACGAGCTGTGCCCCTTCTCCCGACCGCGCCTCCACGGGCCCGCTCGAAGCGCTCTTCGGGGCGGGCGGGCTCTCGGAGGGAAGCTCGATTCTCGTGGAATCCTCGAGATCCACGAGCGCGTTCGTGCCGAGCTGAATGCGGCACGCGGCGAGCGGAGCGGTCTCGATCGTCTCCGGGGCGAAGATCGGATCGCCGATGCGCACGGGCTCGGAGCTCTGCCCCGCGCCGGAGGCGGTCACCGTTCCGCTCACGTTCAGGAAGAAGCCGATCTGGCCGCCCTCGGTCGGCCCGCTCGGCGCAGGAAGGACGGGCGTGTTTTCCGCCGGAGGAGGGCCGCCGCTCTGCCGGGTGCACGACGCGAGCGCGAGCGCAAGGAGCGCGGCGAGCGTCCGGGTTTGCCGTCGCCGGACAGAATTGGTATACTTTTGTTCGATCGATTTCATCCGAGAAGCCACCGGGAGAAGCGGGAATGGCCAAACATCAATTCCAGACCGAAGTGTCGCAACTGCTCCACCTCATCATCCACTCGCTGTACTCGCACAAGGAGGTTGCCGTTCGGGAGCTCGTTTCCAACGCGTCCGACGCTCTCGACAAGCTGAGGTATCTTACCCTAACGGACGACAAATTCAAACAGCTGTCGTTCGACCCGCGCATCGACGTGAGCTTCGACGACGGGGACGCGAAGACCCTCACCGTCTCGGATACCGGCATCGGGATGAGCGAGGAGGATCTCGTCGAGAATCTCGGAACCATCGCGCGCTCGGGGACGCGGCTTTTCCTGAGCCGGCTCTCGGGCGACGAGCGCAAGGACTCGAACCTGATCGGCCAGTTCGGCGTCGGCTTCTACTCGTCGTTCATGATCGCCGACACCGTCGAGGTGATCACCCGCAAGGCGGGCGAGGACAAGGCGTGGCGCTGGACGAGCGACGGAAAGGGCGACTTCGAGATCGAGCCAGCCGAGCGCGACGGCAACGGGACTACCGTCGTCGTCCATCTCAACGACGAGGGCAAGGAGTTCGCCGATCGCTGGCGCATCGAGGAGTTGATCAGGAAATACTCGAACCACATCGCCTTCCCCATCTACCTACGCTACCCCTCAAGCGACAAGAAGGACGTCAAGATCGACCAGGTCAACTCGGCCTCGGCTCTGTGGCGCCGTCCGAAGGCCGAGCTCACCGACAAGGATTACCGCGATTTCTACCAGACGGTCTCCCACGACAGCGGCGACCCGCTCTTCTGGATCCACTTCCGGGCGGAGGGAGCCCAGGAGTACGTGACGCTTTTCTACGTCCCGAAGCAGGCGCCCTTCGATCTCTACCAGGCCGACTACCGGCCCGGCGTGAAGCTCTACATCAAGCGCGTGTTCATTACCGACGACGACAAGGAGCTCCTGCCGGTGTACCTCCGCTTCGTCCGGGGCATCATCGACGCCGAGGACCTGCCCCTGAACGTCAGCCGCGAGATTCTCCAGCAGAACCGCAACCTCGCCGCGATCAGAACCGCTTCGGTCAAGCGGATCCTCGCCGAGCTCACGTCGATCGCGGACTCGAACAAAGCCCTCTACGACGAGTTCATCGAGCAGTACAATCGTCCGCTCAAGGAAGGGCTGTATTCCGACTTCGCGAACCGAGAGACGCTCATCGAGCTCGTGCGCTTCAAGTCGACCG
Organism: Spirochaetia bacterium; assembly: GCA_030041455.1. Taxonomy (GTDB): domain Bacteria; phylum Spirochaetota; class Spirochaetia; order DAHUYW01; family DAHUYW01; genus DAHUYW01. Next base: position 27,383 of record JASHNV010000196.1, read on the forward strand.
CCGTCGAGGGGTGGACGAGCTTCGCCGACTACAAGGCTCGCCTGAAAGAGGGTCAAAAGGTCGTGTACTACATCACCGGCGACCAGGAAGCGACGCTCCGGGAATCGCCGCTCCTCGAGGCCTATCGCGAGAAGGGGCTCGAGGTTCTCCTCATGGCCGACGAGACCGACGAGATCGTCGTTCCGTCCCTCGACAAGTACGGCGACCTCGACCTGAAGGCGATCAACCGAAGCGGCGCCGACGAGGCGCTGAAGACCGACGACACCAAGAAGAAAGAGATCGAGATCGGACCGCTCCTCAAGGCGATCAAGGAGGTCCTCGGCGACCGGGTCAAGGAGGTGAGGGCTTCCAGCCGCCTCTCCGATTCGCCGTCGTGCATCATAGCCGACGAGCACGATCCGACGATCCAGCTTCAACAGATGATGAAGGCGCTCGGCCGGAAAGAGCTGCCGGAGTTCAAGCCCATCCTCGAGGTGAATCCGAGCCACGAGATCGTGAGGAAGCTGCAGGCCGACTCGACCGACGAGGCGCTCCTCGAGGACGTGAGCCACCTGCTCTTCGAGCAGGCGCTCCTCGTCGAAGGGGCGAGCCTGAAGAGGCCCGCCGATTTCGTGAAGCGCCTCAACCGCGTCATGGCAAAGGCGCTCTAGCGTCGGTCGGCCCTCGACGGGGTCCCCGGTGTGCCCGCCAGGTACTCCGTCCTCGCGGCGAACGCGAGATCGGGCCGGTTCGTGACGACGCCGTCGATTCCGCGGCCGAAAAGCGTTTGCATCCGCGCGGGATCGTCGACGGTCCAGGCGTAGATCCGCCTGCCTCTCGCGTGGGCGGCGCGGATCAGCGCGCGCGACCCCGCGAACGGGAAGGGTCCGGCGCGGTCGGGGAGGAGGTAGACGTCGGCGGGGGCCCTCCGAGCGAGGCTTCCCGCGACGAGCCTGAGCGCCTGGGGGCGGTCCGCCGCCACGGACAGGGGAGGGACGGAGGAGCGCAGCCACGCGGTGACCCTCGGAAAGAAGCTCGCGAGCACCACGCGGTCGCGAAGCGCGCGCTTTCGAACGAGCCTCGCGACCTCGTCGGCGAAGCCGAGGTCGTCTTCCTTGATGTCGATGCTGAAATGACTCTCCTTGAAGCGGTCGAACACCTCGTCGAGCGTCGGCGCGGCAAAGCCCCGGCTGCGCATCGGATACCCCTCGCTGTCGGGAAGCGAGAAACTCCACGCGAAGTCGAGCTTTCGCAGCTCCTTCAGGGATTTTTCTCGCACGAGACCGTGTCCGTTGCTCGTGCGGTCGACCGTGTCGTCATGGATCACCACGATCCGGCCGTCCGCGCTCGGGTGAACGTCGAGTTCCAAGACGTCGGCGCCGGCGGTGAGCGCGAGGTCGAAGCTGTAGAGCGTGTTCTCCGGCCCAAGCACCGCGCTCCCGCGATGCGCCAGGATGAGGGGATGACGGAGCGCCGCGAAGGGGGGCTCCATCCCTATCGATCCCGGTCGAGGGCGACGAGTATCTCCGTCGCCTCCGCGATGATCTTTCCGTGTGCGGTCTGGATCTGACGCTTGACCGCGTTGACGAAGTCTCTCACCGATTGGTCCGCCCCGTCCGCGAGCTCGTCTTCGTCGAGCACCCTCACTTCGCCGTCGGGAAAAACGAGCAGGTCCACCGCGAGATCGCGATAGGCGAACTCGGCCGGCGTGAGGGAAACCGAGTCCACGATGTTGAAGTAGTAAGCGAAGGGCTTGAGCTCCGCGGCCGCCTGGGCGCCCGGCACGACCCAGCAGTAGAGGTTGTAGTTGCGCCCCGGCCAGTACACCGCGTAGGTTTCCGATCCCTTCTCGATCAGGAGGTCGCCCACGGTGACCGTATCGGGAACGACGTAGCGGAGCACGCCGTGGTCCCGCTCGAGGGACAAGAGCTCGCATTGGTAGGAGACGACCTCCCCCGAGAGGCGCGTCTTTTTCTCGACGCAGTTCACGGGGCGATGCCCCGTATCGTCTCGCAGATCTTGTCGACGTCCGCGCGGCTCACCTCGAGGCTCGTCACCATCCTCACGGAATACTCGCCGAGCGCGCGCGCGAGGATGCCGTGCTTGGCGAGCGCTTCGACGATCTCGGCGGCCGGATTGTCGGGGGCGTCGAAAAAGATGATGTTCGTCTTGACCTCCGCGACGTCGAGCGACGCCCACCGAACCTGGGCGAGGGTCTCGGCGATCATCCGCGCGTGCTCGTGGTCCTCCGCGAGGCGCTCGATGTTGTTCTCGAGGGCGTAGATGCCCGCGGCGGCGAGGATCCCGGCTTGGCGCGTGCCGCCGCCGAGGAGTTTCCGCACTCGGCGCGCCTCCTCGACGAACCTCGCGGTTCCGCACAGCATGCTCCCGACCGGCGCCCCGAGGCCCTTCGACAGGCAGAACGTGACGGTGTCGGCGAAGGCGGCGAGCTTCGCGGCGCTCGCTCCGAGCGCCACCGCGGCGTTGAAGAGCCTCGCGCCGTCCATGTGCAGGCTGAGCCTGTGGCGTTTCGCGAAGGCCGAGACCTCGCGCAGCTCGGCGACCTGATAGTAGTTGCCGCCTTCGAGATTATGCGTGTTCTCGACCTCGACCATCCGGGTACGCGGCATGTAGGCGTCGGGGGGTCGAACGCGCGGCTCGAGCTGAGCCGCCTTGAGGATTCCCTTGTCGCCCTGGACGGCGACCGGCATCGCGCCCGCGATCGCCGCGAGGGAGGAGAGCTCGGAATGGAGGATGTGCGACCGTTCGTGGGCGAGCACCTCGTTGCCTCTGCCGCAGTTGAGAAAGATCGGGATGAGATTCCCCATCGAGCCGCTCGATACGAAGAGCGCGGCCTCCTTGCCGATCATGTTCGCCGCGAGCTCCTCGAGCCTGTTGACGGTGGGATCCTCCCGGTAGACGTCGTCCCCGACCTCCGCCTCGTACATCGCCTTGCGCATTCCCTCGCTCGGCTTGGTGACGGTATCGCTGCGCAGGTCGTAGAGCCTCATGTCATCTTCCGCCCGCGGCGGAGCCCTCGCGCTCGCGCAGCCTTTCGACCTCCTGGAAAAAGCTTGGAAAGGTCACGCGCGCGGCCTCCGCGGAGTCGATGACGGTCGTTCCGCGGGCGCCGAGGCCCGCGATCGCGAGCGCCATCACGACCCGGTGATCGTCGTGGCCGGAGACCTCCGCTCCGCTCAGGCTCTCCCCGGTTCCGGCCGGCCGCCCTTCGATGACGAGCCCGTCGGGAAGCTCCCGGATCCGCGCGCCCATCTTCCCGAGCTCCTCCCTCATCACCGAGATGCGATCGGTCTCCTTCAGCCGCGCCTGCGGGACGTTCAGGAGTCGCGTGGTACCGGAGGCGAAGCAAGCGGTCGCTGCGAGCGCAGGAAGGGCGTCCGGCGTCGCGTTGAGATCGAGGTCGGCGCCGCGAAGCCCGGCTCTCGCCTCGCCGCCGGGACCCGAAACGAGGATTCCGTCGCCGCGCGCCTCCACGCGGCAGCCCATCCGCTCGAGCATCGAGAGGACGGCCTTGTCCCCCTGCGAATCGGACAGGTCGAGCCCGCGGAGCGTGACCCTGGAGCCGGTGATCGCCGCCGCGCAGGCGAAGAAGGTCGCGGAGGAAAAATCGCCGGGCACCGCCTTGACGAAGCTGCGGTAGCGCTGCCGGCCCTTCACGACGAAGCGCGTGAAGCCTTCGTTGCGGTAGGAGATCCCCTGCTCGTCGAGCCACCGCAGGGTCATCTCGGCGTACGGTTGCTCGTTCAGGAGGAGAACGTCGATCTGCGAGTCGGTCTCCGCGAGCGGGCAGGCGAGGAGCAGGCTCGAAAGGTATTGGCTCGTGTGCGCCTCGATCGACGTCCTTCCGCCCTTCAGAGGCCCCCGGATCGAGACGGGAGCGCATCCGTTCCCGTTCAGCGAGCGCGCCTCGGCGCCGAGGCGTCCGATGCTCTCGATCAAGGGCTGAATCGGGCGCGAGCGGGTCTGGCGGTCGCCGTCGAGGACGATCTCGCCGCGCCCCGCGGCCGCGACGCCCGCGGCAAGGTAGAGGGTGGTGCCCGAGTTCATGACGTCGATCGGCGCCTCGGGAATCCGCAGCCTCCCCGCGACGCCGCGCACGACGAGCTCCCCGGGCTCCGCGGCGGCGGGGATCTCGACGATCTCCGCGCCGAGCGCCCGGCAGGCGGCGAGGCACGCTCGGGTATCGGCGGAGTCGAGGGGATTCACGATGCGGCTTTCGCCCTCCGCGAGAGTCGCGATCAAGAGGGCTCGAATCGTATGCGACTTCGACGCGGGTACGAGCACTTCGCCGGCGAGCTTTGACGGAGTGATGGTTGCTTTCAATCTAAGGGGCGCCCCCGAACAACGCAACGGCCTGACCTCAAGCCGTTCATCGGCATTGTAGTCTCCGCGCACCGGAGAGTAAAGAGAGATGACGGAGCTGGGGATCAGGAGGTCTCCCGCGACTGGGCGCCGGAGAACCGCCGTTCCAAAAAATCCGCGAAGTCGTCGCGGCGTCTTCGATGACGCGGAGCCCTGCACTCACGGGCGCCTCGAAACTGGCGGAAGAGCCGGCCGTTCCGCCCGCTCCTTGAGGATCGCGCATCGGCTCGCGCGTTCTCGGAACTAAACGTCCGGATTCTTCGTCTAAAGCTTTCATCTCCGGTCAGAGGGGGTGGGCTCGTGAGAGGCTTGTTCCTGCTGCTGTGCGCGCTCGCGTTTCCGGTCGCGGTGCCCGCTCAAGGTACGTCGAATCCCGGGAATCACGAGCTGAAATCGTTGAATCTCTCGGATACCCAAATCGCTCAGGTGCTGAACCTGCAGGAGATCGCCCGAACGAAGGCGCTTCAAACGCGCGCCCACCTTCGCGTCCTGAGAGCCGAGATCGCGGAGAATCTCCTCGCCGATCCGGTCGACTTGAATGCCGTCGATGCTCTCGTCGACCAGGCGGCCCAATCGGCGGCCGAGCTCCGCAAGGCCCGCGTCACGACGATGATCGAGCTCAGGCGAGTCATGGGCGACGACGCCTACGAGAGCTACGTCGCTTTCTCGTATCGTCGCCTCCGTCCCGAGCTCGGGTGGCTCCGCGTGCTCGGGCCGTCTCACGTCGGCGGCCGGGCGGAAATGGTCGAGTCTCAAGGCCCGCAGGAGTCGGTTTACGCCAATGATTTCAGCCGGACGGGGCCGATGCTCCCCTCCCACGGACAGTGGCGCGCCTTGAACGGAAGGCTCTACCAGGAGGACACCGCGAACCACATGGCGAAGATCAACTTCGCGGTTCGGCAGTCGGGGATCATGCAGTACACGTTCAACGTTCGCTTCGAGCGGGGCCTGACCGGCGGCAAGGGTGGAGGCTTTGGGATTCAAGTATTCATCGACAAGGCTTTCGACGGGCGATCATGGGGAGACGGCACATCGTACCTTCTCTGGCTGAACTACGATCTTCATGCGAGCTACGGTCCGGCGGGCTTTCGCGCCGAGCTGTACCGGAGCACCTCCCGGAGCAGGATGGTGATCACGCGATGGAGCCCGCCGCTCGATACCTCGTGGCTGAGCGAGGGGAATATCTCGGAGGTCTTTCCGGTCAAGATTCAGGTGAACGGCGACTCAGGCGACGTGACGGTCTGGGACCCGACCCATTCCGGCAAGGCCTACACGTTCAATCTCGGCGCCACGCCTCGGAGCGGCAACTACGTCGCCCTGCGGACCAACCGGCTCTCGGTGAGCTTCGGCGACCTCCGCGTGACGAGGATCCGGTAGGCGGGAATCGCGGCGAAGACCGCCCGTCAAAGCGACGTGCCGCAGGGCGCGACTGGCGTCGAGCTCGATCCCCCGCGGCTGCGCTTTCTCGCGCGCTCCCCGCTGTGCGGATCCGGAAGACGCGACCGTCGCGCCGCGATGAAGCGCGACGGCCGTTCCCTCGCGACCCGCTTTTCGCGAGAAGCGCGGTTATCCTTCAAGGGAACTCGTCATGGCGTCCGCTTTCAGGCGCACGATCGAGCGCGGCCCGCCATGCTTGCCGCGGTAGGGGGAGAGGCGCTCTCTCGACGCCGGCGCGTCGAGAGAGCGCCGTTCTTGCGAGATACTGCGAAGCGCGGCGGTCGCTCAGAGCGAATGTTCCTCGCGCCGCGGATGGGATGCGCTCCCCGTCGGCCGCGACGCGTCCTTACGCGAGCTCAGGACCCCGGCAACCCCGCGCCATCACGCTAGTAACCGCCGCCGTGCGCCGGAGGCGGCGGCGGGTTGTGGTTCACGACGACCACCTCTTTTCTCGGCCCTCGAGCGGGAACATAGGCGACGCACTCGACGAGGCTCAAGAACAGTAGCGCCGCCGCGGTCAAACCTGCGACTTTTCTCATACTTTTCTCCTTATCCTCCGAGCTTCCGCGAAAGCCTTTCGACGGCCTTCGAAGAGCCTCTTCTTCCGATTCTCATGAGTCTTCAACCTCGATCTTTCGCTACCCGCGCCCGCGTTCCGCCGCGGGTAGCGGCGCCGCTGACGACCGGCTCGCGAGGCATCC
>JASHNV010000197.1 GCA_030041455.1 Spirochaetia bacterium
CCCGACGGGGCGGCCATCCGCGAGCCGGAGGCGTGGTTCGGGGCCGGGGAGCGGGCGAACAAGTCCTCGACCTCCACCGCGGTTCCCTTTCTCCTCGAGCTCCACGACGCGACGAGGGACCGGACCTACCTGAAGGCGGGGCTCCGAGCCGGCGAGTGGCTGCTTAAAGAGGTCGTCGAGCCCATCGACTACCGAGGCGGGACCCTCGACAACCCGAACGTGGTCGACAAGGAGGGTATGGCCTACGCGATGTCGGCGCTGTGGCGCCTCCATGAGGCGACGCGCAGCAGCGAGTTCCTCGACGGCGCGCTCCGCTCGGGGGGCCTCGCTCTCACGTGGAACTGTCTCTGGGACATTCCCTTCGAGCCCGGCACCCGCCTCGGAGAGCTCGCCTTCAGGTCGCGCGGCTGGGGAGGAATCAGCATCCTGTGGGGGACCGGCGTCGTGGACATCTACTCCCTGTGGTTTCTGAAGGACTGGCTGCGGCTCGGGAAGGCGGCTGGGAGACCGGTGTTCGCCGACGTCTGCGCCCTCGTCCTCCACGGAACCCAGCAAATGCTCGCGCTTCCCTCCGACCTCCTCGGCCTCGCCGCGCCCGGCATGCAGGAAGAGGGTTTCGCCTGCTCGGACCAGGGCGCCGACGAGGGGATGATCCGGAAAGGAAGCACCTGGGGTTCGCTCGGATGGGTCTACGGCGCCGGGACTTCGGGCGTTTGGGACGCTCTTGGCGAAGAAAACGAAGAAGGAGGCGTTTCGGCCTCGACGGAATCCCGAGAAGACGCCGAAGAGCGGTCTCGGAGCGAGTGATACGCTCCGAGACCGCGGACGCGCGAGCCGAGTTGCCTCGTGCGAAAGGTACCGCGAGGTTCCGAGCGCGCAGAATACGTGCGATCTCGACGCGCGGAACGAGGATCGTGAATCGGCCGCTCTTCTCGGAGCGTCACGACCGCGCTCGAGCCCCAACCGAACATGTTCCGCGCGGCGGGGTTCCCCTCGAGCGCGCGTCCTGCGCTTCTTTCTCGAGACCGCGACGGAAGAGAGGACCCAGGACTTAAGCCCTCACTTGCAGGAAGGTCTGAGCGAAGATCCTCCAAACCGTACTCGGAAGCCATAAGGATTCTGATTGTAGCTCCATGAAAGTCTTCATGAAAGACCGAGCTCGCTATGCGAGCCGAGGCGAACAAGTTGTAGGATGTCGGTTCCGACTTTCCGGTAGATCAGCACAAGGTCGGGCTTGATATGACAATCCCTATGGTCATTCCATTCTCCCTCAAGGTCGTGATCGTGGCACTTTCTGGGAAGTGTCCGATCGTTAGCCAACGCTTCGGCAACTCTCCTGAAGTCATTCTCTAGAGTTTTCCGAAATCGACCTTTCGCTTCCCGCCTGTAGTCGTGCCTGAATTGACTCGTATACTCAATCGTCCTCATTCAAATCGGCTATCAACGTGCTCGCGTCCTTAACCGCCCGGAGGCCGCCTCGACGGGCTTCCTTCATGGCGGCGATGGTTTTGGCATTGGGAATCAGCGGCTCAAACGGGAGCGCCTTTTCCCTGGCTACACGGGTCAGCATGATCCGAAAGGCGTCCGACACCGTAAGGCCCATTGCGGCCAGCACGACGGTGGCCTCCTCCTTGATGCCCTGCTCAATGCGGGCTCGTACAACAGTATTGGCAGGCATGATCGCCTCCTATAACGACATAGATAGGTGGTCGTTCGGGCATTATGGCCCGCCTGGCTCCTGGGCTACAATATAGCCCACATTTTTTGTAGAAGCAATCCCCTTACGGGTTACAGGCTTGCGGGCGACCCGTTATCGCCTGAAGTACTGAACGAACGAGCGGCGGTACGAGCTTCTTGGTTGACGTTCATAGCTCCTGAAGGCCCCGAGACGGCGTCAGGGCGTGACTATGCAACGTGTAGGAGAGAAGATATGTCGCCTGACAGAATGCAGAGTATGTTAGATGCCGCCCAGGTTGGGTGAACCCTAGCGCCGGAAGGATGCATAGCCGGGCCCTATCCCAGATAGTTTCAAAATCGCACGGACAAGAATCGTGGCTCTCCGGAACTTCGGAAGAAGTCGTGAACGGCGCTTCCGTAATTGCTGTGGTTCGAGGTCGATTTTGTACCGTTTCGAGGCAAGACCAGCGTGGAGGCGGGTCGGCGGAGCTTCCGGCGAGGTGGTACCGTGGCGCATGCACGACATCGAACTGTGCAGGCAGGGTCTCGGGGTGAAGGCGACCTGGTCGGTCACAGGGGTCACGCCGGATGTGAAGGCGCGCGAGGTGACGGTTATCGTAGCGTACGACGACTCGCAGGCGGTGCGCTGCGTCTCCTGGCGGCCGTAATCCATTCGCTCTGGGAGAAGCGAGATCGCAACCCCCATATCATGTCGGCGAACATCCCCATCGACGTTCCCTACGTAAAGTTCGATCTCATCCGCTACCTCTCCGACAACTGGGTGCCGGTCATCGAAAGGGATGTGGGCGGGCCGAGCGCCCTTCTGCTTCACATCGATCGCGACGTCCCGAATCTCGGGAAGTACTCCGCGACCCGACGCTTTGCGCGGACCAGCGATCTCGGCTCGGCACCCCTGTCGGCGGTTGCGAATCGCGCAGTCGACGATCGGCGAGTGAAGCTCGGGTGCGGATCATTCGCGGTCCAACCTGCCAATGAGAGAGCACAGACTCAAGGTCCACAAGGGGTGCGCCGAGGAAAACAGCTTTGTCGCCCCTGATTCAGCCCGCCTCGGATAGAGCGGCGTGCCACCTCCACTCTTCAGGCGACCATCGATCGACATCCTCACCGCTCACACCCGGCCCGAGAAATGCGCGTACCCTATCCATGAGGTCGTCGAGCGTTCGCCACTCGAGCCCATCCTGTCGAGCCATACATTGATATACCTCCGCCCATTCGATGGGCGGATCAGGGATGGACGACGAAAGGTCATGAAACTTGCGGAAGGAAAAGGTGGCATCGATTGCCCGTCGGAGTGCCCGCGCCTCGATCTGCCGGATCGTCCCAAGAAGCGCCAGATCCGGGAGATCCTTGACCCTTGAGTTCAGCCGCTCGCGCGGAAGGGTGTAAGCATGGAGCTTCTCCGCAATGTGCGACTCAACCGGATAGAGACGGAGTTTCGGAGGGGCGATTCCCGCGAAACCCAGGAGATCCTCCGCGGTCACAATGTCGGGTTCGCCGATCAGCGCATCGTCGAAGCCGACGTCCACACCAAACGGCTTTCCGTACAGCTTGCCGGCAAGACGCGCTTCGGTGCGATAGCGCACCCCCTTCGGCTGGCCCACCTTCGTCGAGAATCTTCGCGTGCTCAACTCCTTCGCGAACCTCGAAGCTCAAGAAATCTCCCAGATCGAGCCGTCCCGCTTTCCTCAGCTTCTCGAGAATCGAGGTTGCGTCCCCTTCAACGCGGAGGTCGATATCACGCGTCGTTCTTGCCCGTTCGAGACGAAGCTCGAGCACGAGGCCTCCTTTTACGATCACTGCCTCTCCCATCACCTCGACGACTCGGGCAAGAAAGCGGTCGAATAAAAGCATGTGCCGTCTACGCGTGAAGTCCAGTCCCGTGCCCGACTTCTTTCGGAGTCGGGCCTCGAAGGCCTGCTTGAAGTCTCCAGGCGATTCATACGTCCGCGAGTTCACCTGCGCCTTTCATCCTCTCACCCGGTTGCGCGCTTTGAGACCCGAGCTTTCCGACCACTGTCCGCTGCGAACCGGTCGAGGTATTCGGTCACCTCGGGAACCGTATCGCGATCGAGAAGTCCGCGTTCGCGCGCTTCCTCGAGTGCCTGACCTACAAGATCGGGAGGCAGGGCCGCACGAGCGCAATCGTTCAGGGTTCTCGCAACGGCAGTTACCCGGACGGCTCCGACCCAAGTCGCCTCGGAGTCTGCTACGTCGTCGAAGTGCAGGTCGACTCCCTCCGGGACACGGAGTCGTCGACTATCCCACGAAGCAGGAACGCTCACGTGGAAGCGCGCAGGAAGGACGTCGGATAGCCCATGCAGTGCGAGCGCCGTCTCATACGAGAAGACTCCGACACGACCTGTCCACAGCCATACGACCACGAGCTCTTCACGATCTCCAGCGGGAAAGTGAACGATACGGTAAATCCCGTGGCGTACCCGGATGATCCTCCGACTGCGCAGA
>JASHNV010000198.1 GCA_030041455.1 Spirochaetia bacterium
GAGGGATCGAGCAGGCGGACGCGGAGGAGCTGCTCGGCGCTGCGGAGGTAGTAGCGCGAAGCGAAATCGGCGGCCTCCGGCCGGATCGCCTCGGGAGGCAGGAGCCGATCGAGGAGCTTTCGGAGGATCTCCTGGTGCTCCTCGACGAACTTCGTGTGGACCGCGACGGGAAGCTCGCGGATGTAGCAGCCCGGCCGAGGGTGCTCCTTGAAGTACCGGCATACCGCCGCGAGGCCTTCCCATTCCCCCTCGCCGAGGCACGCGGCGAAGGCGAGCGGATTTTCTAGGATCCATCCGCCGAGCTCCGGAAGGCTCGATACCGTCCGCTTCGCCTCGCGCACGAAGCGGGCGTACTCCGCGCCGCGCTTCGTGAAGGCGAGATAGTCTTCGAGACTCTCGAAAAGGAGGCGGTGTACGACGCTTTGCCTGCCCTCCTTGCGGGTCGCGCGCTCCTTGAGCTCGATCGTGTAGCCGCGCCCGGTGCGGTTCTTCGATTCGCGATAGAGGAGCTCGATGTCCTCCCGCCGCCGAGCGAAGGAATCTCCGCGGCTCCCGCGGTCGGCCGGAACGACGAGGGGGAAGAGCGGGGAGCCGTCGGAAAGAGCGGCGCGCAGGATCTCGGGATAGAGACGGAGCGCTTTTTTTCGAAGCTCTTCGGGCGTGATCATCGAGGAGCGCTCGCGCCGCTTTCGCGCACCACCGCCTTCCGCGAGAGCTCCTCCTTCATCTCGAGATAGCGCTCGATGCCGAGGGTGAACACCGCCGAGCGCATCCTGTCCTTGTTCTCGGTATAGTGGACGGTCTTGATGTAGCCCTCGACGAGGTTGATCTTGTCGAGAGGCGTGACGACCATGAGTTGGAGGCCCAGGTTGCTGAAGAGCTCCATCGCGTACGTCGCGTTCTCCGGGTCGACCTTGCTGAACGTCTCGTCGACGACCACGAAGCGGAAGGAGTCCAGAGGCCGGTCGTTGATGCCGAACTGGAAGGCGATCGCGGAGGCGAGAATCGTGTAGGCAAGCTTCGCCTTCTCGCCTCCGGACAGGCTCTGGGAGTCGGCATAGTATTGCCGTTGAACGTCGTCGGCGGAGAAGCGCTCGATCGCGGCGAACTGAAGCCAATTCCGCACGTCGAGGACTTTCTTTCGCCATCCGTCGTCCCCGCGCAGGCTCACGATGAGGTCCTTCATCTTGTGGAAGGTGTGCTCCATCTCGGCCTCGTCGCCCATCGCGATCTTCGCGGCGTCGGCGACGGAGTCGCGCAATCGCGCGCGAAAGTCCCTGATGTCCGTGTCGGCGACCGGGCGCGCCTCGAGCTCGAGGTAGGTGGGCGGGTTCTGGCCGTAGCGGATCCTCGCGAGGCTCGAGTTGAGCTCGGCGATCCCGGACTCGATCTCCCCCCTGATCCCGCTCAGCGTCTCGTTGAAGCTCACGAGATCCTCGAGCATGCGGTCGTTCAGGTATTGTCTGAACTTTTTCTGGAAGCGCGGCAGGTCCTCCTGCTGGATTCTTTTGTGGATCGCGCGGTACTCGCCGAGGTATCCCGAGTCCGGGCGAAGGTCGATGGCCTCAGCCGACCACCCCGGATACTTGCCGGTGATAAGCTCGGGCGGCTGGCAGAACGTCTGCATCGCGCGCTCGAGCTTCCGCTGACTCTCTCCGAGATGGGAGGCGAGGATCCGCTGCCTCTCGACCACCCGATCGAGCGCGGTCTTCTCGACGCCGTCGATGCCGTCGAGATCAAGCCCCTCGAGCGCTCGCGGGAGGTAGGCGCCGATCGCCGCCTCCTGGACGGAGAGGTCGGCGTTCGCGTAGAGGGCGAGAACCGCCTCCTGCTCGGCGAGGCGTTTCGCCGACGCCGCGAGCGCGTCGCGGGTCGACTGGATCCGCTCGATGAGCCGGTCCCGCCGCTCCCCGGCCGCCTTCCGCTCCGTTTGCAGCGCCGCGAGCTTCGCCTCGAGCGCGGCGAGGGTCTCGGAGCTCCGAACGAGCTCCTCGCGCTCGCGGAGGAGCTTCTCGATTCGTAGCTCGATGCTTTTCCAGTCGAGCTTGGAATAATCGGCGTACTCGAGCAGGCGCTGGATCTCGGCCTGGCGCTCCCGGGTCTTCTCGAGCAGCTCGGAGCGCCTGCGGGCGTCGGCGAGAAGCGCTCCGCGCTCCGCCTCAAGCTCCCGCGCCTGGCGCTTCAGGTGGAGGAGCTTTTCGCGGTTGTCCCAGCCGAGCACGTAGCGCTCCCGGCCGCCCGCGGCGAAACGATCGTCCTTCTCGTGGCGCGCGTCGTTCTTGATGAGCCCGGACTTCGTGATCCCGCGCGACAGGCGGGCGAACTGCTCGATGTCCTCGACGCACCGGTAGTTGAAGTTCGCCTCGAGATAGTCTGAAAGCCACTCCTCCTCCGCGCATCCCGACTTGATCTCGATTTTCCGCACCACGCTGTCGGGCTCCACGTCGCGCGCGAGAAGCTTCGCGAAGCGGCCGGGGACGCGGAAGTAGACGAGCCTGCCTCGAAGGTCGTGGTCCCGCACGAAGGTCGTCGCCTTGCGGTAGCGCGCCTCCGGCACGAGAACGCATAGCGCGAAGGAGTGGAGCAAACGCTCGATCGCCTGTTCCCACTCGGCGTCGCCGCCGCGCACCCTGATGAGCTCGCCCGCGAAGGGCAGCTCGGCCTCGGCGCAGCCGAGCGCCTCCGCGACCCGCGACCGAATCTCGAGGTTCGATCGCGGGATGTTCGACTGCCTCGCGACGAGCGAGTCGATCTCGGAGGTGATCTCCGAGAGCTCCCGCTCCCTGTCCTGGAGGGCCGAGCGCGAGCGAAAATAGGCTTCGTCCTCCTCGGCGATCTTCGCGCTCGCCGTCTCGAGATCCCGTTCGGCGCGCTTGCGATTCTCGATAAACTCCTCCTCGGAACGGACGGGGCCGTAGCCCGAGCGGCTCGCGAGACCCTCGTAGTCCTTGAGCACGCCGCGCCGCTCGTCGCGCGTCTCCTCGTCGTGCCTGAGCTCCTGGTCTATCCGCTGGATGCGGAGCGCGGCCGAGTCCCGGCTCATGGCGCCGCGCACGGCGTCGACGTCGTCGTCGAGGCGGCCGATCTCGCGCTCGATCTCCTCGCGCGCCCGCTGCGCCGCGCCGAAGTCCTCGTCAAGCTCGCGGACGCGCTCGCGGAGGAACGTCCGCTTGCGCTCGGCGAAGAGGGCGGGCAGGGCGTCGTGGAGCGCGTCGAGCCCGAGCGTCTCCTCCGAGAGCTCCTCGAAGCGCGCTCCCTGCTCGATGACCGGCTCGAGGAGGGCGAGCTGATCCTGAGCCTTCTCGATCTCCAGGTGGCTCGCGAGGAGGTTCTCGTAGTTGTCGTTGAGCTTCCGGAACTCGGTCTGGATGTCGCGCTCCTCGAACATGTTCGCCCGGATGAACTCGTTCAGATTGCCGAGGACCTTCACCCCGACGGTCTGCGAGAAAAGCGAAAGCGCCTTCTCGGAGCGGAGGCCGAAGAGGCTCGAGAAGTGCTGCGCGTACTGTGGGAAGGAATCGAAGAAGAAGGCGCCGTCCCGCTCCCTCAGAAGCCGCTTCCAGTCCCCCTGCTTGTCGACGGGAAGAATTTCGTGGAGCGCAAGCTCGCGGTTTACGAGGAAATAGGTCTGCTGCAGGTTTCCGCCCGTCATCCACCGAACCTGGCCGAGCGTGCAGGCCCGATCGCCCGCCGAGCACCGAAAGGCGCCGACGAGAATCGAGTGAGTCGACGGCTCCCGGAGGTTCTGGGTGCTCGCGGTCAGGCGCTCCTCCTCGCGGATGCGCCCGTAGGAGCCGAGGAAATAGCTCTTCTCGCTCCGGTCGTGCTTTTGATCGGAGCCGGAGGACTGGTTGTAGTGGCGCTTCGGCGGGGGGACGAGGAGGGTGATGATCGCGTCGACGATCGTCGTCTTGCCGGAGCCGTTCGCCCCGGTGAGCAGCGAGGTCTCCCCCGAGGGCTCCAGGGAGTGAATCTTGCCGTCGAAGCTCCCCCAGTTGTAGAGCTCGAATCGCGCGAGACGCCAGCCGTCGGGGCCGTCGCCGTCAAACAAGGTTCCCATTCCCATAGCTCTCCATGCTCTTCTTGAACTCCTCGAGGAAGTCGTTGTTCACCTTGGCCTTCACGATCCGGCGAATCTCGTAGACCCTGTCGAGGGGCTGCGCCGCGTGGCTCACCGCTTCCGGGGTATCGACTTCGCGGATGAACCCGAGGGACTCGACCTGATTGACGTACCGTTCGAGCTCGCGGACGAGCCTCGTCTCGTCGGCCCGTTCGCGGAAATAGAGCCCGATGCGCTCCCTGATCTCCTTCGCCGAGAGGAAGAGGTTCCGCGAATCGGCGTTGTTCGCGTCGAACTGCTCGAATTCCTCGCGAAGGATGACGAGGAGCAGCGAAACCTCGAAGCTCAACGGCGTCCTGCGCACGAGGCGCAGCCGCCCTTCCTCCTCCTCGCCGCCCGGCTGGCTCAGATAGGCGAAGCCCTCCGCCTCGTCGAGGACGAGCTCGACTCCGATTCGAGCGAAGTAGCGGGCGACGAGGTGCGCGTTGGAGACAAGGAGCTTCCAGACCGCCTTGTCCTCGTCGTACACCGGACCTTGGAGAAGGCGGACGACCGCCGGCGCGTACTCGCGGTATCCGCCGCCCTCCTCGGGCGCCTCGTCCCTCATCGCGGCGGACCCGCGAAGAGCACCGTCGGAAGCCTCACGGACACCTCCTCGCCGCCCGAGGTGAGGAAGCTGAAGCGGTCGACGCGCTCGCCGTCGATCCGGGCGGTATCCCATTTCGACGCGATCGCGAAGTAGGCGAGAATCTCGGCGAGCCCCTTCTCGGGCGGATAGCGCTCGACGAGCTCGTGCAGGGAGATCCGATCGCGTCCTTCGAGGCTCGCGCGGATGCGCCGCTCGATGAGCTCGACGTCGAGGGAGAACTGATTGAACAGCACGCTCGCGTCGGCCTGATCGATCGAGGGGT
>JASHNV010000036.1 GCA_030041455.1 Spirochaetia bacterium
ATGGAGCGCGAGCTCATCCTCGACGCGCTGAAATCGTCGAAGGGCAACATGGCGAAGGCCGCCCGGTTTCTCGGAATCAGCGAGCGCATCATGGGCCTGCGGGTCAAGAAGCACCGGATCGAAACGAAGGCCTTTCGCGGCCGACGTTGAGCCCCCGCAAGCTCAGGACGCGAGCACGGGGCGCGACTGAAAGGCCGTCAAGGCCAGTCCGGACCAAGAGAAGGGGGTTGTGCGAAAGGCCGGGTGACGGATGCTTCGTCTCGTCGCGCTTGAGGAGGTTCTATCCGCGAAAACTGTAGGAGGCGGAACGCGACATCGGAGGAAGCCACCGATCTCATTCCGCGGCTTTGAAATGCTTTTTTATGGCTCACATCACCCTGGTTTTCGTCACGTCGAACCTACCACAAGTTTTAGGCCGGAGTCGACTCTCGCCATGGCCGATGCCGAAACCGTTCCGACCCTGTCGCGAAGAAAGGAGTGATCAAGCGTTACCACCTGCGTTACGTTGACTACCGAATCCTTCGGAAGACCTGTTTTCGTGCTCGAAAGAAGCACATTGCCCGGCAACCCGCCGAGGTGCGTGTTGTCGGTTAATCCGACACAAATTACCGTATGCAGGTCGCTCCGATTAAATTCATTGCCTTGTACAACGAGAAAAGGACGCCGGTATCCGGGCTCGCTTCCAACAGGAGCCGGTAAATCTGCCCACCAAATCTCACCACGATTCATCAGGTGAGTTCCGCAGCATGGTCCATGTCTGCATTGCCGCAAGTTGCGGGTCTACGCCGATGCGGTTGTGTTTCAACACCTCGTTTATCCGCTCGGTAACGTCAGGAGGGTTGTGGTTGGCGATGAACTCCTCCACAGCTTTCGCAAACAATCGATTGCGAGGAATGCCCAGCTTTTTCGCGGTTCTTTCGGCTTGGGAAAAAAGCTTGTCAGGAAGAGAAATCGCCGTCTTCATGACGTGAGCATACCTAGGGTATCACTCGCAGTCGATCGCCACCGACGAGGCCGAGACTGTTGTAGCCGACCGATGCGTGTTCGTCAGGCTACGACGTCCGGCTGCTTCCACGGAAATCCCGTGATGGCGGTACCCGACACCGTGAGAAGCCTCGCCTTCCGGCTCCGCAACCGCCTCCGGAGCAATCCGGACTCCGATGTACCGTGAGAACTTGGACGGAATAATGCGGAACTCTCCAGACGGTGGTATAGCGATGCCTCGGGGCTACCATCCTCGACGCGCGAGGTCTCGCGCGCCATGTGTCTGCCCTTCGGAGGCGCCCGGGCACTCGGAACCCCTGCGGTCCAGCGTGTTCGCCACGGCTCACCGACTTCACAGAGCTTCAGCGGCCGTCGTCACCATGCAGGGGTCCTCTCGACCTCCTGACCGAAAGGCGAATTGCCCGGACCGGGCTCCAGGCTCGTAGGTGAACCGCCTCGCGGCGCGCCGCGGAGATCCACACGAACTTGACAAAAAGGGAAACTTCAACTATTATAAACCGTCGGTCGGTTTTAGAATGCGTACCGTGAAGGAAGACCAATATCGGGCGAAATGCGACGAGATTGTTGCCACGGCGCTCAAGCTGTCGCTCTCCAAGGGCTTTCAGGCTATGAGCGTTCAGGACCTTCTCGACGAGCTCCACATGAGCAAGGGAGCGTTTTTTCACTATTTCGCCTCAAAAGCAGACCTCCTGCGGAGGATGGTTGCCAGGGTATTGGCCGAGGGTATGCGACGACTCCTGCCTATCGTTCAAGAAGAGGGAGTGCCGGCCATCGTTAGGCTGAACCGCTTTTTTGCGACAATCGCTGACTGGAAGACCGGCCGAAAATCGTTTTTTCTGACCGTGGTCCGGGTATGGTACGAGGACGATAATGCCGTCGTTCGCCAGAGAGTTCGGGACGAGACGGTCGAGCAGATGGGCCCCTTGATCGACGGGATCATACGTCAGGGTGCGGAAGAGGGGACCTTCACGCCCGCCTCCGTTGATCAGCTGGGGAAGATCGTTCTCTCGATTTTCGAGAACATGGTGGACACGCTCTCAAAGTCGTTTCTCCTTCCCGGCCAAGCGAAAGGCCGGATCGAGAGCATGTCTGCGTGCGTCAGAGCCCATACCGCGGCGGTCGAGAGGACCATCGGCGCTCCTCCCGACTCGGTTCGGACTCTTGACGTCAAGGTTCTCGAGAGATGGATTGCCGAGTCCGACGAAGCGCGCGACACGGGTGGAGGAGGGCAATGAAGATCGATTTTGCCGACAAGACCGTGGGTGGGTTCAACTATGAGCTCTTGCGAGCACTTTCAGCCGCCGATGCGGGAGCGGCCGAATTGGGAGAGTGTCTAGCAACGGCGGAGCGCATTACGCACGATGACTTCGACAGTTGGATCAGTGAATGGAAAGCCACGGGCGATAGAGTCTCCGCGTATGCCCAAGAAGAAAAATCGGCGGGCAACCCTGGCGCGGCACGGGACGCATTTCGCCGAGCGAGCAACTACTACCGAGTCGCGGTTTTTTACGCGGCGCACGCTGATCCGAGACATCGGGAGTTGTGGAAGAGGAGCAAGGAATGCTTCGACAACATGGCGAAGCTCATGACCGTGTCTCCTGAGGCAATCGCAATCGAGTTCGAGGGAAAGAAACTCCCCGCGTATTTCGTGTCCGGCGGCGAAGGAGCGAGACCGACGTTGATCGCCCTGGGAGGATTCGATTCCACGATGGAAGAAGTCTATTTCTGGATAGGGGATGCCGCCGCGCGCCGTGGATGGAATTGCCTCGTCTTCGAAGGTCCCGGCCAATGGGGCGCTCTGATGACCAATCCGGGTTTGTATTTTCGACCGGACTACGAGAAGCCGGTGGCTGCGGTCGTCGATTATCTCCTCACCCGTTCGGACGTCGACAAAGACAAGATCGCGTTGATCGGCTACTCAATGGGTGGATATCTCGCCATGCGCGGTGCCCTCGATCCAAGAATCAAGGCATGCATCCCGAATACCCTTGTCGTAGACCCCGAGGCGGCCGCGAAGGCGGGGATGAAAGGAATGGTGAAGCATGAGATCCTCACGGACGTGCTATTCAAGCTGGTAGCGAAGCGGAACGTCGCGGCACGCTGGGGGTTTCAGCACTCACAGTGGGTTCTCGGCATTCGGAGCGCTCACGAATGGGTCCAAGCGTATCAAGGATACCGTGTCAGGGGTTTTGAAGCTCGATATACGAATCCGCTACTTTTTCTCTTCGGCGAGGATGACATCCGGGACGCCGCGGCTCCGTCGCCGGCGATTGTCGAAGAGCTCGTTGATTTCATGCTCGAGCTGAAGTGTCCGCGCTTCATCCGTCTCTTTTCTCGCGAGGAAGGGGCGTCGAGTCACTGCCAGATGGGCGGCTTGAGTTACGCACGATCCACCATTTTCGATTGGTTGGATTGCGTACTTCGCGGAATCGGCACGCCGCGAACCGCGGATACCGCTTCCGCCAGCAAGTTTGTCGAGTTGTTCGGTCGATACGGAGGCAAGGCTTCGGCCGCCAAGGCACGACAGTTGGTATCAGGTGTCCCGATGATCGTCTAAAGCGGGCCGCAAAATCTCGCATGGGAATGAGCCTGCAGGGCGCGGGCCGCAGGCGGCGCCAAGCGGGACCCCGGATGCTGACCGCCCTCTCCGGGAGGGCAGTTTTCGTCTCCGGTCATACCTTGAGAGTGCCGAAAAACTCCTGCCGAGACCTCCTGCAGGAGGTCAGGCGAAGAATCAGACGATGGACGTGATCGGCGGAGGCCCTGCGACTCGGGGTCTCAAACCGATTCCCCGTTGTACCCGCACGTTCCGCCCCACTCCGTCAGACCGCACAGGGAACGAAGGCACCTTCGCGAGGTCGTGAGCACGGCAACGCTCTGCCTCCTCCTCTCGAGCCCGGCCCTCCGCGCGCAGAGACCGATGCCCGTGGCGCACATACCCCGTCAGAAAGAGAAAAGCTTCGCAGAGACCACGTGCCTTCCTGGATCGTCTGCTTGCTCGCATCGCGAAGGCGAGATCTAGGGAGACGCGCGCGCCTTGAGCAAAAAAAAGGCTGTTCAAGCAGGCACAGCTCGAACAGCCTCTTCCGCGGGTGTGAGGCGAAAATCACTCCTCGGAGAAGTCCTCTTTCGGGGCGCCGCATACCGGACAAACCCAGTCCGCCGGAATGGCCTCGAAGGCAGTCCCCGGCTCGACGCCGTTGTCGGGATCGCCCTCCGCGGGATCGTAGATGTAGCCGCACACATTGCACACAAACTTCTTCACGCTGTCCTCCCTGTCGAGCGCGGATGGCCCCGCCTTGGGAAAAGGGTGGCTTGCCCGCAAGAGGCTTCATTATTGGCGGAAATCCTGAAAAAAGGCAATCGGCTCGACTTTCGGCGCGGCCTACGTGCGCTCGCGAAGGTCGTCGTAGGTGAGCGCGGGATGGATCCCGAGGCGCGTCATGGAGAAATCGTAGCGGACGGGATCCTCCGGACAGTAGAGCGCAAGGCACCGGGTGATCTCGACTGAGGCGGCGAGGTCGGGCTGGCGTCGCCGGGTAAAGCCGAGCATCCGGCTCACGCGCAGCATGTGGACGTCGACGGGCACGAGGAGCATCGAGGGCGCGACGTCCCAGCCGCCGGGATCGATCGCGTCGCGACGGACCATCCAGCGAAGGTAGAGGTGCAGCCGCTTGCAGGCGCTGCCCTTTGCGGGGTCGGACAGGAGGATGCCGATGTCCTCGGCGGCGAGCGAGCGGAGCTCCGCGACGAAGCGCTTCATCGCCGGCCTGACGCTTTCCTCCCCGGGAAGCAGGAAGGAGCGAAAGCACGCCTGGAGGGAGCCATGGAGCCTGAGGCACTCGCCGACGGCGAACAGGAAGGCGGCAAGCTGCCGGTCCGAGAAAAAGCGATAGCGAAAGCCGCGGAACAGCCGCCGGAGCTCGCGGCGCGTCATCGAGCGGGCCGCCGCGTCGGGCCGGCCGAGCGCCGCGAGGACCCCGCCGACCGCCTCGAGGATCGCCTCGACGCGGCCGAGCGCGAGCGCGGAGGCGATGAGCCCGCACGTCTCCCGGTCCGCGGGCTCGGCCGCGCGTACGAACTCGATCGGATCCGGGTGGACGAACTCCGGACGGTGGAAGCGCTCGTAGAGCCGCTCGAGGATGCGCCCGACGCCGGGGTCGCCCGCCATGGCCGCCCCCTCCGGCCGGTCCGTCTCGCTCATGGAAGGAGTGTAGCGCGCCGCGCGGCGCGTGGGGAGATCCCCGCCGGCGCCCGGGCTCCCTTGAGCTTTTTGCCCGGGGTCGGGTAGATTGAGGAACGGTGCGCCCATGATCGAGTCCCTGACGTTCGACGATCTTTCCGAGATGAGCGGGAAAGCCGCCGATCTCGTCGCCGAGCTCCTCGGCGCCGCGCTCGCGCGCACGGCGGGCGCGACGCTTGCCCTCGCGGGCGGCTCGACTCCCCGCGGCCTCTACCAGGCGCTCGCCCGGAGCCATCGCGACAGCGTCCGCTGGCGGGACGTGCATTTCCTCTGGGGCGACGAGCGGTACGTTCCGGCGGGCTCGCCGGACAGCAACGCCCGGATGGCGACCGAAACGCTCCTCGTCCCCCTCGAGATCGCCGAGCGCGCCATACACCGCGTCCGGACCGATCTCGCGGGTCCGGACGCGGCACGCGACTACGCGGCGACGGTACGCTCGGTCTGCGCGGCCTCGGAGTCCGCGGATCCGATGCCGCGGATCGACCTCGTGCTCCTCGGCATGGGCCCCGACGGCCATACCGCCTCGCTGTTCCCCGGAAGCGCGGCCTTGGCCGCCGAGGAGTCGGTGGTCTTTGCCGAGGCTCCCGGTCTCAATCCGCGAGTCCCGAGGATCACCATGACCCTCCCGCTCCTGAACGCGGCGCGCGCCGTTCTCTTCCTCGTCGCCGGAAGCGAGAAGCTCCCGATCGTCCGCGAAATCCTCTCAGGCGGCGCGCAGGCTCTCCGCTACCCGGCCGCCCGCGTGAAGCCGGAAGGACGGCTCGTCTGGTTTGTCCACGAGCCGCGCTGAGCGGTCGGCTCGGACCCGATTCTCGATCGGCCTCCTCCGGCCCTTGAAATCGGCGGCAATTCCCGTATAATGCCGGGGTATCTTGTAAATTTCGAGACGCTTTCCGCCACCGTCGACCTCGTCTTTGGTAAATTCCGGTGAAAAGGGGCGCGGCCATCGAGTGCGTTCTGGGCTTTTCACGAAATTTTTGTGATATTTAGAGGGTACAGGATGCGAAATACGACAAAATTGAGGAGGCGCGCCCATGACGCAGCATGAGATCATGCGGGAGCTTGCCGAGGTGATCGCCGACGCGAAAGCGGGCGTGCTCGCGACCGTCGACGAGCACGGCAACCCGCATGTCCGTTGGATGACCCCCGCCATCTTGAAGGACCGCCAGAGCGCGCTTTTCGCGGTCACCAGTCCCCGTCTCACGAAGCTGCAGCAGCTGAAGGCGAACCCTCGAGCGGAGTGGATGATCCAGTCGTTGAGCCTGGGGACGGTCATCACGGTGCGAGGCGCCGTGAATCTGCTCGACAATCCCTCCCTGAAGTCCGAAGTTCTCGAGGAGCTCGGGCCGCGGCTCCAGACGTACTGGCACGTGAGCCCCGACGCCCCTGAGCTCGTCGTCCTAGAGACGGTCATCGACGAGATCGACCAATTTCACCCATTAAGGAACCACCATGTCACCGTCAAGTTCAACTAAGGGAGCCCGTCCGTCGGCCGGCTCCGCCGCTCAGGCGTACGGAAAGGAGCTCCTGACCCGGCTCCTGCGCGAGATGATGCTCATCAGGCGCTTCGAGGAAAAGGCGGGCCAGATGTACGGTCTTCGGAAGATCGGCGGCTTCTGCCACCTCTATATCGGTCAGGAGGCGGTCGCCGTCGGCACGATAGCCGCCCTCGATCTCGCGAAGGACTACGTTATCACCGGCTACCGCGACCACGGACACGCTCTCGCCTGCGGAATGTCGCCCAACACCATCATGGCCGAGCTCTACGGAAAGGCGACCGGCTGCTCGAAGGGCAAGGGCGGCTCGATGCACATGTACGACGCCGCCCGCCACATGCTCGGGGGCAACGGCATCGTCGGAAGCCAGATTCCCGTCGCCACGGGAGTCGCCTTGAAGATCAAATACCGAAACGAGAACGGAGTCGTCCTGTGCTACTTCGGCGACGGCGCCATCCATCAAGGCGCTTTCCACGAGAGCATGAACCTCGCGAAGATCTACAAGCTCCCCGTGGTCTTCATTTGCGAGAACAACCACTACGGCATGGGGACCGACTACAAGCGGGTTTCGTCGGTGGAGGACTTCTCGATCATGGGCGCCTCCTACGGCATCCCCGGAAAGAAGGTGAACGGGATGGACGTGCTGACGGTCTACGGCGAGTTCGTCGACGCGATCGCCACCGTGCGCAAATCCGGCGAGCCGCTCTTCTACGAGATCGACACCTACCGCTATCGCGGCCACTCGATGAGCGATCCGGCGCACTACCGCACAAAAGAGGAGCTCGACGAGTACAAGGAACAGGATCCGATCCTCATCCTCAAAAAGCAGATGAGCGAGGCGAAGCTCCTCACCGAGGACGAGTACGGACAGATCGACGAGGAGATGACGGATCTCAGCAACAAGGCGGCCGACTTCGCCGACGCGAGCCCCGAGCCCGAGATCGATTCCCTCTACGAAGACGTGCTCGCGTAGCGGCCGGGAGAATCAAAGATGGCAGTAATTACCTTTCGCGAAGCTCTGCGGCAGGCGATCGACGAGGAGATGACCCGCGACGAGAGCGTGATTCTCCTCGGCGAGGAGGTCGGACAATACAACGGCGCCTACAAGGTCAGCCAAGGCCTCCTCGACAAGTACGGCGACCGGAGGGTCATCGACACCCCCATTTCCGAAGAAGGCTTCACGGGAATGGGAATCGGAGCGGCGCTCGTGGGCCTGAGGCCCATCGTCGAGTGGATGACCTTCAACTTCTCGTTCATGGCGTTCGACCAGATCCTGAGCAATGCCTCGAAGACCCGCTACATGTCGGGCGGCCAGTTCACCTGCCCCGTGGTGTTCCGGGGTCCGAACGGCCCGGCGGAATACTTAAGCGCCCAGCACTCGCAGGCCCTCCAGTCGTTCTACGCGCACGTTCCGGGCCTGAAGGTCGTGGCGCCCTCGACGCCCTTCGACGGGAAGGGGCTCCTGAAGGCCGCGATCCGCGACGACAACCCGGTGATGTTCCTCGAGTCCGAGCTCGCCTACGCGTGGAAAGGCGAGGTGCCGGAGGAGGAGTACGTCCTTCCCATCGGCGTCGCGGACGTAAAGCGCCCGGGAAGCGACGTGACGATCGTGGGCTTCGGCAAGCCCATGAAGGTCATCCTCGAGGCCGCCGAGGAGCTTGAGAGGCAGGGCGTGAAGGCCGAGGCGATCGACCTCCGCACGATCCGGCCCCTCGACGAAAACGCGGTGTACGAGTCCGTGCGGAAGACCAACCGCTGCGTGATCGTCGACGAGGCGTGGCCCTTCGCGAGCGTCGGTTCCCATGTAGGATGGCTCGTCTCGAAGAACTGTTTCGACTCGCTCGACGCCCCCGTCGAGGTCGTCTCGGCGGAGGAAGTGCCGATGCCCTACAACCACCGCCTCGAGCTCGCGAGCCAGCCGTCGGTCGAGAAGGTGATCGAGGCGGCGAAGCGGGTCCTGTACGCATAGGAGACCATGCAGATGGCAGAGAAAGTCCTGATGCTTGCCCTGTCCCCGACCATGGAGGAGGGCACGATCATAAAGTGGCTGAAGAAGGAGGGCGACGCCGTGAAGATCGGCGACGTCCTCTGCGAGGTGGAGACCGACAAGGCGAGCATGGACTACGAGTCGAGCCAGGGGGGGATTCTCCTGAAGATCGCGGTCGCCGAGGGCGGCGGCGCGAAGGTCGGCGAGCCCATCGCGATCATCGGCAAGAAGGGCGAGGACATCTCGGGCCTCCTCGCGGGGCCCGGCCGCACGGCGGGCCCCGCCGCTTCGAGCGCGGCGGTCGGCGCGCCGGGCCCTGCCGCCGCCGCGGTCAAGGTCCGCGAGACGGAAAGCGGCGCGAACGGCGGCGCGCCCGGGACCAGCGTCCGGGTAAAGTCGTCGCCGCTTGCGCGGGTGCTCGCCGAGCAGGCGGGGATCGACCTCGCGCGGATCCAGGGAACGGGTCCCGCGGGCCGCGTCGTCAAGCGCGACGTCGAGAGCGCGTCCGCCTCGAGCGTCCAGGCGCCGAGCTCTCAGGCCGGGCTCCGCTCCGAGTCCGTGCCGGTGAGCGGCAAGCGCAAGGTGATCGCCGAGCGGCTGTCGCAGTCGATGTTCAGCGCCCCCCACTACTACGTGAGGCTCGCGGTGCAGGCGGACGGCCTCCTTCGAGCGCGCTCCGCGCTGAACGCCCGGCGCGAGAAGAAGGTGTCCATCAACGCGTTCCTCATGAAGTTCGCCGCCGAGGCGATCAAGCGCTATCCGATGGTGAACTCGTCGTGGCAGGGCGCCTCGATCCAGCTCTTCGGCGCCGCCGACATCGGCCTCGCCGTGGCGCAGCCCGACGGCCTCATCACGCCAGTGGTCCGCGACTGCGGCTCGAAGGGGCTCCTGCAAATCGACGCCGAGCTCTCGGGCCTCATCGAGCGGGCGCTTGCCAACAAGCTCAAGCCCGAGGAGTACGGCGGAGCGACTTTCACGATCAGCAATCTCGGCTCCTTCGGGATCGACGAGTTCACCGCCGTGATCAACCCTCCGGGCTCGGCGATCCTCGCGGTCGGCTCCATCAAGAAGGAGCCGGTCGTGGGCCCGGACGACCGCATCGAGGCGAGGACCCTCATGCGCCTCACGCTCTCCTGCGACCATCGGGTGATCGACGGAGCGCTCGGAGCGAATTTCCTCAAATATCTCGGCGACATCATCGAAGAGCCGGTGCGCATTTTGTACTGAAGCACGCGTCGTCGGCGCGGGGAGCAAACATGAGCGACATCGAATACGACGTGGCGATCCTCGGGGCGGGCCCCGCTGGGTACGTTGGCGGGATCCGCGCCGCGCAGCTCGGGCTGAAGGCGTGCGTGATCGAGAAGGACAAGGCGGGAGGGGTCTGCCTGAACGTGGGCTGCATCCCGTCAAAGACCCTCATCCACGAGGCCGAGACCTTCGCCTCCCTCGCCGAGATGGAGGAGATCGGCGTGCGCGTCGATCGGAGCGGCCTCGATTACTCCAAGGTGTTCCAGAGGTCGCGCGACGCCGCGGACACCCTCTCGCGCGGGGTCGCGGGCCTGCTGAAGAAAAACGGCGTTCCGCTCATCGCCTCAAGCGGCAAGATCGCGAGCCGCTCCGAGATAGCGCTGAGCGACGGGAAGAAGATTCGGACCAAGAACATCCTCGTCGCGACCGGATCGAGCCCGAAGGTCATTCCGGGCTTCGAGTTCGACGAGCGGACGGTCCTGTCGTCGACCGGAGCCTTGATGCTGAAGGAGGTCCCGAAGCGGACTCTCATCCTCGGCGGCGGAGCGATCGGATGCGAGTTTGCCCACGTCTTGAGCGCCTTCGGAAGCGAGGTCGTCATCGTCGAGATGCTCGACCATCTCCTCCCCCTCGAGGACGCCGAGACCGTCGGCGTGCTCGAGCGCGCCTTCAAGAAGCGCGGGATCGTCGTCCTCACCCAGACGAAGGCGCTCGAGCTCAAGAAGAACGCCGACGGCGCGCTCGTCACGCTCGAGGAGAAGGGCGGCAAGGTCCGCACGGAGCGGGCCGACAAGGTGCTCGTGGTCGTCGGGAGATCTCCCAACACGAGCGGCATCGGACTGGAGTCCGTCGGCGTGACGCCGGAGCGGGGCTTCGTGCCGGTCGGCGACTTCTATCAAACTTCCGCGCGGGGGATCTACGCGGCGGGCGACGTGACCTCCTCGCCCCTCCTCGCGCATGTCGCGTTCAAGGAGGCCGAGATCGCCGTCGAGCACATCGCCGGGCACAAGACGGTAGCGAGGATCGACCCCGACGCCATCCCCGGCGCCGTGTACACCTCGCCGCAGATCGCGAGCTTCGGCCTGAACGAGGAGCGCGCGAAGCGCGACGGCGTCGCCTACGGCAAGGCGCTCTTCCCCTATCGCGGCGCGGGCAAGTCGGTGGCGATCGGCAAGCCCGAGGGCCACGTGAAGATCCTCTTCGAGCCGAAGAGCCACGAGATCCTCGGCGCGCACGTGGTCGGAGCGGAGGGCACCGAGATCATCCACGAGCTTCTCCTTGCGAAGTACGGCGAGCTCCTTCCCACCGACGTCGCGACGATGATCCACGCCCATCCGACGCTCTCCGAGGCGGTCGTCGAAGCGGCTCGCACGGTCGAGGGCTGGGCGATCCACATCTGAGGCGCTTCCCGGCTTTCGCGTCGGAAAGCCGGTCGATCGTCGCCGGAAACCGTCCCATCGAGACTGCGGAAGAGACGCGAGCGAACCGATCGGCCGCGAGAGGTCACGAAAAGGCCCCCGCGAGAATCTCCGTGCGAGGCGCCCAGAATCCGAGATCGAGGCCGACGCGCACGCGAACGGCCTTCCCCTCGCCGAACTCAAAGCGCCAGAGGCGTCGAAAGGGCGTCTCGACGCACTGCTGGTGGAGCTCGAAGGTGCGCTCGTCGACCCAGCCCGCCGTGCTCTCGCAGACCGCCTCGCTCATCTCGTCGTAGGGCCACAGCCGCGTGATCCCTGAAGCCCATTCTCTCCTCCCCGCGGGCACCGTCTCCAGGCTCCCGGCTGCATCTTCGACGAGGAGCCGGGCGGCCGAGCCGTCGAGCTCGAGGGTAAGCGCCGTCGCCTTCAAGGTGTTGGGCGGCAGGGAGATCCGGCGGCCGCTCACCGAGGCTGCGCGGGCGGGAGCCCGGTCGAGGAAGACCGGAGTCGAGACCCCGAGAGCCGCGAGGCGCTCGGCGAGGCGCGCGAGCGCCGCCGGGTCGTCAGGCCTCGCCTCGGCGTGGAGCCCCGGAAGCAGGTGATCCCATACGAGGGACGGGACCTCCGTGTTTCGGGGAGTGCCCGCAGTGATCGCGACGACCACGTCCTGCTCGGGCAGGACCAGGCTGAACTGGCCGTAGGCGCCGTCGGCTCGGTAGGAGTCGTGCCGGGAGCGCCAGAACTGAAAGCCGTAGCCCTGACACCAGTCGCTTTCAGGATCGTCGCCGTTTGCGACCTGCTTCGCCGTCGCCTTGTCGATCCAATCCTCGGTGAGGAGCCGCTTCCCGTTCCACACTCCGCGCTGCAGGTAGAGCTGCCCGAGCTTCGCGAGCTCCTCGGTCAAGAGACGAAGCCCTGACGCCCCGAGCACGATCCCCCGCCGATTCGTCTCCCACGGCGGAGTCTCCATGCCGAGGGGCTCGAAGAGGCGCGGCGCGAGGTACTCGCGAACGCTCTGCCCCGTGCGGGCCTGGATAACGGCCGACAGGACGAAGCTCGCCCCCGAGTTGTAGAGAAAGTGCGTGCCCGGCGGATAGACGAGGGGAATTCCCAGAAAAAGCCTCACCCAGTCCTCGCCCGGGAGAGCCCCGAGGATCCCCATCGTATCCACGGCGTGGCCCGTCGCCATGGCGAGCAGATGTCTGACGCGGAGATCGCGGACATTTCCCGGGATCTCCGGAGCGGCATACGAGGGGAAGAAGGAAAGAATGGGATCCTCGACCGACAGCCGACCCTCGGCTTCCGCGATGCCGATGGCCGTCGAGGTGAAGCTCTTCGACACGGAAAACACCATGTGGCGCAACGCCTCGCGGTACGGCTTCCACCACGCCTCGGCTATGACGTGCCCGTGACGAAGCACCATGAGGCTGTGCAGGCGCAGGTCCCGCGCGTCCGCGGAGCCTACAAGCTCCTCGATCGCGGCGGAATCGACGCCCTGCGACTCGGGGGTGGCGCGAGGAAGTCTCGTACTGCCTGTCATGGGCCTCTCCTTCTGATCGTGCGGGATGTCGGGCGCCGCTTTCGGCGGAAGGGCGGACGTGAACGCGATCTCGTTCCCTCTACGGAGATCATAGCACCCGGGCGCGGGACGTGTCGTCCGTCCGAGTCTCGCATGGCCTTTTGACCTTGCGCTTGCCGTCGTGATACGATGGACGGGCCGGGATCGGACGCCCGGACAAGCCGAACGAGGAGGATTGCACACATGCCAGCACGAAAGGGAAGCGGAGAGTGGCGGGGAGATCTCACGAAGGGGGCCGGGACCCTCGGGACCGAGTCCGGAGCCTTGAAGGCCCTGCCCTACAGCTTTGCGTCGCGTTTTGAGTCGGGAAAGGGAACCAATCCCGAGGAGCTCCTCGCGGCCGCCCACGCGGCCTGCTATTCCATGGCGCTCTCGGCGGGGCTCTCCGGCGCGGGCTACAAGGTCAACTCGGTCCAGACCGAGGACTCCGTGCACATCGAGCGCCAGGGAGAGGGCTTCGCGATTACGCTCATCGAGGTGAGGTGCGAGGCCTCTGTCGACGGCATCGACGAGGCCGCCTTCCAGAAGGTGGCCGAGGAGACCAAGAAGGGATGCCCGGTGTCGAAGGCGCTCTCCTCGACCAAGATGGTCCTCACGGCAAAGCTGAAGAAATAGCCGTGGATGGAGACGCGGCGGTGAGACGCTGATGCGAGTCGTCGTCGTCGGAGGAAGCGGCCACATCGGCAGCTACCTCGTGCCGCGCCTCGTGCAGGCCGGCCACGAGGTGGTCTGCCTGAGCCGCGGCGAGCGCGAGCCCTATCGGCGGACCGGAATCTGGCGCTTCGTCGAGCGCGTCTCCGCGGACCGCGAGCGCGAGGAGGCAGGCGGCGCCTTCGGAGCGCGCGTCGCGGCGTTGAACCCCGACATCGTCGTCGATCTCATTTGCTTCACCCCGGAAAGCGCGCGGCAGATCGTGGAGGCGCTTCGCGGCCGGATACGCCATTACCTGTTTTGCGGGACCATCTGGGTCCACGGGCCGAGCGTCCGGGTCCCCACCACCGAGGAGGAGCCGCGACGGCCCTTCGGCGACTACGGGATCCGCAAGGCCGCCATCGAGGCCTACCTCCTGAAGGAGGCGGCCGTCGCCGGCTTTCCGGCGACCGTCCTCCATCCCGGACACATCGTCGGCGAGGGGTGGGTCCCCCTGAATCCGGCCGCCAATTTCAACACGCGGGTATTCGAGGCGCTCGCCGCGGGCCGGGAGCTCGCGCTTCCGAACCTCGGCATGGAGACCGTCCATCACGTCCACGCCGACGACGTGGCGCTCGCCTTCTGCCGCGCGATCGAGCATCGGAGCGCGTCGCTCGGCGAAAGCTTTCACGTCG
>JASHNV010000199.1 GCA_030041455.1 Spirochaetia bacterium
GGCCTCGTGAACACCGACGAGCCCTTCGCCCGCCTCGTGAACCAGGGCATGATCCTCGGGGAAGGCGGAGTGAAGATGTCGAAGTCCCTCGGCAACGTCATCAACCCCGACGATATCGTCGCCGAGTTCGGCGCCGACTCGATGCGGATGTACGAGATGTTCATGGGTCCCCTCGAGGACTCGAAGCCCTGGTCGACGAGCGGCATCGCCGGGGTATTCAGGTTTCTCGACCGCGTCTGGCGCCTCTCAGAGCGGCAGATCGTCGACGAGGAGCCTCCGCCTGAGCTCATGAAGCTCCTTCACAAGACGATCAAGAAGGTGACCGTGGACACCTCGCGGCTCGAGCTCAACACCGCGATCTCGGCGATGATGATCCTCGTGAGCGAGCTCGCGAAGGCCGAGAAGCTCCACCGCGAGGTCTGGGAGAAGCTCGTCGTCCTCCTCGCTCCCTACGCGCCGCACCTCGCCGAGGAGCTCTGGAGCGCCCTCGGACACCCCTCCTCGGTGTCGGAGGCGGCGTGGCCCGGGTGGGAGGAGGCCCTGACGGTCGAAGGCCTGGCGACGGTGGTCATCCAGATCAACGGCAAGGTGCGGAGCAGGATGGAGGTCCCGACCGGCACGGCGGCCCCCGAGCTCGAGACCCTCGCGCTTCGCGCCCACCGCGTCGCCCAGCTCATCGACGGCAAGAAGATCCTGAAGGTCGTCACCGTACCCGACAAGCTCGTCAACCTGGTCGTCCAATGAGCTATGCCGAGCGCCGCGAGCGGCTCGCCTCCTGGCTTCGGGGCGAGGCCCTCGCGGCCTGCCTCATCGAGGACCGCGAGGGCCTCCGCAACCCCTCCCTGCGCTACCTGTGCGGCCACCCGGAGGACGCCTGCCTCTTCGTCCTCGCGAGCGGACGAACGATCCTCGTTCCCTGGGACGCGAATCTCGCCCGCTCGCTCGCCTCGGCGGACGAGATCATCCCGTTCACGGACTTCGATCGGGACGTGAAGGCGGCCTTCGCCGCGATCGCGAGGCGGGAGGGGCTCTCAGGACGCGTGGAGCTCTCCGGGTCCACGGCGCACACCCTCGTCGAAGGGATCGCGCGGGCATCGGACGCCGCGATCGTCTGCCGCGAGGGCGGCCTCGACCAAGCCCTCGCCGGAATGCGCGCGCTCAAGGAGAGCGCGGAAATCGCGAGCCTCCGCGCGGCGTGCGCCGTCACGAACGGGATCCTCCGATCGCTTCAAGCCTCGCTCGGCGAAGGCGGGGAGCGGACCGAGGCGGAGGTCGCTCAATTCGTCGAGCGCGGCGCGCTTGAGGCGGGCGCCGAGGGAATGAGCTTCCGCACGATCGCCGCGGGACCGGCGCGGAGCTTCGGGATCCACGCCTTCCCGTCCTACGGGAACGGCCCCTTCGGCGGCGAGGGGCTCTCGATCCTCGACTTCGGCGTTCTCGTCGGCGGCTACCCGAGCGACGTGACCGTGACCTTGGCCCGCGGCAGGCTCTCGGCCGGTCAGGAGGAGATGGTCGGCCTCGTCGAGGAGGCCTACGACCTCGCGCGTTCCCTCCTCGCTCCCGGTCGGGCGACGCGCGAGATCGCGCTCGCCGTCGACTCGCTCTTTCGGCGCCGCGGCTATGCCATGCCGCACGCCCTCGGCCACGGCCTCGGGCTCGAGATCCACGAGGCGCCGAGGATCAGCGGCCGGGAGACCAACGCCAGCGTCCTCGCTCCGGGCATGGTCGTCACGATCGAGCCGGGGCTCTACGACGCGCGCGAGGGCGGAGTCCGGAAAGAGAACGATTTCCTCGTCACCGAGAGCGGGTTCGAGACGCTCACCGAAGCTTGTATCCTCCGCCTCCCCTGACCCGGGATCGAGCGCGCGAGGCCGAAACGTTGCCAGATCCGCGGTTTTGCCCCATAATCGTCCCGGTATGGATCGAGAGGCGAATTTCACCGCCGAGCTCGCGCGCGAGCTCGAGCAGCGCGGCGAGTACCTCGAAAAGCGACAATTGCCGCGTCTTCGGGAGCAGCTCCACGTCTATCAGACCGGCCTCCACACGGTCATCACCGTGCTCCTGCGCAAGGCGCTTATAAAGGAAGATCCCTATCGGCGCGACCAGAAGATCTCCGAGGTCGTCGTTCCTCCCGACGGCGCGGTGACCGAGTCCGAGAAGGTCGACCGGATCAGCGAGCGCCTTTCGGCGTTCGAGCTCCAGCTCGATTTCGTCAACAGTCTCTACCAATTCAACGTCGAGTTCCTCTCCCTCGCCCGGATCGGCGTGCTCGCCAAGCTCGTTCGCTACATCGCCTGGGACAAGGTCCCCCGCGCGGCCGGAGGCGTCAACTCGAGGGTGCTCGCCGAGCTCCTCTCGAAGGTGGCGCGGGAAGCCGATCCGCTCTCCCGGGGCATCGTCAGGGACGCGGTCGCCCAGCTCGAGAAGGCGACCGGCGAGATCCTGCGCATTCTCCGAGACCTCGCGGCCTTTCACCGGACGAGCTACAAGCTGTCGCTTCGAAAGCACCTCATCGAGGGCCTGCGCATCGGGGAGGAGTCGGTCCGCTCGAACCGCGAAGGACTCCTCAAGGCGCTTCGCGTGCGCTTCGGCTCCGTGATGGCGAACAGGGAGCCCGGCTCCGTCGGGCTGTGCGGCTACCCCGACGGGATTCCCTACTACCCCGAGCTCGCGGGGGAGGTCCTCGACGAGGACTTCGGTCCCGGCGGCGAAGCGCTCCGAAGGGCGGCGCTCGCGCAGATCCAAGTGCGCGAGGAGAGGCCCGCGAAGAAGCCTCCGGAGTCCTACAAGCCGCTCCTCATCGAGGCGGTGCGCCTGCTCTCCGCCGCCGCCGGCCCCCTCGAGGCGGGGATCCAGAAGCTCGGCGAGAACGCCCAGGCGCTCGAATCGCGGAAGGTGGGCTTCAGGCGGCGCTTCGCGCGGTGGCTCCGCAAGCTCTTCGGGGTCGCGGAGGGGAGCCGGGTGTACTCGGTGGAGATCGTCGACCCGGCGACCTCGGCGCGGCGCGTCGAGGAGATAGACTTCAAGAGCTACGTCGAGCGCGCCCTCAGGAGATGGCGGGTCCTCGCGAACATGTCGAGCAAGACGGGGCTCTTTGCCGAGAAGCTCGCGGGCTCGCCTGAGAAGCAGCTCGTCGAGTTCCTCGACCTCAATCTGAGCGATCTTCGCGGCATCGTCTCGAAGCTTGAGGCGCTCGACGGCTACTTCAAGGCCCGTCTCCCGCAGGCGCTTCGTCCGCGCGGAGTGAAGCTCGAGATCAGCGCGGTCACGACGGCGATCATCAAGGCCAACCAGGAGCTGCGGGAGTACCTCTCGCGCGTCGAGGAGATCGATCAGATGAAACGCCTCGGAATCGACGTCGGCGCGGATTAGGCGCGGTAGACCCCGAGGACCCGGAGGTCCGCCACCGTCCGGCCGAGCTGCTCGAGCGCCTTCTCGAAGGAGGCGCGCTCGGCCGGCAGCTCCACATCGAGATAGAACATGTACTGCCAGGGCTTGCCGAGGATGGGCCTCGACTCGAGCTTTTTCAGGTTGATGCTCAGGTCCGCGAGGATCTTCATCGCGTGGAAAAGCGCGCCGGGCTTGTCGGGGGTGGAGAAGACGAGCGAGCCCATATCGGGGTCCGCGACGTCGGGGTGGCCGCTTCGCGCGATGAAGACGAACCGGGTGTAGTTGCGGGGGTTCGTCTCGATTCCCTCGCGAAGGACCTCCATGCCGTAGACCTCCGCCGCCTCCCGGCTCGCGATCGCCGCCCATTCCCGCCTGCCCTGCCGGGCGATGTAGGCGACCGACCCCGCCGTGTCGTAGAAGGGAACCCGCTCCATGGCCGGATGCCGGTTCAGGAAGTCGGCGCACTGCGCGAGCCCCTGCGGATGGGAGTGCACCTTTCGGATCTCCTCGATACCCGCTCCCGGGAGCCCGATGAGGGCGTGGATGATGCGGATCCTCTTCTCGCCGACGATCTTGAGGTCGGGAAACTGCAGGAGGAGATCGTAGTTCTCGTGGATCGAGCCCGCGAGGGAGTTCTCGAGGGGCACGGCGCCGTAGGTCACCGATCCGTCGAGCACCCCCGCGAAGACGCCCCGAAAATCCTGAAACGAGACCGGCTCGGCCTCCTCGTGCTCGAAGTATCGGAAGATCGCCTGCTCGCTGTAGGCTCCGCGCTCGCCCTGGAATCCGACGCGCGTCCTCGCGCCCCGGCGCGGCTCGGGCGAGTCGAGCCTCGCCGGGCCCGTCTTCCGCCTCGCGGGGTGCTGGATCTCCTTTCCGATCACCGGCGACATCGCCTCGATGTCGCGCATGAGCTTCTCGAACTGTCCGGGAAAGAGCGACTGCGGGCCGTCGGACGCCGCGTGCTCGGGGTCCGGGTGGACCTCGATGAGGAGTCCGTCGGCGCCGGCGGCGACCGCCGCCAGGGCCACGGGCGGCACCTTCTCGCGCAGGCCCGTCGCGTGGCTCGGGTCGACGAGGATCGGGAGGTGGCTCAGCTTTTTCACCACCGGAATCGCGGAGATGTCGAGGGTGTTGCGCGTCGCGGTCTCGAAGGTCCGAATGCCGCGCTCGCAGAGCACCACGTTGTCGGTGCCGCTTGCGAGAAGGTATTCCGCGGACATCAGGAGGTCCTCGATCCTCGCCGCAAGACCCCGCTTCAGGACGACGGGCCTGCCGAGCGCGCCGACCCGCTTGAGGAGCTCGAAGTTCTGCATGTTGCGCGCGCCGATCTGAAAGACGTCGACGTAGTCCCGCATCATGTCGGCGTGCTCGGTCGCCACGATCTCGGTGACCACCGGAAGGCCTTCGCGCTCGCCGGCCTCCTTCAGGTACTTGAGGCCCTCCTCGCCGAGGCCTTGAAACGAGTAGGGAGAGGTCCGCGGTTTGTAGGCGCCGCCCCGGAGCATCACCGCGCCGGAGTCGCGGACGATCTTCGCGCACTCGAGGATCTGATCGCGGGACTCGACGGCGCAGGGACCGGCGATGACCGTGATCCGCAGGCCTCCGATCCGCGCCGTGCCGACGGGAACGATCGTGTCGTCCTTCTTGAACTCCCGGGAGGCGAGCTTGTAGGGCTTCGTGATGGGAATCACCCGCTCGACGCCCGGGAGCATCTCGACCTCCCGGACGTCGAGCGGCGCGATGCCGACCGCGCCGAGAATCGTCTCGTCGACCCCCGCGATCTCCCGGATCGTGAGCCCTTTCTCTTCGAGGAAGCTTCTGATCCGGGCCTTGTCGCCTTCCTGGATGTTCTTCTCGAGGACGATGACCATTGCGCTACAGGCTATGGAATGACGGAACGCGTGTCAAGGACGACCCGTTCGCCGATCGAGGCGGACTCCTTCCTACGAGCTCGTGCCGGCGGAGTCCGCGAGGAAGCTCGGGTCCACCTTCTCGTTTCGGACCACCGCCGCTTCGAGCTGCGCGTTCATCTCGTCCTGGTAGCGGATCACCGTCGAGATATAGTCGAGCGTCGAGCGCGGCGTCCCGTCTTGCAGGACGCGGGACATGCCGGCGTTGTACATCGCGAGCCCGACGATCTCGTTCCCTCCGTTCTTCAGGCAAAGGCTCAGGTAGCTTAAGCCCCGCTCGGCGCTCTGCCGCGGATCGAAGAAGTCGCTCTCGCGAAGATCCGGAAAGGCGAGCGAGTTGAGCTGGTAGAGCCCGCGGTCGGTCGAGCCGTCGTCGAAGTTGACCGCGACGGGGGAGAACTTGCTTTCCCTCCAGGCGAGCGCGAAGGCTAGCGAGAAGGGGACGTCGTACTTGGCGGCCACCTCGGTAATGACGCCGGCGATCTCCTCGGAGCCCGTGAGGTCGGTGTAGAAATCGACGACCTTGTCTCTCGTGCGCGGGTTGCGGTACATCGCAAGCCCGAGGTCGCCGCCTGAGGAAAGGTCGCCCGCCGCGCCGCCCTCCGCGGCGAGCGCGCTCAGCAAGCCCGGATTGCGAAGGAACGTGAGGATGTCGTCGCCCCGCTCGATGAAGGCACATGCGAGCGCGGCGAGACAGAGCGCGCCCATGGCGAGGAGAACGGCGAGCCGGACTCGCCCTTGAAAGGCCCGATCGAAAGCCGGCCAGTGCTTCCGACCCGAATAATACAGTGTGCGTTGAATCAGCAACGGAACCTCCTAACGGCTGGCCCGCGCGGGTTTCCCCGCGCGGGACTTATGTAGGATACATCGAGGAAAAAATCAAGGCGGCGGCGGGCGAACGGCGAAAAAAAGCCCCGGGTCTCGGCGCCGCTTGATCGTTTTCGACCCTTTTCCTGCCGTCTCCGGCGGATTCGATCAAAACCAATCACTTGAGTAAATTGACAATCAGAGCGTCGTGTGCTCTCATGGAGGAAGGAGGGGCTCAGGATGTACGACGTCTGCATCATCGGAGCCGGAGTGGTCGGCTGCGCCATCGCGAGGGCGCTGTCCGCCTACACCCTGAGAGTGGTGGTGGTGGAGCGCGCGGACGACGTTTCGCAGGGCGCTTCGAAGGCGAACAGCGGCATTGTCCACGGAGGGTATGCTTCCCCACCGAATACCGTGAAGTCGGAGCTCTGCGTCAAAGGCAACAGGATGTTCCGCGAGCTCGAACGGGAGCTCCACTTCGGCTATCGGGAGATCGGCGCGCTCGTGCTCGGCTTCTCCGCCGCGGACCTCGAAGTCCTCGAGCGGCTGCGCGCCGACGGGCGGGCGAACGGCGTCGAGGACCTCGAAATCCTCGGGCCCCGAGAGATCGCTTCGACGGAAGCGATGGTGAGCGCCGAGGCGAGCGCGGCGCTCTTCTGCGGCTCGGTCGGCGTAACCTCGCCCTACGAGCTCACGATAGCGCTCGCGGAGAACGCGGTTTCGAACGGCGTCGAGCTCAGGCTCCGCGCCGCCGTCGTCGGAATCGAGAAGGGCTCCTGTTTCACCGTGGTCACGACCGGGGGCAGGATCGAGGCGCAGTTCGTGGTGAACGCGGCCGGCGTCGAGAGCGACACGGTCGCCGCGATGGTGGGCGAGCCCGGCTTTTCCATCCGGCCGCGGAAGGGGGAGTACCTCCTTTTCGAGCGCGGCTACGGCTCGATCCTCGGGAAGGTGATCTTTCAGGCTCCTACGGCTCGGACCAAGGGCGTGCTCGTCACGCCGACCTACCACGGCAATCTCCTCGTGGGGCCGAACGCCGAGGAGGTCCATTCGAGGGAGAACGTCGATACCGAGCCCGCCACGCTCCTCGAGCTCGCGCGGACGGCGAGGCGCTCCGTTCCGAACCTCGACCTGTCGAAGGTGATCACGACGTTCTCGGGGCTCCGCGCCGCCTGCGATCGGAGGGATTTCATCATCGAAGAGGCGAAGACCCGCGGCTTCCTGAACGTCGCGGGGATCGAGTCTCCCGGGCTCACCGCCGCCCCGGCGATCGCCGAGCGCGTCGCGGCGCTCCTGAAGGAGCTCGGCCTTTCGCTCACGGCAAGGCAGGCGCGCCGCGGCACGCGCTCGCCGATCATCGTTCCGAAGCGCCTGGCCGAGGAGGAGGTCAAGCGCCTCGTCGCGATGGAGTCAGCCCTCGAGAGGATCGTCTGTCGATGCGAGCTCGTGACCGAGGGGGAGATCCTCGACAGCATGCGCCGCGGCATCCCGGTCGAGACGGTCGACGCGGTGAAGCGGCGCACGCGCGCCGGCATGGGCCAGTGCCAAGGCGCCTTCTGCCGTCCGCGCGTGAAGGCGCTCCTCGCGCGGGAGCTCGGCGTGCCCGTCGAGGACGTTCGGGTCCGCGCCGACGCCGCCCCGCGCCGCGCCGCTCGGGGCTTCTCGAAGATGGCCCCCGAGCCGCCCTCCTCCCATTCCCCCGACTGAGAACCGAGCGCCATGAACGACCTGATCCCGGCCGAGCGCCACGAGCTCATCGTCAATCTCCTTCGGGAGCGCGGCCTCGTGACCGTGGCGGAGCTCCGCGGGCTCCTGCGCGTCTCGGAGATCACCGTCCGCAGGGATCTCGATCTCCTCGAGCGAAGGGGGGTGCTCGAACGGACCCACGGGGGAGCGATGAGCACCCGAAGGGTCCCGACGGAGCCGCCGTACGCCCAGAAGAACGAGGCGAGACTCGCGGAGAAAATCGCGATAGGCCGGGCCGCCGCCGCCCTCGTCGAGAGCGGCGACACCCTCCTCGTGAACAGCGGCTCCACCACGCTGCAGGTCATCCGCTCCCTTCGGGCGAGCGGGCTTCGGGTGGTGACGAGCAACGCGGGCGCGGTCAACCAGCCCGGCCCCTCGGACGTCGAGATCGTGCTGATCGGGGGAGTCTACCGGCCCCAGTCGAACTCTCTCGTCGGCCCGCTCGCCTCGCTCTCGCTCGAGCAGCTCTACGGGAGCAAGGCGATCATCGGGGTCGACGGAATCAGCTCCAAGTACGGGCTCTCGACGCCGGTCCATCTCGAGGCGGAGATCGCGAAACTGATGATCGCGAGGACCCGCGGACCGGTGATCGTCGTCGCGGACCACACGAAGGTCGGCGCGGTTTCGAATTTCGTCACCTCCCGGATCGAGGAGGTCGATATCCTCGTCACGGATACCGGGTTCGAGGAGGAGTACCGCTCGGAGCTCGAAAGCGCGGGGGTCGAGATCGTCATCGCCGCGGTGGACCAGGAGGCGGGAGCGGGTCTATAGTCGCTCCAATGAGTCTCGCCTGGTTCACCCTTGTCGTGCTCGCCGTCGCGTTCCTCGCCGGGCTTCTCGGCTCCCTCACGGGGCTCGGCGGAGGCGTGGTCATCACGCCGGCCCTCGTGCTCCTTTTCGGGGTCAACTTCCGCTACGCCGCCGGCGCCTCGATCATCGCCGTGCTTGCGACCTCCTCCGCCGCCGCGCCGCGCTTCATGCGCGAGGGCCTGACCAACCTCAGGATCGCCCTGTTCCTCGAGCTCGGCGCGGTCGCGGGCGCGATCGGCGGGGCGATCGTCGCCTCCTTGATCCCGATCGCGGCCATCCTCGGCATCTTCGCGATCGTGCTCCTGTACTCCGCGATCGACTCCCTGAAGGCGGGCGGCAACGCCCGCCCGAGCGGAGCGCCCGATCCGCTCGCCGAGCGGCTCGGCATGGCGGGCTCCTTCGAGGAGAACGGCGCGCTCCGCAGCTACAGCGTCCGCCGTCTCGGCGCCGGAACGGGGGTTCTCGTCGTCGCCGGCCTCCTCTCGGGCCTCCTCGGAATCGGCTCCGGCGCGCTGAAGGTGCTCGCCATGGACCGTCTCATGAAGCTGCCCTACAAGATCTCCACCGCCACGAGCAACTTCATGATCGGGATCACGGCCGCCGCCGGCGCCGGCGTGTACTTCGACCGCGGCTACGTGAGCGCCTCGCTCGCCGCGCCGGTGATGATCGGCTCCCTCGCCGGAGCGTACGTCGGCGCCAACGTGCTCGTGAGGGCGCCAAGCCGGTCGCTTCGCATCGTCTTCGCCGTCGTCGTCGCGCTCCTCGGCTGCGACATGCTGTACGGCGCCATCCGCGGGATCGCCTGAGGCGGAAAGCGTGAGCGAAGAGAAAAAGCCGGACCCGGGAGGAAGCCAGCGCCTCATCGCGCGCCTTTCGTACTTCGGCGTCCTCGCGATCGCGCTCGTCGTGGCGATCGGAGAGGCGATCAACCTCGCGGCGTCGGGCGGCGCCCCGGAGGACTTCGCGACGTTCGTGCCGCGAGGCTTCGGACTCACGCGGCTCGGATCGCTCTTCGCGGGCGTCCGGGCGTTGTCGGGCAAGGCGGTCATCGTTTTCGGCCTGCTCCTCCTCGTCGGCCTTCAGATCGCGAAGGTGGGAACGAGCGCCCGCCTGTTCGTACGAGGCAAGGACCGCTTCTACCTCGTCGCGAGCGCCGTGATCCTTGCGGGCCTCATTGCCGGCCTCGCCACGTAGATCGAGCCGCAGGCGCCTGCGGCTTTTTGAGGAACGCCGCGGATACGCGGAGGAGGAGACATGTCGGGAAAGACGCCCCGCGAAGGAGAGCTGCCCGGAGTCCTCGGGGAGATCGGGGAGGCCGGGCGCGAGATCCTCGAGAGCGGCCTCGCCCAGATCGGCCGTCGGATCCGGGAGCTCGAGGAGGCTTGTTCGCGGAACGACCGGCCGGAGGTCCACCGCATCGCGCACGCGATCCGCGGGAGCGCGCTCAACCTCGACGCGGAGGACCTCGAGGCCGCCGCCGGACGCATCGAGCGCGCGGCAGCGCGGGGCGATCTCTCGATCGCCCGGGAGCTCCTGCCCAGGGTCCGCGCGCTCTGCGCGGCGCTCGAAGAGCGCTTTCGCCCCCGATGATCCGGCGCCGAGCGCTCTACGCCGAGGACGAATACACCAACCGCAGGCTGCTTGAGATCAAGCTCCGGCTGGTCGGCGTCGACTGCGACCTCGCCGCCGACGGGCTTGCGGCGATTGAGTTGTTTCGAAAAAACACGTACGATGTCGTGATCCTCGACCAGTACATGCCGGGTCTGAACGGCGTTGAGGTGGCCGTTGAGATCCGCAAGGTGAACGCGTCGATCCCGCTCATCGCGATCACGAGCGACGCGGCGGAAGCCGAACGGTTCGCGCGCGCGGGCTTCAACGAGGTGCTCGTAAAGCCGCTTCGCGGCCAGGATTATATCGGGCGTATCCTTTCGTACGCTCAAGGAACGTAGATGAATGCTTCTGCCTTTCGGGCCGCGTGTGTCGCGGTCGCGCTCCTCCTGCCGTCCGCCCGTCCGTGGGCGCAGGACGACTCCGCCGACCTTCCGGAACAGATAACGATAAGCTTCTCCAAGAGCGACATCCAGCTGAACCCCTTCCACGCCTTCAGCTCGACGGAGGCGCAGCTGTTCACCGCGATCTACGAGGGGCTCGTGAGCTACGATCCGTTCACGCTCGAGCCGGTCCCCGCGGTCGCGAAGTCGTGGACCGTCTCGAAAGACGGCAAAGTCTACACCTTTACTCTTCGCGACGACGCGCGCTACTGGAACGGCGAGCCGGTTACTGCGGAGGATTTTCGCAACTCGTGGCTTCATCTCCTCGATCCTCAGGAGAAGGCCGAGTACTCGTTTCTCCTCGACATCGTCAAGGGCGCCAAGGACTACCGCCTCGGCAAGAACACCGATCCGAAATCGGTGGGCATCACCGCGGTCTCCCCGACCGTGCTGCGGGTCACGCTGAACGAGCCGGCGGCGCACTTTCTGAAGATACTCTGCCACTACAGCTTCGTGCCGTTTCCGAAGGCCTTCCTGAGCAAGAACGACTGGAACACCGGAACCACCGTTCCGGGCGACGGTCCCTTCTATATCCTCAAGCACAGCGATAGCGAGATCGACCTCACGAAGAACAATCTCTACTGGGACGCCGATAACGTGAGCCTGAGCTCGATCAAGATCCTCCTTTCCGACGACGCCGACAGGGTGACCGACGCGTTCAACCACGAGGACATCCAGTGGGCGGCCGGGAACGCGGACTGGGCGAAGGTGACGCGCACGAAATCGATCGTGGTCAATCCGCTGTTCGCGACGAGCTACTTCTTCTTCAAGTCGTCCGCCCCGCCGTGGAACAACGCCGACGTGAGGAGGGGCCTCGCGCTGCTCCTCCCGTGGGACAAGATCCGCGTCGAGAGCGACCTGTACATCCCCGCCTCGACGCTCGTGCCGAAGATCGCCTCCTATCCGGACGTGAAGGGGATCGACAGGAGCAACTACGCGGAAGCGATGGAGCTCCTCGCGAAAGCGGGCTTCACCGGAGGCAAGGGGCTGCCGATCCCGACGATCATCATCCCGCAGGGCGAGGACATGAAGCGCATCGCCGACCTCATGGCAGGCGCCTGGAAAAGCGCGCTCGGTCTCGCGGTGGAGGTGAAGACCTTCCCGTACGACGACTACTACGCCGCGGTTCAGAAGCCGGGCTACACGCTCGCGACCACCACGTGGATCGGCGACTTCGCCGATCCGCTGACCTTTCTCGAGATGTGGACCTCCGACAGCAACTTGAACGACGCGGGGTACAAGAACCCGGCCTTCGACGAGAAGATCCGCGAATCGATGGGCGAGAGCGAGCCCGAGCGCTACAACACCCTCGCCGCCGCGGAAACCATTCTCCTGAACGGCGCCGCGGTCCTTCCGATCGACCACACCCCGGCGATCAATCTCGTGGACCTCTCGACGATCGACGGGTGGTACCCGAATCCCCTGGACATCCACCCGTTCAAGTACATGCGCGTGAAGGCGCTCGAGCCGATCCCCGGGGTGGCCTACAGCTCCTGAGGAGACCTGCCGTAGAGACCGGTCATTTCGCCGAGCCTGTCGAGCGCCCCCCGGTCGATCTGTCCCGGCTCGAGCCTCCACGCCCAGTTCCCTCCGACCGTCGAGGGCCGGTTCATCCTCGCCGAGGAGTCGAGCGCGAGGAGATCCTGCAGGGGCACGATCGCGTGCCTCGCCACCGAGGAAAGCGCCATGCGGACGAAGTCCCAGGCGATGTCGTTGCCGTCGCGGGCGAGGTAGCGCCGGATTACGTCGCGCTCGGCCTCCGAGAGGCCGCGGTACCAGCCGAGCGTCGTGTCGTTGTCGTGGGTTCCCGTGTAGACCACCATGTCGGAGCGGTGGTTGTGGGGCAGGAAAGGATTCCCCGCGTCGAGCCCGCCCGCCTTCGGCACGAAGGCGAACTGAAGCACCGCCATGCCCGGGAAGCCGAGCTCGTCGCGGAGCTTGGTCACCTCGGGCGTTATGATCCCGAGGTCCTCCGCCATTACCGGGAGGCTTCCGAGCGCCGCCTTCACCCGGGCGAAGAGCTCCCTGCCCGGCGCCTTGACCCAGCGCCCGCGCTCGGCGGTGAGGGCGCCCGCCGGGATCTCCCAGTAGGACTCGAAACCGCGGAAATGGTCGATTCTCACGATATCGACCGCGCGAAGCGCCGCAGCCATGCGCTCGATCCACCACGTGAACCCGGTCGCGCGAAGCGCCTCCCAGTCGTAGAGCGGGTTGCCCCAGAGCTGCCCCGTCGCGCTGAAGTAGTCCGGCGGGACGCCGGCGACGACCGTGGGCCGGCCGTTCGCGTCGAGGTGGAAGAGCGCGCGGTTCGCCCAGACGTCCGCGCTGTCGGGGGCGACGAAGATCGGGATGTCGCCGACGAGCCGGATGCCCTTCGAGTTCGCGTAGGCGCGGAGCTCGCTCCACTGGCGGAAGAAGAGGAACTGCCACACCTTTTGAACGCGGACCGCCTCGCCGAGCTCGCGCCGCCACCGCGCAAGCGCTTCCGGCTCGCGGAGAGCGATGTCTCGGTCCCACGAGCCGTTCCACGCCGCTCCTTGGGCGCCGCGAGCCCGGGCGCGGAGATCGAAGCGCTCCTTCAGCGCCATGTAGAGCGCGTAGTCGTCGAGCCAGCTCTCGTTCGCGCGGCTGAACTCCTCGAAGCCCCCTCGGTCGCCCGCCTCGGATCCCGGGAAGCGCGAGGCCGCCTTCGCGAGGAGCGGCATCTTCCAGGAGACGACGAGGCCGTAGTCGACGCGATTCGGCGGGAAGTCGGGAAGCGGGGAGAGATCGGAGGGGTCGAGCAGCCCTCGGGACACGAGCCCGTCGAGGGACAGCAGGAGCGGATTGCCCGCGAAGCTCGAGAGGCTTGCGTAGGGCGAGTCGCCGTAGCCGGTCGGGCCGAGCGGCAGGACCTGCCAGAGGGACTGCCCGGCCGCGGCGAGCAGGTCGACGAACCGGAAGGCTCCCTCGCCGAGGTCTCCGATGCCGTGCGGCCCGGGAAGCGACGTCGGGTGGAGCAGTACGCCGCTCGTTCGGTTGTCTGACATGGTCTCTCCCGCTCGGGCCCTGAAGCCCGTTCGATTCGGCGCCGCGATCGGGCCCCGGGCAGTGTAGCGGAATCGCGCGCTCTTTACTACGGCGCGGTTTTTCGCTATATTCAGGACTCATGAAGTCCGCGAAAAAGAACGCCCCGGCGACGACGTTCAAGCTGAACCAGCAGGTGGTGTATCCGCTTCAGGGCGTCGGAACCGTTACCTCGATCGAGGACAAGCTCTTCAAGAAGGAAAAGATTCTCTACTACACGATCTACCTCGAGGTTTCGGACATGACCGTGATGGTGCCCGTGGACAAGGCCGAGGGCCTCGGGATCCGCGCCATCGTGAGCAAGAAAGAGTCCGAGCGGGCGCTGAAGATCATCTCCGAAGACTACGAGCCGGTGACCGCCGATTGGAAGCTGCGCTACCAGATGAACCTCGACCTCCTGAAGGCGGGCGGGGTGACCG
Source organism: Spirochaetia bacterium (assembly GCA_030041455.1). Classification (GTDB taxonomy): domain Bacteria; phylum Spirochaetota; class Spirochaetia; order DAHUYW01; family DAHUYW01; genus DAHUYW01. The sequence continues at coordinate 14,203 of JASHNV010000199.1, forward strand.
ACATCGCGCTCGTCGTGAAGACCCTCTACCACCGCAGCAAGGTCAAGGAGCTGCCGATCCTCGAGCGCAAGCTCTTCGACAACGCGCTGAAGCTCCTCGTCGACGAGATCTCGTTTTCCCTGAACAAAAGCAAGGACGACGTCGAGCAGATCATCTTCGGTCGGCTCGAGTCCGAGTAGATCGCCGGCTACCGGCCGTCCTGCGAGATGAGAAGCGTTCTCGGATCAAGGCTGAGGTGCAGGCCCGCGGTGTTGCGGGCGTCGTGGTCCTTTGCAAGCTGAAGTCGGACGTGGTCCCCTTCGAACTGAAGGGTGACGAGGACATCGATGGAGGCGACGAGGTCGTTGAACTCGACGGGGATACAGCGCTCGTCGAAGAGCGGATCCTCCCCCTTGAGCGAGGCGCTGAACCAGACCTCGACGTCGGTCGCGCGCGCGAAGTCCTTGATCGCGGCGAGCTCGCCGCGACCCTGCAGGTTGAAGCCGTCGAAGATCACCATGTCCGCGGGGAAATGGCCCTCTCCGATCATCGCCCCGAGGCTTTTCAGCACCTTGTCGATGCCGAGGCCGTCCTGGTTGAAGTTCATGATGACCCGGTTCTTGACCGTCTCGTCGTGAATATCGGCGACCGACTGCACGTCCTTCCACTTCGCGATCTCCTCGAAGATGTCCTCGTACCAGGAGACGATGTGATCGACCCGCGCGGCGAACGACACGTGGATCACGTGGCCGCCGCGGAGAAGCCGGTCGGTGGCGATGTGAACGAGACAGGCGGTCTTGCCCACTCCCTTGCGGGAGGCGAGCACGGCGATGTTGCCCTTTCCGACGCCGCCGTGAATGGACTTCTCCAAGATGCGAAGCGGACTTCGCTTTACAAGCTCCGATTTAACCATCTCACACTCCTTTCGATTGGCGTCCTATCGGACCACGACCTTCTGGTTCTTGTCCTGGAACGTCCGCACGAGCTCTTCGGAGATGCCCGTCGGAACCTTGCCGTACTTGAGGAACTCCATGGAGAACTCCGCCTTGCCCTGGGTCAGGGATCGAAGGGTCGTCGAGTAGCCGAACATCTCGCTTAAGGGAACGTCGGCCTCGACCCGCGAGAAGTTGCCGTCCTCGGTGGTGCTCAAGATGACTCCGCGGCGCTGGTTGATGCTCGCGAAGATGTTGCCCTGATACTCGGTCGGGCCCTCGACCGCGACCCTCATGATCGGCTCGAGAATCTGGGGCTTCGCCTTCAAGTAGACCGACCGGAAGGCGCCGATCGCGGCGAGTTGGAAGGCCATGTCCGAGGAATCGACCGGGTGGGACGAGCCGTCGTCGATCGTCACTCTCACGCCCACGACCGGGAATCCGATGAGGGTGCCCTTCTCGATCGCTTTCTTGAAGCCTTTGTCGCACGCCGGAATGTACTCGGTCGGGATCACGCCGCCCTTGATCAGGTTCACGAACTCGTAGTCCTTCCCGTCGATCGGCTCGATGTAGCCCGCTATCCTTCCGTACTGGCCGGCGCCGCCGGTCTGCTTCTTGTGGGTGTAGTCGAACTCGACCTTCTGGCTGATCGCCTCGCGGTAGGCGACCTGGGGCTTGCCGGTCTCCACCTCCGCCTTGTACTCCCGCTTCATCCGCTCGATGTACACGTCGAGATGGAGCTCGCCCATCCCCTGGATGATGGTCTCGTTCGACTCCGGGTCGACGAAGCTCCGGAAGGTCGGGTCCTCCTTCGTGAAGCGGTTGAGCGCCTTGCCCATGTTGTCCGACGACTTCTTGTCCTTGGGCGTGATGGCGAGGGAGATCACCGGGTTGGGCACGTACATGGAGGTCATCGAGTAATTCAGGGGCGGCGCGCAGAAGGTGTCGCCGGTCGCGCACTCGACGCCGAAAAGCGCGACGATGTCCCCGCTCTCCGACTCGGCGATGTCCTCCATGTGGTCGGCGTGCATCCGCACGAGCCGTCCGACCTTGAACTTCCGCTGCGCCCTCGAGTTGTACAGCTCGTCGCCCTTCTTGGGCGCTCCCTGGTAGACGCGGATATACGTGAGCTGTCCGTACTGTCCGTCCTCGAGCTTGAAGGCGAGCGCCACGGTCGGAAGGCTCGAGTCGGCCTGGAGCCTCACCTCCTTTTCCTCGTTGTCGAGATCGAGCGCGATGTTCTCCCGCTCGGTCGGGTTGGGCAGGTAGCGGACGATCGCGTCGAGCAGGAGCTGGACCCCCTTGTTCTTGTAGGCGCTTCCGAGGAAGACCGGGCAGAGCTCGCGCGAGATGGTGCCCTTGCGGACCGCCTCGTGGACGAGCTCCTCGGTGACCTCGCCCGCGAGGAACGCCTCGGCGAGCTCGTCGGAGAACATCGAGACCGCGTCGAGCATCCGCTCGCGCCACGTCTCGGCCTCGGCGCGGAGCTCGCTCGGGATCTCCTCGAGGCGCACGACCTCGCCGTTGTCCCCGTCGAAGTAGGCCGCCTTCATCGTCACGAGATCGACGATCCCCTGATGGCGATCCTCGATCCCGATCGGGATCTGCAACAGCACCGCGTTCAAGCCGAGCTTCTCGACAAGCTGGTCGCGCACCTTGAACGGGCTCGCTCCGGTCCTGTCCACCTTGTTGACGAAAGCGAGGCGCGGCACGCCGTAGCGCTTGAGCTGGCGGTCGACGGTGATGGATTGCGACTGCACCCCCTCCACCGCGCTCAGGACGAGAATGGCGCCGTCGAGGACCCGCAGGGAGCGCTCCACCTCGATCGTGAAATCGACGTGCCCCGGGGTGTCGATGATGTTGATCGGGTGGTCGAGCCACGTGACGTTCGTGGCCGCGGAAGCGATCGTGATGCCCCGCTCGCGCTCGAGCTCCATGGAGTCCATGGTCGCGCCGACCCCGTCCTTGCCGTGGACCTCGTGAATGGCATGGATCTTCTTGCAGTAGTAGAGAATCCTCTCGGTCAGGGTCGTCTTGCCCGAGTCAATGTGCGCGCTGATGCCGATATTGCGCATGCGTACCGTTGCGTCCGTAGTCATTAGCGTTCAAACCTCTCCTCGTACCGACTTGCCTTGAGCTTCAACTCTCATGGGGGATTGTAAGCGATGAATGAGTTAAGAGTTACCCAATAGTCAAATTTCGTTATGGAATCATACCCGCTCCCGGACACTTGTTCAAGACCGCCGCGCCCGCCCCGGAGGATTTGACTCGAGGGGAGCATCGAAGTACCTTACGCGTAGTCTTCGAAGCGAGGTGAGGCACGATGAAAAGCGCGGCGTTTGCGTCCGTGGCGGCGGTTCTCCTGGCGCTCGCAGTTCCCGCCGTCGGCGCGGACACGTTGGGCGATTTGATCGGCAAGGCGGGGCTCGAGCCCCTGAAGAGCGATACCAAGATCATCGATTTCAAGCTCGACGACCTGCAGGGCGACTCGGTGCGCCTGAGCTCCTTCGGCGGCCGGGTCGTGCTCCTGAACTTCTGGGCCACCTGGTGCGAGCCCTGCCGCGACGAGATGCCGTCCCTCGAGAGCCTCTACAACCTGTACAAGGACAAGGGGCTCGTCGTCGTGGGCGTCGACCTCGACGAGAGCGCCGCGAGCGTCCAAAGCTTCGTGAGCCAGCACGGAATCACCTTTCCGATCCTCCTCGACCGGTCGGGAAGCGTGGGGCTCCGGTACGGCGCCCGCGGCATTCCGACGTCGTACCTCATCGACAAGGACGGAGACGTGACGTCGGGAACGGTCGGCGGCAGGGAGTGGACCACCCCCGAGACTCGGGCGCTCATCGACGCGCTCGTCGGCGAGTAGCGCCCTCCGCGAGAGGACGCCGGAGCTTCAGTCGCTCAGGAGCCAGCTCGCCTTCTCGCGCTTCAGGAGCAGCTCCGCGCGGTTCAGGAAGAGGGAGGCGGCTCGATCGGCGGGATTGCGCTCCGCAATGCCGCGGAACTTGACAGCGGCCTCCTCGAACCTCCGCTTGGAGAAGAAGAGGATCGCCGCCTCGAAGTCCACCTTCGTGCGCACCTTCAGCTCGATCTGATCGGGCTCGTCGCCGTCGAAGATCTCGAAGAGCGACACGGTCTGGACCTTCCCCTTCACCTTCACCTTGCCGAGGAAGCGAAAGTTGAAATCGGTCGGGTTCTCCAGGCGCACGAAGGTATCCTGGCTGATGATGATGTTCGCGCCGTAGAGCTTCGTCACGTCCTGGATCCGCGAAGCGAGGTTCACCGCGTCCGATATCACGGTGCCGGACATTCGGTCTTGGTCTCCGATGATGCCGAGGATGAGGTTGCCCGTGTGGATGCCGATCCCGATGCCGATCGGGCGGTATCCGGACTTGCTCCGATAGCCGTTGTAGGTCGCGAGGTAGCTCACCATGCTCGTCGCCGACTTCAGCGCCTCCTCGGGACGCCCCGGATAGACCGCCATGACCGCGTCTCCGATGTACTTGTCGACGAAGCCGTTGTACCGGCGGATAAGGGGCGTGATTCGGCTCAGGTAGGAGTTGATGAACTTGAAGTTCTCGCCGGGCGTCATTCTTTCGGAGAGGGTGGTGAACGAGCGGATGTCGACGAAGAGCACGGTCATCTCGCGCTGGATCTGATCGCCGAGCTGGAGCTCGGAGATGTTCTTGTAGCCGAGAAAGCCGAGGAGCTGCGTGGGCACGAAGCGGTTGTAGATCGCCGTCGTGCGAACGAGGTCTCGGTGCACGCGCGCGCGCGCAAGAAGCTCGGCGGGCGTCGCGGAGGAAGCGACGACGTCGTTCGCCCCCGCGAGCATGCCGGTCTCCGCCGAGTCCCTTCCGTCCGAGACGAGGATGACCGGAAGGTCGCCGGTGGTGTAGCGCTCGCGGATCGTCCGGCAGAGATCGTAGCCCGACGGCGCCTCGAGCCCCGCGGCAATGATCGCGAGCTGCGGCGGCGACGTCTCGATCGCCCTCGCGGCCTCGGCGCCGCTTGCCGCCTCGGAGACGAGAAACTCGGATTCAGGAAGGCTGCTCGCGATGAGCCTGAGGCTCCGCGGATCGCCGTCCGCGACGAGGACGCGGAGGCGCTCGTCGGGGACCTTCTCCTCGGAGGCCGGGAACTGCTCGGGAGCCGCCTCGACCGACTCGAGCTCCTCGACGGCGTCTCCTCCGGAAGCGGGGACTTCGGGGTTCGGCGCGCTTGCGGGATCGAGCGGCTCGAGAGTCTCGGCCGCCTCGGCGGCGCCCCCGGCGCCCGAGTCCGGCTCGTCGAGGGACTCAAGCTCCTCGACGAGCTCCTCGGCCGGGGCGGCGGTCGCGGGCCGCTCCGGCTCGGACGGGCCGAATCCCTGCGCCAATCTTAGAACTCGTTGAAATAGACGCCGAAGACGAGCGTGATCTCTTTGTCGGACATCTTGATTCCCTGCTGATCGAGCTTCGCGGCGACCTGGTCCTTCGTGAGCGAGGGATCCGCTTTCTTCATCTTCACGATCGCCGCCACCCCGTCCTTGCTCACGGGCGTGATGCCGCCGAACAGGCCGCGATTTCCGATCGTGACGAGCGCGAGCTTCTGCGCGTCCAGGTCCTGGTCGGTGAGCTTCGTAAGCTGGGTGAGCTGGGTAACCTGCTCGCTCAGGGCCGCCACCTTGCCGACGAGGTCGTTGATGCGCTGCAGGAGGTATTCGGGATCGTTGGTCTGAAGGTAGAGCACGGGGTCGTTCACCGCGCTCAGCAGCCGGTCGGCGAACTGCGTCTCGTCGAAGATCTGGCCCTTCAGCCGCAGGAAGAGACTGTCCTTCAGCATGCGAAAGTCGTAGTCGATGTAGCCGTTGTAGTACAGCTCGATGCCCGAAGGCATGTAGCTCGCGAGGTTGACGTTCTTGTAGACGAAGGACGACGGAATGACCACTACGTCCGAGCTTCCGTCGCTGTTGAACACCGCGCGTACGTGGTCGATCTTCAGGTACTTCCAGCCTTCCAGCGTCGCGAGAAGATCCTTCAGCGTCTTGGCGTTGTCGTCGGTGAGCGCGTTTGCAGAAAGGAGGGAGACTGGAATCCCGTTCGCGTCGCGGCAGTCGTAGGAGGTGAGATTGTTCTCCTGGTGAGTGCCGGTCTGCTGGAATCCGTAATCGGAGAGGCTGACCCCGTAAGCGCCGAGCGTCAGGCGCGCGAGGAGCGCCGCGATGATCAAAAGCCCTTTCTTCATTCCCACATCTCCTACTGTTTCAGGTTCAACAAGATCTTGTCAAACGGCTGCATCGGAGTGCCGGCTTTGTTCAGGCTCGACAGCGAGCCGGTGATCGTTTCGCCGGACACGTGCAATACGATGGTGGCGATCTGCTGGTCGTCGTTGCGAAACACGTAGGCGGTGTCGCCGTCGCTCACCTTGTAGACGGGGTCGATGAAGACCGCGAGATCGGCGGTGTTGCGGGGGTCGATGATGTAGCCGTTCTCGCGACTGTTCTTGATGAGGCTGTCGAGCGCGAAGTTGTACCGCGCGACCGTCTCGTTTTGGTCGGAGAGCTTCGCCGCCATCCCGTTCGCGATCTGCTGATAGTCGTAGACGATCTCCTCGTGGAGGTACTGGAGATGATCGAGGGTCCCGGGCACGGAGTTCTTGTACGGAACTTGCTCGAGCCGCGACAGGAGGCCGGCGAAATCCTGCAGCCGCGACTGGAGACTCGCGTCCGAAGCGGCGCTTGCGACGCCTTCGCTTTCGGCGAGCTTGCTGTAGCCGTCCGCCTGGCTGCCGACCGTCCCGGTCGGCGCCGCGAGAATGGATACGATCCCGGGCTCGCTGAACGTGGGGTTGTAGGTGGCGATGAGGCTCGCGATCTCGCTCGCCTGATTGCGCTTCAGGAGGCTCACGAAGTCGGCGTCGTTCCGCTTGAGCGTCGCGATTTGATTGTCGAAGTCGCTCGTCAATCCGCTGATCTGAGCCTGGTAGGACTGGGTGGTTTTCTGCATCTGGAGGTCGAAGAGCCGCTGCTGGTTGTTGAGGATGGCCTCCTGCTTCTTCGCTTGCGCAACCTGCCGCGTGTCGTAGGCGTCGAGGCTCTTTTGCGTGGCCGCGATCTTCGCTTGATCGGCGTCGATCTTCGGACCGTACTGGGCGCGCAGCGCCGCGATCTGCCCGTTGGCCTGCTCCCGGATCCCGTCGATCCGCTCTCCCTTCTCGTCGCTCGAGATCGTCTGGGTGTTGACGAACTGGATTTGCGCGGCCTCGTTCGAGCGGACGTTCTGGATGTCGCTCGCCTCGTTCGTCTGCAGCGTGGCGAGATCCTGCTTCAGGACGTCCAACTGGTTGTCGAGCTGCTTCGCCTTGTCGAGGAGGTCGCGGAGATTCACGTCGGCGAACGTGCTGATGTTGACCTGAACGTTTTGGCTCCGGCTTTGGATGTAGGAGGTCACGAGGATCGCGACGACCACCATCACGCTCACGAAGATCAACACCGAGAGCCATACGAACGGCGAGCGGTTGTGCTTGGTCTTCTCGAACTCCTCGTCGAGATTGTAGAGCTCCTTTTTCGCGAGCTGCTGCTCGACGTCGCGCAGGAAGAGGCTCCGGCTTCGCACCATGAGCTCCCTGCCCTCGTCCGACTGCCGCGCGGCCGCCGCCTGCGCGCGATGCGCCGGAACGGGCCGCGAAGCGGGTCGCCGGGGAGGCCGAGGGGTTTCGCCCGCGGGGCCTTTTATTTCGTCGCCATTGCCCATATTCCATCCCACCCTTTCGGAGAGGTATTGTTTTTCGTCCGCTCGCGGAAGATGTCCGCCACCGCGAGGGAGCAGCGCGCGAACTCCTTGTACGCGGCCGGCCACTGACCCTCGTAGTATCGCGCGAGGCCTTCGCGGAAGAACTTGTAGTCTTTCTCAAGCTCCTCATCCATGGTCTTCTTGAGGATCGGCCAGTAGATGCGCTTGCCCTGGGTCTTCCCCTTCACTTGGACCTGATCGATCTCCATGAACAGGAAATCGTCGTGGTCCGCCGCGACCTCCTCCTTGACGTACTCCGAGACGATCACCGGCACCTTGTAGAAACGCGTGAGGCCCTCAAGCCGGGAGGAGGAGTTGACGTTGTCGCCGATGACGGTATTCGTCATCCGCTCGTTGGAGCCGATCGTGCCGTAGAAGACCTCGCCGCCGTCGATTCCCACGCCCACCTCGAGGAGCACCGCGCGGTAGATCTTTTCGTCGACGCTCGAGAGCGCTCCGTTCCGACGCACGATCTCCTCGCGGCGCTTGGTCATGTCTTCCCGAAGCGCCGCGGCCACCTCCTGCACCTGGTAGGCCGATTTCACGGCCGCGTAGGACTTGCTGGCGCCGTATCCGTCGAGGGTTCCGAAGACCGCGAGGAGCGCGTCGCCGATGATGGAGCCGACGATGCCGCCGTTCGTCTGGATGTAATGGATCGCCTTGTCGTAGTGGAGGTTCAGGAGCTTGATGATGTCGGTGCCGAGCGCCTCGGTCATGTAGGTGAAGCTCCGAATGTCGGTGAAGAGGATCGTGAGGTCCTGCTGCGCCCCCTCGAGCCTGATCTCCCGCTCGCGGTAGGCCTTCTGGGCAAGGTCGGCCGTGACGAACTTCCGGAAGATGTGGAGAAGATTGTCGATGGTGCTCGTCGTGGAGTTCAGCGCGACGCCGAGATAGGTGATATCGTCGTTCGGAGCGCCCTTCAGATCGATGATGTCCATGCTCTGGCGCTTCTGCATGTCCATGATGCCCTGGGTGATCACCCGCACGAAGCGCAGCATGAAGCGGATCAGGAAGACGCCGAGAACGGCGCAGATGATCGTGATCACGACGATGATGTAGGCGGTCGTGCGGAAAATGTTCCAGGAGCTCTGGTAGAACTCGTTCAGCTCCTCGGCGCGAATGATGAAGACGTTCCAGTTGTCGTTGTACTTAAAGACGCCGATGTAGGGATCTCCGTTGATGTTGAAAAGCAGGGAGCCCTCCGGCGCCGACGATTCTTTCGCCTTCAGGAGCTTCGCGAGCGCCTCGCTGTCGTCGAAATGGTCGATTTTAATGGTTTTGGAGGCCTGGAACAGGATGCTCCCGTCGGACTTCACGCCGAGGGCGACGGACTTTTGCCCCGTGAGATCCTTCGCCGCGCTCTCCTCGATGCCGGAGATCGCGCCTTTCAGATCGTTGTTGAACGTGTAGACCTGGTACTGGTTGGAGCTGAAGATCGTGAGCTCCTTGAGGTCCTTCACGAGGAGCTGGTTGTTGAGCTTGAGGAGCTCGCCGCGATTGAGCATCAGGTTGATGTAGTTGGTGACGAAGTTGGAGACGAGAAGAAGCACCGTAAAAATCACGACGATCTTCAAGACTAGAGGAACGACCCGGACTCCTCGGATTTTCTGCCCGAATATCTTGTCTATTAACGTACTCATGGGTTGACCCGCTTCTCCTCTCCGCCTCGAATCTCGGGCGAGACTCTTTGTTCGCTTGCATAAAATAAGCAAGTTCAACAGGCAAGCAACGTCCGATTATAGTAAGGCGCTCGCTTGAAAAATGCAAGTCCAGCCTGCGCTTCCGCGCGAGGCGGGCTCATTCCACGCAGAAAAAAAGGAGATCTCCGACGTTCGTCCGCGACAGACCGGGCTTGAACAGGAGCCCGAGCGAGTCGAAGAAGCGATAGGCGTCGTGCCTCGCGAGGTGGTCCTGGATCGCGGCGAAATCCTTCCCGCGGCGGCGGGCCTCCTCGAGCACGGCGCTCGAGGCGAAGGCGCCCGCGGCGTCGGTCGGCCCGTCGTTGCCGTCGCTCCCGGCGGCGAGGAAGGAGACCCCGCGGCAGCCCTCCGGGTCCTCCGCCATCCCGGCGAGGACGGCGAGCGCCATCTCCTGGTTTCGCCCTCCGAGGCCGTGGCCGCTCCAGAGGGTGACGGTCGTCTCGCCGCCCGCGATGAGGCACGCGGGCTTCTCGCAGGCGAGCTCCCGGCGCGCGACGTCCTTCGCGATGCCGAGGAGGGCCCGACCCACCTCGCGCGCCTCCCCCGAGATCTGCGAGGAGAGCACGAGAGGACGGTAGCCGAGCTCGCGCGCCCGCCGCTCGGCGGCGAGAAGCGCCGATACGTTCGAGCCGACGAGCCGGTTATGCACGCGGTCGAAGACGGGATCGCCCGGCTTGGGCGTCTCCGGGAGGCCGCCCGCGGCGCCCCGCTCGAGGAGCGCCGCGGCGGCGCGCGGCACGCGGCCGACGATGTCGTAGCGCTTGAGGACCTCGAAAGCGTCCAGGTAGGTCGTCGGGTCCGGTACGGTGAGGCCCGAGGCGATGGCGTCGAGCCGGTCGCCGACGACGTCCGAGAGGATCAAGTTAAGCGACGTCGCCGGGTAGAGGAACGCCGCGAGGCGTCCCCCCTTGATCGCGGAGAGGTGCTTCCTCACGGAGTTGATCTCCTGGATCGCCGCTCCGCACGCGAGGAGCGTCTCGGTGGTCGCGCGCATCTCTTCGAGGGTGAGCGGCTCGGCTGGCAGCGCCATGCACGAGGAGCCGCCGCCTGAGATGAGGTTCACGAAGAGCGAGCGCTCGTCGGCGCGCTCGCACAGCCTGATCGCCTCCCGCGCGGCCTTCACGCTGTTCTCGTCGGGGACGGGATGTCCCGCCTCGACGATACGCAGAGGCGCAAGCGCGTCGCCCGACGGCGTCTCGGCATCCTCTCCCCGAAAGCCGCGCTTCGTGGCGACGAGCCCGCCTGAGACTCGGCCGCGGAGGAGCTCGAGGACCCCGGCGGCCATGCTCCCGGAGGCTTTCCCGACTCCGAGGACCACGATCGAGGTGAATCCGGAGAGATCGATCGAGAAATCGGGGCCGCGACCGTGCTCGATGCCTCCCTCAGGCTCCCCCTCGTCGGCGCGGACGAGGAGCGTCGAGCCGCTCAATCGCAGCCGCTCCTTGACCGCGAGGTAGGGATCGACCCGCCTGAGCGAGGCGAGATAGAGCTCGGCGAGGTCCGCGTGGGCGTCGCGCCTCGCCTGGGGCCGCGACCGCCCCCGGTAGGCGCGGAAGCCGTGATGGCGCTTGAAGCCGCGGTACTCCATGCCCCGAAGGATATCATCTTCTCGAGCGCGGCGCACGTTCCCGGGAGCGGGCCTCGGGCGCCCGTCCGACCGCGCCGGTCAGCCTTGCGCACCTCGGCTCGTTGCGGTAATAATCCTCCCCATGCGTCCCGCCCGGAGCCGTTCATGAACCTGGTGTGCCTCGATCTGGAGGGGGTCCTCGTTCCCGAAATTTGGGTGTCGTTCGCCGAAGCCTCGGGGATCGGCGAGCTCAAGCTCACCACGCGCGACATCGCCGATTACGACGCGCTCATGAAGCGTCGCATCGCGATTCTCCGCGAGCACGCCGTCACGCTCTCGGACATCCGCCGAGTCGCCGGCGCGATCCGGCCCCTCGCGGGAGCGAAGGCCTTTCTCGACACGCTTCGCGCGCGCATGCAGGTCGTCATCCTCTCCGACACGTTCAGCGAGTTCGCCGCGCCGCTCATGGCGAAGCTGGGCTGGCCCACGCTGTTCAGCAACGCGCTCGTCGTCGACTCGAGCGACATGATCCAGGACTACATCCTCCGCCAACGGGACGGAAAGCGCAGGGCGGTCCAGGCGTTCCATTCGATCGGCTTCGACGTGATCGCCGCGGGGGACTCCTACAACGACCTGTCGATGCTCTCCGAGGCGAAACGCGGGATTCTGTTCCGCGCCCCCGAGGCGATCGCGCGCGAGTTCCCGCAGTTCCCGCTCGTGACCACCTACGAGGCGCTCGTCGAGGAGATAGACCGCCAAGTCCAGCCCGCCTCCCGTTGAGCTACCGCCTGAGGACGAGGCCGCCGAGGAGCTCTCCGAGCGGGTCGATCTCCGCCTGGGAGTAGCCGATGTGCAGGTGGCGGGTCCAGCCCTCGGCGAGCTCGAAGCGTCCCGACATCCGTCCGATCTCCCGCCCCTCGATCTCCGCGCTCAGCGCGAGAGCGCCGGCGCCCTGGGTCGTGGAGAGCCACGCCTCCTGGCTCCGGTGGAACGACACCATCTCGCGCTTCCTGCCGATCACCGAGCCGATGTCGACGAACAGCTCGGGAAGGACCGGATTCCTCGTTCGGTCGCGCAGCCCGTGCGGCAGGACGTGATAGATCGCGACCTCGTTTCGGACCGGGGGCCGGGGCGGGTCGGTCCGGTAGGTCCCCGACGATCGGATGAACGCCGCGCTGCACGCGAGGCGCGCGGCGTTCATGTGATCCTCCATGTAATCCTCAAGAGGATGGGTGAGCACGATGTCCGGCGCGACGAGCCTCACGATCGCCGCCATCCGGCGTACGAGCGGGTCGGTGTGGAAGATCTCCAGGTCGTTCACGAGCGCCTCGTGAAACTCGGCGCCGAGATAGGCGGAGGCCGCGCGCGCCTCCTCGCGGCGAATCCTCACGATCTCCTCGTAGGAGAGGGTCTCCGTGCCGCACGAGCCGTTCGCCACGGCGAGGTAGTGCAGCGCGCACCCGCGCTCCTTCAGCAGGAAGAGGGTGCCGGCCATGCTGAGCTCGATGTCGTCGGGATGAGCCACAACCGCGAGAACCTTGGCTCGCTTCACGTTCGCCTCCGCGCGCCCCTCGCA
>JASHNV010000037.1 GCA_030041455.1 Spirochaetia bacterium
GTCCCCGCGATCGACTACGCGAAGTTCAACGCGCTCGGCGACCGCGGCGCGATGACCGGCGAGTGGCTCGCGCACTGTCAAGCGTGCTGCGTGCCGGAGATCGCGAACGTCTTCAACGCCTGCGGCATCCGCTTCGAGCTCGTGACCGGGTGGCTGAAGGAGGAATACGCGTGGCAGGAGATCGGCGCGTGGACGGAGGCCATCTCGGTGCGGACGGCCATCCGCGACACTCGCGTGGGCATCCTCGGGCACTACTACGCCGGAATGCTCGACGTCTACACCGACATCACGAAGCTGGCTGGCGTTTTCGGCAGCCATTTCGACCTCCTCGAGATGGACCTCCTCAAGCGCTTCCGCGACCGCGTCGGGCGGGAAGAAATTCGAAAGAAGCTCGATCAATTCGCCCGCGAGTTTCGCGTCTCGAAGGAATGCGAGGAGACCGAGCTCGCGCGCGCCGCCCAGACGTCGTGCGCCCTCGACGCGCTCGCCTCGGGGAGAGAGCTCGGCGCGCTTGCGTACTACTACGAAGGGGTCGACGGGAACGACTTCGAGAATATCGTGACCTCGGTCATCCCGGGCAATACCCTGCTCACGGCGCACCACGTCCCGGTCGCGGGGGAGTGCGAGGTCAAAAACGTCGTGGCGATGAAAATCATGGATTCCTTCGGCGCCGGCGGCTCGTTCTCGGAGCTCTACGCCGTCGACTACAACGACGACGTCGTGCTGTGGGGTCACGACGGACCGGCGCATCCGGCCATAGCGGAAGGGGATGTCGGGCTCGTTCCGCTGCCCGTCTATCACGGAAAGCCGGGCAGGGGACTGTCCATCCAAATGAGCGTAAAGTACGGACCGGCGACGCTGCTGTCGGTGGTCCAAGGTCCCGGCGGCAAGACCTTCCTCCTCGTCGCGGAGGGCGACTCGGTTCCGGGGCCGACGCTGCAGATCGGGAACACCAACAGCAGGTACCGCTTTCCCCTCTCGGCGAGAGAGTTCATCGAGCGGTGGTCCAGGGAGGGACCCGCCCACCACTGCGCGATCGGGGTCGGACATCTGGCGGGCCGCGTGGAGAAGCTCGCCCGCCTTCTCGGGATCGAATGTCATAAGGTTTGTTAGCTGGAGCGTAGTCAGGTGTCGGAGTTCATTCTCGAGCTGAATCACGTTACGATCACCTTTCCGGGCGTGCGCGCGCTCGACGACGTGCACTTCGACCTGCGGCCGGGCGAGATCCACGCGCTCATGGGAGAGAACGGCGCCGGCAAATCGACGCTGATCAAAGTGATCACCGGCGTGTATCAGCCGGATTCGGGCGAGATTCTCTTCAACGGGGCGCCGGTCGACATTCGAAGCCCGCTCGATTCCCAGAGGATCGGCATCGCGGCGATTTATCAGCACGTGAGCTGCTATCGAGACCTCTCGGTCACCGAGAACATTTTCATCGGACACGAGAAGATCGGCGCTCTCACGCGAAGAATCGACTGGAAAGAGCTTCATCGGAGGGCGGAGGAGCTGCTCGCGAGACTTGACGCCGACTTCGATCCGAGGGCTCCGATGGGAGATCTCTCGGTCGCCCAGCAACAGATCGTCGAGATCGCGAAGGCGTTGTCGACGAACGCTCGGATCCTCATCATGGACGAGCCGACCGCCCCGTTGACGAGCCGGGAAAGCGAGGATCTCTACCGCATCACCGAGGGCCTGCGCGACCGCGGCGTCTCGGTGATCTTCATCTCCCACCGCCTCGAGGACATGTACCGCCTCGCGAGCCGCCTCACCATTTTTCGCGACGCGCGGAACGTCGGGAGCTGGAAGCTGAGCGATATCAGCCGCGAGGATATCATCACGGCGATGGTGGGCAGGGAGATCACCCAGCTCTTTCCGAAGCGCCGGCTCGCGATCGGCGGGGAGATTCTCCGGGTGCAGGGGCTTTCCCGGCGGGGGTATTTCAAGGACGTGACGTTTTCCGTGCGCAAGGGCGAGATTCTCGCGATCACCGGGCTCGTGGGCGCCGGCCGCACCGAGGTCTGCGAAGCCATCTACGGGATCACCCGAGCCGAAAGCGGGCGGATCATCCTCGACGGGGAGGAGCTTCACGTGGCAAATCCCTCGCAGGCGATTCGAAAGGGGATCGGCTACCTTCCGGAGGATCGGCTCAGGCAGGGGCTCGTGCTCGATTGGGAGCTCTCGAAGAACGTGACCTATCCAGCGCTGAAGAAGTTCAGCACGGCCGGTTGGATTCGCACGAAGAAAGAGAACGAGGTGACGCGGGACCGCGCGGAGAGGCTCGAGGTCAAGGCCGGAAGCGTTTTCGACAAGGCGTCGACGCTTTCAGGCGGCAACCAGCAGAAGATCATCGTCGCCAAGCTTCTCACGGCAGGCATGAAGGTGTTCATTCTCGACGAGCCTACGAAAGGCGTGGACGTGGGCGCGAAGACGGCCATTTTTGAGATCATGAGCGATCTCGCCGAGAGAGGTTACGGAATCATCATGGTCTCCTCCGAGATGCCGGAGGTGCTCGGCATGAGCGATCGGATCGTCGTCATGAAGGAAGGGCGGGTCGCCGGGATCCTCGAGACGTCGGCGACCACCCAGGAGCAGATCCTGCAGGCCGCGCTGAGCGGCCCGGCGGCGTCATGACCGACGAATTGCGCGCGTCATTTCGGACCGGGAGGAGGCCCGTCCGTTTCGGCGAGAGCTTTCGCGAGCTCGGGCTCCTCGTTTTCATCGTGGTCGTGTGCGGCGTCGTCCAGCTCCGCAATCCGAATTTTCTCACCTTGTCGAATCTTCGCGACCTGTTCGCAAATACCGCGATTCTGAGCATTCTCGCGGTCGGCATGATGATGGTGCTCCTCACCCGCGGGATCGACCTGTCGATCGGAGCGACCATCGCCCTTTCGGGTATGGTGAGCGCGCTTACCGTTCAGGCGATTCCGACGATTCCGCCCGTCGTATCGGTCCTGGAAGGCATGATCGTCGGACTTGCCGTCGGAGCGGCGATCGGGATGCTCGTCGCGAAGTTCGACGTGCTTCCCATCATCGCGACCCTCGGCTTCATGAACGTCATCCGCGGGCTCACCTACCTGATAAGCAACGGCGCGTGGGTGAGCTCATACCAGATGTCGGCGGGCTTCCAGCGGATCGCTTCCGGGAGCCTCTTCGGCGTCAGCAACCTCATCGTCATCGCCGTCGTCATCTACATCGTCTTCGGCTACTTCATCAACCACACGAGGACGGGGCGCCAGATCTACGCGGTCGGCTCGAACCCCGAGGCCGCCGACATCGCGGGCTTGTCGAGGCGCCGCGTCGTATGGCTGGTCTACGCCGCCATGGGCACATTGGCCGGACTCGCCGGCGTGCTCTGGGTGAGCAAGTTCGCCTCCGCGCAGGGGGACACCGCCGTCGGCTATGAGCTCGACGTGATCGCCGCTACCGTGCTCGGCGGCGTGAGCATCTCGGGCGGGTCCGGCAGGGTATCCGGCTTGATCCTAGGGTCCGTGCTCTTCGGAGTCCTCGACAACGCGCTTCCGCTCGTCAACGTCTCGCCGTTCTGGCAGGAGGCGATCCAGGGAACCGTGATTCTCGCGGCGGTCGTGATCAACGTGCTGGTCAAGCGGAACGGCCAGCGCTACGCGCTGAGAAAGCGCGTCATTTAGGAGAGCGCATGGCCGGCCGGAGCATACGAACCGAAAGACCGTGGAGCCTGCGCGCCTTCTTTTTGCAATGGGAGTGGCTCCTCGCCCTCATCTTCGTCGCGATTAACGTCGTCAACAGCACCCTTTCTCCGTACTACTTCAGCGTCGATACCTTTCTCCAGACGCCCAAAAATTTCCTCGATATCGCGTTTCTCGTGCTGCCCATGACGCTCGTCATCATCATGGGCAACATCGACATCTCGGTCGGATCCACCGTCGCGCTGTCGGCGGTCGTCATGGCGGTGAGCTTCAGCGCCGGGCTCCCGATGCCCCTCGCGATGGCGCTCTGCCTCCTCGTCTCCACCGGCTGCGGATTCGTCAACGGCATCCTGATGACCAAGTTCAAGGAGCTTTCCTCGGTCATCATTACGCTCGCGACGATGATCATCTACCGCGGAATCGCGTACGTCATCCTCGAGGATCAGGCCTCCGGGGACTTCCCGAAGTGGTTCTCCGCCTTCGGTTGGGGGTCGATCGGCCAGGTTCCGTTGATCCTCATCGTGTTCGCCCTGTGCGCGATCCTGTTCGGGCTGCTGCTGCACGGCACGAGCTTCGGCCGCCAGGTCTACGGAATCGGGAGCAACCCCGTCGCCTCCCGGTATTCGGGCATCAAGATCGATTCGGTGGTGATGATCGTCGAAATGCTTACCGGGTTGATGGCGGGATTTACGGCGATTTTCTTGACCTCCCGGATGGACAGCACGCGGCCCAACGTCGCGCAGGGCTACGAGCTTGAGGCGATCGCGATGGTCGTGCTCGGGGGGGTCAGCACGTCCGGCGGCAAGGGACGGATGGCGGGGCCGCTCCTCGCGGTGTTCATCATCGGCTTTTTGAACTACGGACTCGGGCTCGTGAATATTCCGTCCCAGGTTCTCTTGATCATAATCGGACTCCTTTTGATTCTCTCGGTGCTCGTCATGAACGTCCGGTTTCAATCCAGGCATCAACGATCGGCGCTCTCGCCCTCGAGATCCGTCTCCGGAGGAGATCGACCGATCGAAAAAAAAGGTACGAGGAGGAGATGATGAGAAAAATCATCGGCAAGTTGGCCGTGATCGTCGCGGTCACGGCATTCGCTCTGCCCGTCGCACTGTTCGCGGGCGGAAGCGCCGAAAACGGGGCGGCCGCGCAGCCGGCGGCGTCCGCGGCGAAATATGCCATCGTGTTCAAGAACACCGGCAACCCCTACGGCGACAAAGAGATGGGCGGCTTCAAGACCGGCATCGAAGAGCAGGGCTTCCAGGCGATCCTGCGGGCGCCCGACCAGCCTACGGCGGAGGCGCAGATCCAGATCATCGAAGAGCTGATCGCCCAGAAGGTCGCTTCGATCTGCATCGTCGCGAACGATTTTGACGCCCTGCAGCCGGTTCTCCAGGAGGCGAGAAGCAAGGGCATCAAGGTCTTTTCGCTCGATTCGTCGGTCAACCCGGCGAGCCGCTCGGTCCACGTCAATCAAGCGGATTCCGAGAAGATCGGCCGGACCCTCGTCCAGGCGGCGTACGACATGATCGGCGGGAGCGGAGAGATCGCGATCCTCTCGGCCACGAGCCAGGCTTCGAACCAGAACCTCTGGATTTCGTACATGAAGAAGGAGCTCCAAGACCCGAAGTACGCGAACGTCAAGCTCGTGAAAATCGCCTACGGCGACGATCTTCGCGACAAATCGGTCTCGGAGGCCGAAGGGCTGCTGCAGAGCTTCCCCGACCTGAAATGCATCATCGCGCCGACTACGGTCGGCATCGCGGCCGCCGGGAAGGTGCTCACGGACAAGGGGCTCGGCGGGAAGGTCTTCCTGACCGGACTTGGGCTGCCCTCCGAGATGGCGACCTACATCGAGAACGGCGTCTGTCCGTACATGTTCCTGTGGAATCCGAACGACGTGGGCTACCTTGGCGCCTACACCGCCACGGCGCTCGTGAACGGGACCATCACCGGAGCGGTCGGGGACAAGTTCAAGGCCGGGCGCTTGGGAGACTACACGGTGACGCAGGCCGCAGACGGCGGGACCGAGATCCTGCTCGGGCCTCCGTTCAGGTTCGACAAGACCAACATCGAGGATTGGAAGAAGGTGTACTAGCGCGTGCGGCGGATCGCCCAGATCCGCCGCCTCCCTGAGGTAGGATCCTCTTCGGGCTCGGTCCTCCTCGCCTCCCGTCGTGCGCCTGAAGCGCGGCAAGCCCGCCTGAGCCCCCCTCGCGCGCCGCTTGATTTCGCGCCGAGCCCAAGCGGGCGACGACCCCTTTCGGCTGCGGCGACGGGCGAGCGAGGCGGATCGTGCGAAGGCTCAGGCCGAAGTCGGTCTCGCCGGAGCGCCGCTCGGGCCGGACCCCTGGATACCCCCTTCCGACCGGGCGGCGGCCGAGCCTCCTGGCCTTAAGGCGGCGGAGATGACGTTCCCGGCGGACTCCTGCTACAATCAGGAGGCGGCTGGGAACTCATGAAGATACGTTCGAAGCTCTTCGTCATCACCGGAGCGTTCTTCGCGGGCATGCTCCTGATCACGTCGCTCGCGGTCTGGACCATGAGCCAGACCTCCGCCCTCACGCGGACCATCGACACCGGGAATCGGCTCATCGCGGAGTCGCAGAGCCTGCGGGGTCTCCTGAGCGATCTGCTCTTCGGAATGTTCTCGCCCCAAATGTACGGCATGCTGAAGGATCTCACCTACGCGCCCCGCTCCTACACCACGCCTCGGGAGTGGGTGAGCTCGGTGGAGAAGTTCAAGACGCACTTCACGTCGTTCATGCAGCTCCCGACCGTCAAGCGGCTTCTTCGCGACGACGAGATGCGCGACAAATACGAGGCGGCGATGACGATCAGCGGGAAGGCCTTCCTGCGGATCGACGAGCTCAACCACAATTTGAAGAAGATCGAGGCCACGCAGGCCCTCGGAAAGGAGGGGCTCTACCAGAGCCTGCAGTCGAATCCGCAGGACACGGCGGTCAGCTTCTTCGACGAGGTGCGCTCGACGTCCTACTATCTCACCAACAACTTCGGGAGCTTTCTCAACTATTTCGTGCGCTCGCTGAGCGAGGAAAGCGAGATCATTCAGCGCCAGATGCTCGTGACCTTCCTCGCGATCACGATCGCGATCGGGCTGTTCACCGTCGTCATTTCGCTCGTGTTCGCAAGCCGCATCACCGGCAGCATCAAGGGCGTCGAATCGGCGATTCGAAGGGTCTCGCTCGGCGATTTCTCCACCGAGATCCGAATCGCCTCGCGCGACGAGTTCGGCGCGCTCTCCGACAATCTCAACCTCTTCGTCAAGGACCTGAAAAGGAACGTGGATTCGGTGCTCAACCTCATGCGCGACGTCGGCGGCGCGGTCGGAGACCGGCTCAGCCTCGACAGCATCCTGTCCCTCGTGGTCGAGACGACGGTGAGGGACACGAACGCGAGCGGCGCCGCCATCCTGCTCGTCGACGAAATGGCCGGAGCCCTCGTGGCCCGCGCCGTGACGGGCCGCTTCCCGGACGCCTTCGACGGACGCGAGTCGGGCGGAAACGGATTTCACGCCCTCGGCTGGCGCCCGATCGGGCTCGATCATCCGATCTTCGGCCACGCCGCGCGGACGGGAGAGGCCGTCTTCATCCGCGACTCGCGGAACGATGCGCGGATGTCTAGGCCGAGCGTCGCTGCGGGCGGAACCGTCGAGTCGGTCATCGCCCTGCCGCTCGCCATCTCGAAGCACGTGGTCGGCGTGCTCTCGATCGTCTCGATGGAGTGCGAGCGCCGGCTCACGGACCTCGATTTCACGAACCTCAGCACCTTCGCGGACTACACCGCCCTCACGATCGACAACTACCTGAAGTACAACGAGCTGATCGGCAAGCGCGAGGCTGAATACCAGGCCCTGCAATCCCAGGTCCAGCCGCATTTCCTGTACAACGTGCTCGCCGGGCTGATCGGCCTCAATCGGATGGGAGACTCGAAGGCGCTTGAGAGCTCGATTCTCGCGCTGAAGGACATGCTTCGCTACACCATCGAGCACCAGGAATGGACGACTCTCGCCGAGGAGTTCCAATTTCTCGACCGGTACTGCGACCTCCAAAAGCTTCGCTTCCGCGACCGCCTCGTGTTCAACCTGCGCTACGACGAAGAGACGGCCCGCTGCCGAATCCCTAAGCTGCTGCTGCAGCCGCTCGTCGAGAACGCGATCATCCACGGCATCGAGCCGATGGACCGCGAGGGCCACCTCGACGTGACCGCGGGCTTCAACCGCGCCGCCGCGGACCCGATCCTTCAAATCTGCGTGCGCGACGACGGGATCGGATTCGAGCCCCGGCCGGCCGAAAACGGCACGCACATCGGGCTCAGCAACGTGAGGGAGCGCCTCTCCCTCGCGTTCGCCAGGGCATCGCTTAAGATCGTGAGCAGTCCCGAGCGGGGCACGCGCGTGGACATCGAGATCGCCGGCAAGGAGATGGAAGGGTGAAGATCGTCATCGCGGACGACGAAAACCTCATCCGCTTCAGCCTGAAAAGCATGCTCGATGAGGTCGGATTTTTCGTGAGCGTCGTGGGAGAGGCGAGGAACGGCGACGAGCTCGTCGCGCTCGTCAAGCGGCACGCTCCCGACGTCGCGATCGTGGACATTCGCATGCCGAAGCTCGACGGCCTCCAGGCGATCGCGAAGGGGCGCGAGATAAGCCCGGACACCCGCTGGATCGTCCTCACGAGCTATTCCGAGTTCGACTACGCGAAGGAGGCGATCAAGCTCGGAGCCCAAAGCTACCTCCTGAAGCCGGTGAGCCCCCAGGAGCTCGCGGACGCTCTCGCGCCCCTGAAGCGCGAGGAGGAGCTCGGACGGATCGCGCGCGCGGAGCAGTTCGAGAGCAGGATGACGAGGCTCCTCAATCGAACCGCGCCGATGCCGGCCGAGGCGCGCTCCCCGTACGCGTTCGTCCTCGCCGCCCTCATCGTCGTCCTCGACGGGACGCCTGAAGCTCTCGAGGCGGAACGCTTGGAGCTCTGCGCGGGCATCCGGGCGGTCATTCGGGAGAGCGTCACGCGCGAGCAGCTCGCCGGTCTCGTGCCGCTTCCGGAAGGGCGGCTGTGCGCGGTCTTCGCCTGGAGCCCGGCCCAGCCCGCGGAGGGGCTCCAGGCCTTCAAGCGGTTCGTAAACCGTCTTTGCCAGCTCTCCTCCCGATGCTCCGAGGAGGGGATTCTCGCGACCGTGCTCGCGACCGCCGAGTGCGGGACCGAGGAGCTGCTCGCAGCCGAGGTCGGGCGCCTCCTCGAGCTGTCCGGCCTTCGAGCGGTGGCGGGCGCGGGGGGCTTGATCGCCCGCGCGGAGATCGAGCGTTGCGCCGCGGACCCCGCCGCCGTCGCGCTCGCGGAGCGGGCGGTCGAGGCTTCCGCCGCCCGGAGCGGCGCGAACGGCGTCGCGCTCGTCTCCGCGCTCGGCGATCTCGAGCGGATGCATTCGGCGCTCGCCGAGCCCGACCGCGCGAGGCTCGGCGAGTCTCTGGAGCGCTTCCTCGCGGGCGTTCTTCACCTCGAGCCGCCGAGAGCTTTCCGCGGAAGGGGCGACGGTCCCGAAGGGCCGGGGGCGTGGATGGAGCGCGCGCGGCGCGAGGCGGCGAGGAGCCTCGGGCGCGAGGGCGCCGAGGCGCTCGTCGAGCAGGTGAGAGGCTACGTCGACCGCCGCTATGCCGACGACCTCCGCGTCTCCGCCATCGCGCGCACGCTTGAGATAACGCCGAACTACCTGAGCAGTCTCTTCCACCGCAAGGTGGGCATGACCTTCGTGCGCTACTTGACCGAGCGGCGGCTGCTTCGCGCGCGGGAGCTGCTTGCGAGCGAGCCGCTGCAGGTGCAGGAGGTGGCGCGCCGGGTCGGCTACCGGAGCGCCCGCCGCTTTACCCGCGCCTTCAAGGAGCGCTTCCGCGCGCG
>JASHNV010000038.1 GCA_030041455.1 Spirochaetia bacterium
TGATGATCGAAACCTGTCCGGTGACCGCGAGGTTGTCCAGGGTGAGCGTTCCCATATCGTCGATTCCGGCCTGCGTATAGATCGCGCGAGCAGCGGGCGAGGCGATCACGGTGAGGCTCGAGACACGGTTGTTCGCGGTCAGACCTACACCGTCGCCGTTGACGAAGCTGAGCACGGCACGGTTTTTGTCAGTTCCGATCAGCGAAAACCCCGGCGGCAACGTGATCGAATGCGGACATGCTACTGAAGTCGTAAGTTCAACAATGCTGGGGCGGCCCCTGGACAGAGCCGATATCAATTCGGTGAGTGAAGCGACGGCGATACTCGGTATGCTGCCCATGGAGACTCCCAGTTGACATTCCGCAGAATGTCAAGATCGCAACATGATCAGTCCGCGTGACATGAACAAGCTCAATCTAGCAAAGGACTTGCAGGGCGTCAAGCACATCTTCTAGGAGAGCGGTTTGGGCAAGAGTGCCGCAGCTTACGTCGCACGGTTCCGTGACGTAGTTTCCGTGGCGAGGCAATTCGAGGTCTGATTCGCCACCGGGGGGAAATGAGTGTCGTGAGAGGAAAAACGCACCTTTTGGCGGCGGCCGGGCATCGAGGATGGTTTGAGTCCGAACGCGAGCGAGCTTGGACGGTATAAGAGGTTGCCAGGAAATAACTGAATCAATTGGAGTCTTACGGCTTTTTGGATGGATCGTGTAGCTCCAGTCCCCGTGAAAAGCGTAGCGCTCGATGTTGAGCTCGCTCATTTGCTGATCGGTTCCTTCCGTTCCCTTCGGACTTCGGATAGATTGCCTCGTCGATTTCACTCCGCACTTCGAGCCCTCCCTTGGTTCGGGTTGAGCGATGAGACTCGCGATCATCGTCAAGCTGATCAGAGGCTGTCCCCGCCAGTTCTTGCTGATAGAGGCAAAGAGCCGATGCTCGATCGTGTTCCATTTGCTGGTTCCCGGCGGAACGTGACACGCCATGATGGACAGCTTGGTCGTGTCGGCAAGCTTTCGCTGCTCCCACTTCCACACGCGTACCCGAGACCCGTTGCTGCCGCACGAGTCCGCCGTGATAAGGAGCGCTCGTGCTTTCCGGTAGCGTGGCTGACCCATTTTCGACGGCCTCTTTCCTCCCTCCACTCGATAATGGATATAATACGTAGGGTCAGGAGGTTGCCATGGCGCACACAGTAACGGTCGACGGGGAGATAATCGACGAATACACCATCCGGGTCAATCGGGCGCTCAAGGGAGTTACCGGAAAGGTCAAGGTGTTCGTCCAGGCGTCAGACGAGGAGAGCTCGACGAGCAGGGACGAGTTCGACCGATATTTCATGGCTCAGAACCTCGATTTCCCCGACTATAAGTTCGACCGAGATCAGGCGAATGAGCGATAGGGCATTTCTCGACACAAATGTCCTGGTTTATCTCGTTGACGACGACGCGGAGAAGAAGCGCCGGGAATTGAAGCTTTGCGAGGAAGGCGGGTACATTCCGACGAAGGTCTCGAACGAATACCACAATGTAGGTCGGAAAAAACTTGCGAACGCCCTCGGAGATTAGGAACGACGTTGAGCACCTGCTCTCGAAACTGAAGCTCGTAGTCCCCGGGTTGGATGTCTTCTATCGTGGTCTCGACATTGGCGAGAAATCTGGATTCTCCCACTATGAAAGCCTGATGCTCGCAGCCGCGCTTGACGCCAAGTGTTCTGATCTTTATTCGGAAGATCTTCAGCACAATCAACACATTGAAGGGAAATTGACGATTGTCGATCCATTCCGCTCTTCAGCTGTATTGATCGTTTCAAGGAGCAGGGCGACCTCGACGAGCTTCTCCTCGGGGATCACAGCACTCTCCACCATGGAACGGCGAGTACATCGGGCGCGAGCCGCTCGATCGTGCTGCCAGTATGTACAAGGAGCCCCGCGCGAGCCTTTTTGCCATATTCGTTACGGAACGTCCGCAAATGCTTCGCGTCGGCAAGACGCGGGCGGTTCGCAGCCTTTACTTCAATCGGCATAAGCCGGCCGCCCGTCTCGATCACGAAGTCCACCTCTTCTCCAATAGCCGTTCGCCAGTAGAGAACCTCCGCCCGCTCCAATCGGGAATCCCGCCAAGCCAACAGATCGCCGAGCACGAGGTTCTCAAGGTGCGGGCCTCCCGGTTCGATGCCCTCTGATAAATGGAGCGTCACCCCCGTATCGCCCCAGTAAAGCTTGGGAGCCTTGATGAGGCGCTTGGTGCGATGTACCGAGTAGGCGGGCAACCGAACGATTACATAGCTTGCTTCCAACAGCTTGAGGTAGCGGTGTACCGTGGGCTGGGGAAGCGCGACATCGCGGCCCAACTCCGTTTGGTTGATGAGCTGGCCGATGCGTAGGGAAGCGGCCCTCATCAGTCGCCGGAAATCCGGCAACGCCGCAATCGCGGAAAGATTCTGAAGATCCCGCTCGAGATACGTTCGCACGTACCCGTCGAACCAAATCGTTCGCTCGTTGTTCGTTTGCACATGCAGCGCGGGTGTCGGGAAACCACCGCGTCGCGCAAGCGCCTTCCAATCTTCGGGTGTATCTGGTTGCGCGGCGATAAGGTCAATCCATTCCTCGTCGCTTACGGCCAGGAACTCGTCCCACACACCGCAACGCCCGAGACCGAGTTGCTCGCGCCTTGTCATGGGCCACAAGGTGAGGTAGCCGGCACGGCCGGCCAACGATTCGGAGACCTGGCGCATCAAGAGCAAGTTGGCCGAGCCGGTCAAGAGAAATTGGCCGGCGGCACGACCGCGATCGATTGCACGTTTGACCGCGCGGAGCACGCCCGGCTCGCGCTGCACCTCGTCCAAGGTTACCGCTTCGACCCCTCCGACCAGCGCTTCTGGATCGCGGCGCGCCGTATCGACGACATCCAGTTCGTCGAGCGATACGTAGCGACGCCTCCCCGGGGTCAACTCCTTGGCAAGCGTGCTTTTGCCGGTCTGACGCGCTCCGGTCATCACAACTGCCGGCATGACTCGAAGCCGCTGCTCCAGAGCCGTCGCGACGATCCGCGGCAATGTCGACCTATTCATAGCCAGCATGATAATCATTCACGGCGTGAATGATTATCCGGTCGAGCCGGGTGACCGCGGCGCCTTTCCGTTCGCGACGAGCTCCGCGAAATCGTGGCTCACGCGCGTTCCTCCACTATTGGGCTCCCGTTGAAAGGGAGTTCGAGCAGAGCGAACACGATGAGCGTCCTCTGCGTGAAGCTCCACGATGGTAAGGACGAAATCTTCCGGTTTTTCAAAGGAGTAGAGAATCTTGCTTCGCGGAACGGCGATGGTCGCAGCCCTCTCCATTCGGCTTTTGATCTCAATAAACCGCAGACGTCCCGTTCCGGGAAAGCGACTTGCGACATCGTAGCCAAGTTTTTCGGCTTCCCAGGTCGACGGGATCGAAGCCGAGCCCGCGCTCGACCTCCATGACAATGGCTCGCGCCCGGACGGCGGAAAGCCGGGTGTGCAGGGGCCGAGCGGATGCCCCGTGAGGAGATGCCGGCTCTCTTCGCCATACGTCGCGCCGGTGCGACCACTGCGCTCACCGAGAACGACCGGCTTGAGCGCCGAGAATCGGCGCTCAAGGTCGTGCCGCGCGAGGCGCTTCTCGAGCCGTGCCGGTAGCTTGTCGGCGCGCTGCCGCGTTTCACCGGACGTACCGCCAAAAGGAGCGTTGGGGAAGCGCCGACAACAATGACCTCGAACGAACGACGTTCGGCGTCTTTTCCGCCATACCTACAGCCCTCTATTCAGCCTCGGTCGTGTGGGTCCATAAGGGTGCATGTCTGGTGCCAAGAGGTTTTCGACGGGCTGCCGCCGAATCCTCGATCCGTGGCGCATTCCTTTGCATGTTCACCAAGGGCTAATGGAACTCACCTTTGATCTTCTTCGTATTCAATTTGACCAGAATGAATACTTCAACCGCCGCGAGCGCGACGGACAGGACATAGCGGATAATCCGGATGACCAGGATGAGAGTTCTGACAGCCGCCGTCGCATAGTGCATCTTGAAAGCCATTGCCACCTCGTGGGGATCGGGGCCGACGTGCCTGAAAATGAAGAGACTCCCAATCCAATACAGGAGGTTGGCGAGTATCGACAAGGCAAGAAGGCCCGAGAATCCATAGAGTCCGACCAGCTTTCTGTTCAAGAGAAGCACCGAAGAAATCACGATCAAAAGAGCAAAGACAAAAAACGACACGAGCAACGGACCAGCGTGGCGGTGCAGAAATCCGGCCCAACTCGAGAGGTCTGTTGCCGGAAAGCGATGCATTCCGCCGTTCGGCACGACTATGGTGAAGTAGGC
>JASHNV010000039.1 GCA_030041455.1 Spirochaetia bacterium
GGTTTCGGGGCTCAGGTGCTTGGGGCTGTTCATGGCGCGGGAGACGGTGGCGAGGGAGACGCCGGCGATCTCGGCGACGTCGCGGATGGTGGAGGAGCTCATGAAATCGTTTCCATGCTTAACTGCTTATCCTCAAACGGTTAACGATCGACCATCACAAACAATGATGGTAACGTTTACATTATAGGGTCATTCGCACTCCCTGTCAAGACGGACGAAAACAGGCGCTCGGGGAGGGGCTGGACGCCGCTCCGGCGGCGCCCCGGCTATCGCGCCGAGGTGGGCTCCACGTGGATCGTGGGCTCGAACCCGAGCGCGCTCCTCACCCGGGTCTCGAGCTTGCTCGCGAGGAGATGGGCCTCTTGAAGCGACGCCTTCGCCTCGACGTTGATATGGAAGGTGATCTCGGTCCTCCCGTTCCGGTCGTAGAGGTGCACGTGATGGACGCCGAGGTCGTATCCGGCGACCTCCCTCCCGAGGCTCGCGAGCCTCGCCACGAGCTCCTCTTTGGACAGGGTTCGCGGCTGCGCGCTCGCGACGCGAAGGGCGGGCTCCACGTGGATGAGCACGTTCGTGTTCGAGAGCGCCCGCTCGAGGTCGTACTCGATCGAGTCGCACAGCTCGTGAGACTCCCTCACCGTCATGCCTTCGGGAACGCTCAAGTGAAAGTCGATGAGCTTGGTCCGGCCGGACTTGCGCGTGCGCACGGCGTGAATGCCGACGCCGTGATAGCGGGCGACTTGCTCCTGGATGATCGCCATCTCCTCCGCGGAGAGTCCGGCGTCAAGGAGGGGCGCCGCGGCCTTCCCGAGCATTCGCAGGCCCTCGTAGGCGACAAAAGAGGCTACGAGGATTCCCGCGACCGGATCCAGGTAGGAAGCCCACCGCGCGGAGGAATACCTCCCCAAGAGGAACTCCGCGACGAGCGCCGCGCCGACACCGAACGACGGGTAGACATCCGTCTTCAGGTTGAGCGCGTCGGCCTCGAGCGCCACGCTGTCCTCGCTCCGCGCGGTGCGGTAGAGCCTGCGCGAGACGACGAAGTTGAGGGCCCCGGACACGAACATGACCGCGGCGCCGAGCTCGGGGTGCTCGAGCGGGGTGCTTGCGAAGAGTCTGCCGACCGCCTCGTAGATGATGAGTCCCGCGGCGGCGAGAATCAGCGCGGCCTCAAGCGCCCCGGAGACGTTCTCGAACTTGCCGTGGCCATAGGGATGTCCCGAGTCTGCCGGCGTTGCGGACATGCGCACGGAAAAGAAGGTCATGCTCGCGGCGGCGAGATCGACGACCGAATGAATCGACTCGGAAACGACGCTCACCGAGCCCGTGACGATCCCGACGGTAAGCTTCGCGGCGATGAGCGCGGCGTTCGCGATCATCGACAGGCGGGCCGTGCGGGCTGCGATGGTCATACGAGGGAATCTACCATATACACGAGCCGGCCGCAAATCGTCGGGAGGGGATGACGCCCTTTAGGAGGCGCCGACCACCCGTCCGATCTCGCGCAGGAGCGCTCCGCCCTCGATCGGCTTTCGGAGGAACAGGTCCGCCCTCTTCGCGATCTCGCTCACGTCCTCGGTGCTGCCCGAATAGCCCGAGATAAGGATGAGTCTCGTCGCGGGGCGCTCCCGGCGGAGCGCGGCCACGAACTCGCCGATCTTCATACCCGGCATGACCACGTCGACGAGGGCGGCCCTGATCGAGCCCTCGATCGTCGAAACGACCGAGAGCGCCTCCTCGCGGCGCGAGGCGGTCGTGACGTCGTAGCCGGCGTCCTCGAGGATTCTCCGCAGAACGTTCAGAACCTCAGGCTCGTCGTCCACGAGGAGGATTCGCCCGCGTCCGATCTGGGACGGCGCGCCCGGACCGGACATCATCGGCTCCGTGAGCGGCATGGCACTGGCCGGGAAGAGGATCGTGAAGATCGTGCCGGCCCCTGGCGTGCTCTCGACGAGGATCTCGCCGCCGAACTGCCGCACGATTCCGTAGACCGTCGCGAGTCCCAGGCCGGTTCCCTGGCCGCGCTTCTTCGTGGTGAAAAAAGGCTCGAAGATGTGGGAAACGGTCTCCTTGCTCATGCCGGTCCCGGTGTCCTCGATGGCGAGGACCACCCAATCGCCCGGCCGTCCCGAAGCGCCGTCCCGCGTGGAGATCCGCAGGTCGCCGCCGCCCGGCATCGCGTCGCGGGAGTTGGCGGCGAGGTTGATGAGCACCTGCTCGATCTGCGCGGGGTCGGCGACGATGGGTTTCGGGCCGCCGGAGAGCGCGAGGACGAG
Organism: Spirochaetia bacterium; assembly: GCA_030041455.1. Lineage (GTDB taxonomy): Bacteria > Spirochaetota > Spirochaetia > DAHUYW01 > DAHUYW01 > DAHUYW01. The sequence continues at coordinate 2,277 of JASHNV010000039.1, forward strand.
CTGGACTTCGCGGCGCAGCAGGGGCTGCAGCATCCGAGCGGCGCCGCGAATGACGTCGTTCAGATCGACGACCTCCGGCTTGATCGGCTGCTTGCGGCTGAAAGAGAGGAGCTGGGAGGTGAGCGTCGCGGCGCGGTCGACCGCCTTGCGGATTTGGTCGAGGGCGCCGGCCGTCACGTCGTTCGGCGCGACGGCGCCTCGCACGATCTCGCTGTAGCCTGAGATCACCATGAGCAGATTGTTGAAATCGTGCGCGATGCCGCCCGCGAGCCTGCCGATGGCGTCCATCTTCTGCGCCTGGACGATCTGCTCTTCGAGCATCTTCTGGTCGGTGAAATCCCGGAGGAAGTTCAAGGAGGCGGGCCGGCCCTCCCATTTTATCTCCACCGTGTTGAGCTCGACCCAGCGGGTCTGTCCGTTGGCGCGAAGGACGCGGAACGACTTCGGCGCGACAACGGGCTCCCCGAGGTGCCTTCGACGGTAGACCTCGAGAATCTCGTCGCGGTCGTCGGGGTGGAGAAACTCCTCGAAGCGGCGCCCCCCGAGCCGCTCGGGCGGGAGACCGGTGAGCTCGCTTGCCGCCGGGTTGACGAACTTGATGACGGTGTCGGCCTCGACCGTGATCGCCTCGTGGGCGTGGTCGACGAGCAGGCGGTACTTCTCCTCGCTCGCGGCAAGCTCTCCCTGCGCCCGCTCGCGCTCGGCGATCTCCACGCTCAGGCGTCGATTCGCGGTCTGGAGCTCGAGGGTCCGCTGCTCGACCATCTCCTCGAGCCTCTCCCGATAGCGCTTGAGCTCCTCCTCGACGCGCCAGCGCTCGATCGCGTAGAAGATCGAGCGCGTGAGGAGCGGCACGGTCACCTGCCCCTTCACGAGGTAGTCCTGCGCTCCGAGGCGCACCGCCTCCACGCCGAGGTGCTCCTCGTTCGACGCGCTCAAGATGATGACCGGGCCGTCGTAGACGGAGTCCCGGAAGCGCCTGAGCGCCTCGAGACCTTCGCCGTCGGGCAGATTGAGATCGAGGAGGACGACGTCGAACCTTTTCGATTCGGTGCGCTCCATTCCCTCCTTGAGCGTGGAAACCGTCTCGAGCATGAAACGCGTGCCCGGCGCCGCGCCCGACAGCATGCCCGGCAGCAGCTTGAACTCGCCCGCCCTTCCCTCGATCAGCAGGATGCGGATTTCGACATCGCTCAACGGACTCCTCCCCCAATGCCACGCCGAGCCGCCCGAGCTCAGTCATTTCAAAAGATAGACCAAATGGAGCGTGAAAGCAACGACGGCGGCCGGCTTTTCCTGCCGGGCCGCGAGCGTCTATACTGGCGAGCGGCATGATTGAAACCGAAGTCGTGATCGTCGGCGGAGGCCCGATCGGGATCGAGGTCGCGGCGGCGCTCCAGGAGCTCGGCGTGAGCTACGTCCTGATCGAAGCCCGGCAGATCGGCCAGACGATCCTGGATTGGCCGAGGGACACCAAGTTCCTGAGCTCCCCGGAGCGCGACGCGATTGCGGGCGTTCCCATCCAGACCCGCCACCAGGACATGCTGTCGGGAGAGGAATACCTCGCCTATCTCCGCACGGTCGTCGACACCCTCGGCTTGAGCGTGGCGACCTACGAGCGGGCGGTGGACGTCCGCGGAAGCCTCGGCGCCTTCGAGGTCAGGACCGAGCGCCCGGGAGGCGGCGAGACCTACCGCTCCGAGCGGGTCGTGCTCGCCACCGGCGACATGAGCGAGCCTAAGCTCCTCGGCGTTCCCGGCGAGGAGCTTCCTCACGTCTCCCACCGTTTCGTCGAGCCGCATCGCTACTTCCGCCGGCGCCTCCTCGTCGTCGGAGGCCGCAACTCGGCGGTCGAGGCCGCCCTCAGGTGCTTCAGGGCGGGCGCCGACGTCACGATCAGCTATCGGCGCCGCGAGCTCGACCGGAAACGGGTCTACTCGCGCTACCACCTCGAGATCGGGATCCTCATCGAGAAGGGCAAGGTCGGGTTCCTTCCGGAGACCGAGCCCGTGGAGATCGGGAGATCGGAGGTGGTGCTCCGCGGAGCGGACGGAACGACGAGCCGCCGGGCGGCGGATTTCGTTCTTCTGTGCACGGGCTTCTCCGCCGACCTGTCGCTGTTCCGCGCCGCGGGCGTCTCGTTGAGCTCGGAAGACCTCGAGCCGTCCTTCGACGCCCTCACCATGGAGACCGACGTTCCCGGGCTCTACGTCGCCGGGACCGCCGCGAACGGGAATCGCCGCTCCGAGCGGCTCTTCATCGCCACGTGCCACGTCCATGTCGAGCGGATCGCGCGCTCGATCGCCGGGCGCGAGACCACGCGGGCCGGCAACGCCCCGAGATTCCGCTACGCCATCGCGAGCGAGGACATCGACACCCACTAGAAGCGGGGCCCGCTCCGATTGAACGGAGCCGGGGAGTCGTGTATCATGGAGTCGCGGGGGATCTTGCCGAATTGAGACTCAGCCACCCTTTTGTCCTGCTTGCGGCGGTCGCGCTCGCCGGTTGCCAGGCGCACGGAGCGCCGAAAACGGTTCCCGGGAAGCCGCCCACCCTCGCCGACGTCGCCGTGGGCATGCCGTACGAGAGCTTTCATTCGATCTTTCCGCAGGCGAAGCTGACGCCCGACGACGAGTGGAGCACTCCGGGCGAGCTCTACGGCCTCGAGGGCGACTGGACCTATTCGTTCGACGGGCGGACCTTGAGCTGGTTCATCTTCAACTCCTACGAGTCGAGCGTGAATCAGGT
>JASHNV010000040.1 GCA_030041455.1 Spirochaetia bacterium
AGGCGGCTTGGGCGATCGGGTGGCGCGTATCGCGGGCCTCTTGAGCCGCGCGATCGAGATACGGACAAGCGCGCATTTCCCGGGAGCTCTGTGGGCGAAGCTCATCGTGAATTGCGCCGTGACGACGGTCGGAGCGATCGCGGGCAGCACCATGCGGGAGTTCAGTAGGCTCGCCTCCGGCAGGGAAGTTTTTCGGCAAAGCTACGACGAGGCGTTGCGCGTCGCGCTCGCATCCGGCACTCGTCCTGAGCGTATGCTGGTGGAGCCGATTCCTCCGGGTTGGAGCCCGGACGACGGGAGGCGGAGCGGGGACTACGATACGTTGATGGACGACCTCGTCGCGGCGTACGGCGATCTCAAGCCGTCCATGCTTCAGGACTTCGAGCGCGGACGCCAGACCGAGATCGAGTACCTCAACGGCTATGTGGCGCGTCTAGGGAGTCAGGCAGGTCTTCGGGTGGCGATGAATGCCGCGATTACGGACATGGTCCACCTCATCGAAGAGGGGAAAAAGCGCCCCGCTCCCGATCGACTCGCGGACCTCCTCGAGACGGCGGGGCGGAGGGTTTGACGGAGGGGGGCGCGCCAGGAGAGGTTTCGCGAGCCCGCGCGATGCGAAGCGAGAGGAAAAAATCGTAATGACCTCCCGAGAACGAGCCAGCAAGCCGATCGATATCGGGAGGTCCCTGGCCGGATGAACACCGTTGGGTCTTCGATTCCCCTCGCGGGAGCGGAAGAACTTGATCGTTCCCTCCCGCCGCGCCTTCCATGACAGCGTCTGCGCCGGGGCAATCGGGAAGAGGGATAGGCCGAGATTCGCCGGTTCGCGGCCGAAGATTCCGTCCGGCGAGCCGAGCTCGAGAAACCTCGCACCATCCGGGGCTTCAGGAGGAATTGCTCGAGCTTTTGGCGATATGAACAACCGGAACGGAAGACTATGACCTTGAGCTTGTGATACGTCGCAAGCGCGGAGAGCATGTCGAATTGCGGGGTGCATACGAGGCTATGCCTTCGATCCAAGCCGGTTCTTCACGATGTCGGGATTGGAGTACCGGTCCCCCCACACAAGCTCTCTCGAGGCGCCGTTGAGGATCTCGCCGGTCAATACCGCGTCTTCCCCGTCACGAGCGCGAGGTCAACGTCCGGATAGAGCGAGCCGAACCGGACGGGAAGCGGTGGAGGTGCTCATCTGCGATAACGACAGTCCGGAACGTACGCCATCATGTTCACTACATACGCCATCGTTCAAACAAAGCAATGGCCGTGTCAAAGAGCGGCCGGGAGCCCGTGGAAGAGGTGCGCTGGAAACGGCTGTGGCGCCCGCATGCGCGCTACGGGAGGGAGGATAGCGGCGAATGCCGCGCACGATCTCAAAATTTGCGAACGGAGCCTTCCCGGTGGCGACGGAACGTCTCGTCGCATTCCTCGGCACCGTGGTCGAAGCGCCTGACGATCGACCCGAGCGTGATGGGCCCGTGGACGACTCGACATCGCGGGGTGCGCCTCGCGGACGGCGAGACGAATGCGTTTCTCCGACGTACACGTATCGTCGCGACTCCCGGGACCACAGGTTCATGATCGATCGGAACGCGTTGGAGCGTACCGCCCTAATCCGTCGAAACTCGCCACGCCTTTCCGGATTATTTCGGAGAGCCGGGGTGGAGCCTAAAGTCGTCCCGGCAATTTTTGCCTCGCGGCATACCGCGTGAGACGAAGAAATGCCCTTGCAGGTCCCGAGCCGGGAGCTGCAAGGGGTGGAATCGCCCTGAAAAAGATTTTCGACGCATGCTCTCTTCTGAGACGACCCGTTCCCGGGAATACGGGAATCAACGTCCAACGCGCATGATATCGTGTCCCGGACCGCAAGAAGTGAGCGTCTATGTTTTCGTTGTGCGACGCTCTCATCGTGGAGACACGTGGGGAGCAACCGTCTGCGTATCGAAGACCTAGAGCACGACCACGTCATTGACGGAATGCGGACTGAAATCGATTTCGCGATGGCTCAGTCGTGATCCCTGCTTCTCGATCCAGGTATTTCCTCGAATCGGTTTTCCGCTAAAAGTCGAGAACAAGATGGAGGCCCAACCCGCTTTGTCCGCCATCGTCTTTATGCCACTGATACCAGTCGTGCCACATTGCGGCATGTTGTCGAAGCCAGGGAGTATCCCCGCGGTGTGCCTGCCATTCACGGTCATATTCCGACCATTGTTTGGAATGAGAGTTCCATTCCGTGGCATGCTGATGTTGCCACTGTTGATCATGCCCGTCCGCATACGTTGCCAACGGAGCGAGGCCAACGGCCAGAACGACCGCCGCAAGGACCCATAGCCTTTTCATGTGATACCTCCTGTGATTTTTCACTATCAAGGGTAACGTACCTCGACTTTGTCATTTTTTCAATATCGCTCTCTTCTCTCTCTTTCATAAGCATTCACGAGGATACCATCGCGAGGCCCGCCACGGCGCGTACACGCCTGACGATTCGCACGACTCGTGCCGGCGAACGGCTTGATCACGAACGCGATGGAGGCCTTCGCGGCGGCGAGACATCATGACTGGAGTGGACTCGCGAGAGCCGCATTGACGAGTTACGTTGCTCGAAGAAGCACGAAAGGGATGGGACCGGGGAAAATGACGGAGAACGTTCCGTGATTCGTAGCGATCTGTGCCCATGAGACCGAATCTGCCGGTCTTCCCGGCTGTCAAGCGTTTCCCCGGCCGAGTACCTCGCGGCGTGACGGGTGCTCGATACCCTCTCGCCGCAACCCATCTCTCGCGCAAGCCGGAAGGTCTTCGTCGAGCCCTCCGCGCGGCCTGCCCGAGCGATCTCGTCGAAGCGAAGGAACTAACGACATCCTAACTCTCCATGAACCGACCAATAACATCCGAGTGCGATCTCCTACGCAGCGCTGCCGCGCGACTCCGGCGCTCAGGCGCCGGACCTGCTCGAAGCGCCGCGAGGTACCATGAATACATTCTTTCGTTTCGTCGCAATTCTGTCCGTCGGGGGAATAGTTGCCGGCGCCGCTTGGGCGCGCGGAGAGGAGGAGCAGCAGCCCGGAAGCGCGAGCGTCGCTTCACGAGCGCCCGACGCCCCGGGAGCGCGGACGCCCATCGAGCATGTCGTCGTCATTTTCGACGAGAACGTTTCCTTCGACCATTACTTCGGGACCTACCCCGACGCGGAGAATCCCGCGGGCGAGCCGCCGTTCTATCCGGCGCCGGGAACCCCGGCGGTGAACGGACTCACCCCGGAGCTCATGAACCACAATCCGAACGCGGCGAATCCCGAGCGTCTCGACCGGTCGCAGGCGATGACCCCGGACATGGACCACCGGTATTCGGCGGAGCAGAGCGCGTTCGACGGCGGACTCATGGACAAGTTCGTCGAGAGCACCGGCCACGGCAACGCGATCGTCATGGACTACTATGACGGAAACTGCGTCACCGCGCTCTGGAACTACGCCCAGCATTTTGCGATGAGCGACAACTCCTTCGGGACCACCTTCGGTCCCTCGAGCCCCGGAGCGCTCAATCTCGTCGCGGGCCAAACGAACGGCGCGTCCGCTTACAGCGCGAACGTCGCTCTCCAAGGGAAGCTCATCGGAGAGAAGGACGCGGGCTATCCCGCTTCCGCCTTAAACGCCAACGACACCCTCTTCGGAGATGTCGACCCGTACTACGATTCCGCTTCGAAGAAATCGACGGTCGGGATGCGCGGCAGGAACATCGGCGATCTCCTCGATCGCGCCGGCATTACCTGGGGATGGTTCGAGGGCGGATTCGCCGATCCGAGCGCGGCCCACAAGAACGTCGGCGGCAACGAGGTCGTCGACTACGTTCCCCATCACCAGCCGTTCCAATACTACGAACAGACCTCCAATCCGCGGCATCTGCCGCCGACCTCCGCCGAGATGGTGGGGCGGAGCGATCAGGCGAACCATCAGTACGATCTGAAGGACTTCTGGGCGGCGATAGCCGCGGGCAACCTCCCGAACGTCAGCTTCTTGAAGGCGCCGGCGTACGAGGACGCGCACCCCGCCTATTCCGATCCGATCGACGAGCAGACGTGGCTCGTCGACACGATCAACCGGCTCGAGCGGCTGCCGACGTGGTCGAGCACCGCGGTCTTCATCGCCTGGGACGACTCGGACGGCTGGTACGACCACGTGATGGGTCCGATCGTGTCGACGTCGGACGACCCGTCCGAGGACACGCTGGACGGCAAGGGCCTCGCCGGAACCCCGCGGCCGGGCGCCTCCATGGACAGGGCCGGCTACGGCCCGCGCCTGCCGCTCCTCGTCGTCTCGCCGTGGGCGAAGAGGAACTTCGTCGCCCATACCGTCTCCGACCAGTCCTCGATCGTCCGCTTCATCGAGGACAACTGGCGTCTCGGCCGGATGGGAAACCAGTCCACCGACGCTCTCGCCGGTCCGCTCGACAATCTCTTCAATTTCTCGAGCGACTACCGCGACAGCCCCCTTTACCTCGATCCCCACTCGGGCGAGCCGGTCGCCCAGACCCCGCCCCGGGAAGCCTCGGGCGAGCTCTATCTATCGCTCGCCGACTTCGCCCAGAGCATCGACGTCGAGCTGCACGCCTCCGGGAATCGGCACTGGTTCACCTATGGAGGACATACGGTCACCGTGACCGACGGGATGGCCGGAGAGGTCGCCGTCGATCTCGAGGAAGTCGCCCTCGGAGCTCCGATCAAATCGGGGAGCGGCGAGCTCCTCGTGCCTGTCGAGAGCTTCGCCCGGGCTCTCGGGCTCGAACCGATCCGACTCTCCGACGACGTGATCCTGTTCAGGTCTCGCGATCGGACGGGCCCGTCGCCTTCGAGCCCGGCCCTTGCGAGCGATGGCGACCCGATTCATGCTGGAGGGGAGTGAAGGAGAAGGGCCGCGGGCGTCGCGAGGAGGAGTGTCCGAGTACGGAGCCTGACGGCTCGGACGACGCGGCATCCAACCTCGCCGCGCGCGTGCGGAAGGCGTCAGCGCGTGAAACAGCTCGAAGGAGGAGGTCCTCGAACCCCATGGAGAAGCCGCCCACACCGGGCGTCGTCGGCGAGAGCCGGCGCGCCATGGCGCTCATCGTTCTTTTCGGAGTGGTCAGCCTCTTCAGCGACATGACCTACCAGGGAGGGCGGAGCCTGAGCGGCCCCTATCTCGGCGTGCTGGGCGCCGACGCCGCCGCGGTCGGATTGATCGCGGGTCTCGGAGAGTTCCTCGGCTACGCCGCCCGGCTCCTCACCGGTTTCGCGACCGACCGAAGCCGAGCCTATTGGCTGTTTGCCCTCGCGGGCTACGCGATGCTCATGGCCGTTCCCCTCATCGGCGCTTCGAGCGCCTGGCAGGTGGTCGCGATCTTCATCTTTCTTGAGCGCCTGAGCAAGGCGGTGCGAGCGCCCGCGAAGGACACCATTCTCTCCATGGCCGCCCGCCGGGTCGGCACGGGCTTCGGCTTCGGGCTCCACAAGGTGATGGATCAGACCGGCGCGATCATCGGGCCGCTCGTCTTGAGCGCCGCCCTCTCGGGATTCTTCGGACTTGCCCCAGGCGGCCCTCATCGGGGCATCGAGGCCTATCAGGCGGTCTTCCGGCTGCTCTGGATTCCCTTCGCCCTTACGCTCCTCGTCGTTCTCCTCGCCCGCGCGAGGGTGCCCGACCCGATGCGACTCGAGGCCGATATCGCCCCGGCGCCTTCGGGCTCCGGTCCCGGCGGGCCCCCGGGGGCCTCCGAGCGGCTCTCGCGGACCTTTTGGATCTACAGCGCGTTCACCGTTCTTTCGGGCATCGGCTTCGTCAACTTCACGCTCCTCTCCTTTCACGCGAAGACCCAGGGCATCCTGAGCGACGCCGGGATTCCGTTCTGGTTCGCCGTCGCGATGGCGCTCGACGGTCTCGCCGGCTTCGTCGCCGGTCGAGTCTACGACAAGAAGGGCCTCGGGGTGCTCTACGCGGTGCCTCTCCTGTCGGTGCCCATTCCCTTTCTCGGCTTCCTCGGGACGGGAGCCGCGACGCTCATTCCGGCGGTCGCGCTGTGGGGCTTCTCGCTCGGCATCCAGGAGACCGTGATCAAGGCCGGAATCGCCGACCTCACCTCGCTCGCGAAACGCGGCACCGGCTACGGCCTGTTCAACACCATCAACGGGGTCGGCCTCCTCGGATCCGGCGCGATCATGGGCCTCCTCTACGAGGTCTCCCCGCTCGCCATCTGCCTTTTCACCCTGGCCGCGGAGGCGGCGGGCTTCGCGGTGCTCTTCGCGCTCCTACGCTCCGTCAAGCCTTTCCGGGGCGCGGCCTGAAGGCCCGCCCGCCGCTCGATCGAGGAGCGCCTCGATCTCGTCCCTCCCGAGATCGGCGGAGATCCGCACGAGCTTTCGCCGCGACGACCATCCCGCTCGGACGACGACGGCCGCCTTCGGAATCGAGAGCACCTTCGCGAGGAGGTCCACGAGCTCTTCGTTGGCTGCCCCCTGCGCCGGGGGCGCTTTCAGCCGCACTCTCCACGCTTGACCGCTCCGCCCCGCGATCTCGCTTCGCGAGGAGCGGGGAAGGGCGAGGATCGAGACGTTCACCATCGCGAAAGCCTACCATGAATACGCCCTCCGCGCGGTGTGCTCCCCGGCGCATCCGTGGTATGCTTGCGGCTCAACCGCCCCTCCCGCGAGGTGTTCCGATGGACTCAATCAAAGGGCTCATTCCCTTCGTTCTCAAGGCCGGGCAGATCGCCGCCGAGCGGCAGCGCCTCGTGACCCGGGCGTTCAAGGAAGACGGATCGATCCTCACCCAGGTCGACACGGACCTGAACGCCTTCCTGCACGACTCCGTGACGAGCCTCTATCCCGACGCGAACGTCGTCGCCGAGGAGTGCGACGACGACTTCGACGCCGAGCGCGACTACACTTTCGCGATCGACCCGATCGACGGCACCGACTGCTTCAGCCAGGGCATGCCGGGCTGGGCCATCTCGATCGGGCTCCTTGACCGCGAATTTCACCCCGTCGCGGGGATCGTCCACGGTCCCCGATGGGGTGCCGCCCTGTCGGGCGGCACCCTCCTCTTCTCCGATATCGGGAAGCGGGCGCTCCTCAACGGCGAGCCCCTGCGACCGGCCGAGATCGAGCCCGGCCCGGCCGACCTCCTCCAGGTGATGGTGGGATCGAACGTGCATCGGTCTTTCGACATGCGCGCCTTTCCCGGCAAGATCCGCAACGTCGGCAGCACCGCCATCCACATCGTCGCGCCGCTCCTCCACCCCGCGGTCGCCGGCGCCATCTTTGCCCCCAACTTCGTGTGGGATATCGCCGGCGCGCACGCGGTGATCACGTCGGAGGGCCTCTCGATGGAGTACGTGAGCGGCCGTCCCATCGACTACCGGCCTCTCGTCGCCCGGAAGAGAGCCGAGGAGACGATCGTCGCCGGAACGCCTCGCGGCATCGCGATCATCCGCTCCGCCTTTCGGGCCTTCGCCTCCTAGCCGAAAGGAGGGTACCCGGGCTCTCGAGGAAGCGGTATATTGGAGGACGCGGCTTCCGTCTCGCGAGGGGCCCTCAGGCCCTCACCTTCGACTGTCAAGGATCGCACGGTGCTCAAAGAGTTCAAAACGCTCGTTCCGTACGTACGGCGCTACCTGCCGCTCTATCTCGTCGGCTTTTTCTTCCTGATCGTCACCGACGGAGGGCAGCTGTTCATCCCTCAGATGATCAGGCAGGCGATCAATCAGCTTTCGGCGGGAAGTCCGGAGCTCTCGGCCATCGTGCGGCTCATGATCGAGATGGTCCTCATCGCGCTCGCCGTCGCGATCGGGAGGGTCGGGTGGCGGCTGTGCATCCAAGGCTCGGCGCGACGGATCGAGAAGGAGATGAGGGACCGCTACTTTACCCACCTCCTCGCGCTCTCGCCCTCGTTCTACGGCCGCTACAAATCGGGCGACCTCATGGCGAGGGCGACCAACGACATGCAGGCGATCAGGCAGGCGACCGGCATGGCGACGGTCTCCTTCATCGACGGGCTCTTCATGACCCTCGCGATCCTCGTCATCCTGTTCACCCAGTATCCGCGCCTCGCGCTCTACACGATCCTGCCCCTGCCGCTCCTCTCGGTCCTGATCTTCTTCATGGGAAGCCTCCTCGGCGACCGCTTCCGCCGGGTGCAGGAGGGCTTCGCGAAGCTCTCCGGGCACGTCCAGGAAGCGCTCAGCGGCATCCGCGTGATCACGTCCTTCGTCCAGGAGGAGCACTCGCTTCGGACCTTCTCCGGAATCAACGACGAGTACCGGTCGCGGAACATGGCGCTCGTGCGGCTTTTCGGCTTCTTTTTCCCCATTATGACCTTCCTTTCGGGCTTCACCGTGCTCCTGCTGTTCTGGCTCGGGGGTCCGCGGGTCATCTCCGGAAGGCTCGGCGCCGGCGATTTCGTGGCATTCATGAGCTACCTGGAGATGCTCGCCTGGCCGATGATGAGCATCGGCTACACGGTCAATCTCCTTCAGCGCGGAGGGGCCTCGCTGAAGCGCGTGAACGCGATCCTCAACGAGCCGCCCGAGATCTTGGCGCCGTCGGGCGGCTCGCGCGGGATTCCCCCGGGAGGCTACAACGACTCAGGCGACGGCTCGATCGCGATCCGGCGCCTCTCGTTCGCCTATTCCGAGGGCGGCCCCGGGGTTCTCGACGACATCAGCGTGGAGATTCCGCGCGGAACGACGCTCGGCATCCTCGGCCGCACCGGCTCGGGCAAGAGCACGCTCGTGAAGCTCCTGCCGCGCCTGCTCGATCCGCCTGCGGGCACCGTTTTCATCGGGGGCCGCGACGTCCGCGACTTCGATCTCCGGGCGCTCCGCTCGGCGTTCGGCGTCGTGCTGCAGGACGCCTTCCTGTTCTCGGCCAACATCCGCGAGAACATCGCCTTCGGAAGGCCCGAGATCGCGGAGGAGGTCGTCGAGCGCGCCGCGGCGTTGTCCACGATCAGCCGCGACCTCGCGGCGTTCCCGAGCGGGCTCGACACGATCGTCGGCGAGCGCGGGGTGACGCTCTCGGGGGGACAGAAGCAGCGCATCGCCATCTCGCGCGCGATCGCGGTGAGCCCGGAGTTCCTCGTCCTCGACGACGCGCTGTCGGCGGTCGACACCGAGACCGAGGAGCGGATTCTGCGCGAGTTCCTGAAGGAGCGGCGCGGGCGGACCAACGTCGTCATCTCCCACCGGGTCTCGACCCTCGACGTGGCGGACTTCATCATCGTCCTCGACCGCGGCCGGGCGATTCAGCGAGGCACGCGCGAGGAGCTCCTCGCCGAGCCGGGCCTCTACCGCGAGATCCACGCGCTGCAGCGTCTCGAGCAGGGGGCGGCGCCATGAGCGACTTCGAGTCGTTCGGAGTCGCCGAGATCGACCAGGTCGTCAAGGGCTACGATCCGGTCATCATGCGGCGGCTCCTCGGCTTCCTGAAACCCCACGCCCGCACCGTCGCGCTCGCCGTGGCGGGTCTTCTCCTCGCGACGCTCGCCGAGCTGCTCCTTCCGGTCGTCCTCCAGAAGACGATCGACCGCTACATCATCGTCGAGTATTGCCGCCTGAGCGCCTCGGCGCTCGGCGAGCCGGGGGTGAGGCCGCTCAAAATCACCCCCGCCGATCCCACGATCGGCGGGTACGTGTACCTCCTCGCGTCGCGCCTGAGCCTTCTCACCGGAGTCGAGAAGGCGAGCCTCGAGCGCGACGGGACGATCGACGACACGCCGCGGTACGTCTTCAGGCTCGATCCCGCGAGGGCCGACCTCGATCGCGTCCTTCGGGCGCATCCCGGCCTTTTCGCGCTCGGCGATCGGTACGGCGCGATCCGGTCCGAGGACCTCAAGGAGCTCTCGAAGGGCGAGATCGACACGATCAGGGCCGACGACTTCCGCGGCGTGGCGCTCGGCGCGGCGAAGTATCTCGCGCTCCTCGTCGGCGTTCTCCTCTTCTCCTTCCTGCAGGTCTACTTCATGTCCCTCACCGGCCAAGGGGTCATGAAGAGCCTCAGGCTGAGGCTGCTCGACCACACGCTCCACCAGTCGCTCGGCTACCTGACCTCGAACCCGGTCGGAAGCCTCGTCTCGCGGGTCACCAACGACGTCGAGACCATCAACGACCTCTTCACGACGGTGGCGACCTCCTTCCTCCAGGACGGCGCCATGATGATCGGCGCGGTGGTGACGCTCTTCCTGCTGAACCCCAAGCTCGCGCTCATTGCCCTCTGCACCCTGCCTCCGGTCCTCCTCGCGACCGTCTTCTTCCGCTTCAAGGCGAGGGACGCCTACCGGCGGCTTCGGATGTGGGTCTCCCAGGTCAACGCCTACATTTCCGAGCACATCGCCGGAGTCGGGGTGGTTCAGATGTTCGCGCGGGAGCGGCGGAGCGTCGCCGAGTTCGTCGAGCGCAACACGAAGCTCCTTCGGGCGACCCTCGCCGAGATGTACGTGTTCGCGGCGTTCAGGCCCCTCACCGACCTGTTCACGTCGGTTTCGATCGGCGTGGTGCTCTATTTCGGCACCGGCATGTTCATCCGCAACGCCGTCTCGCTCGGCGTCCTCATCGCGTTCCTCAATCTCATCAACAAGTTCTACCAGCCAGTCATGGATCTGTCGGAGAAGTTCACGGTCCTGCAGTCGGCCATGGCCGGAGGGGAGCGGGTCTTCGACCTCCTCGACACGGACTCGAGGATTCCCGACGCCGGAACGCGGAGCCTGCCCGAGCCGCTCCGGGGCGCGATCGCCTTCGAGGGCGTCGGCTTCGCCTACAAGTCCGACGAGCCGGTCCTGAAGGGGGTTACCTTCGCGATCGAGCCCGGCGAGACCGTCGCGATCGTGGGCTACACGGGCGCGGGCAAGACCACCATCATCAACCTGCTCACGCGGCTGTGGGACGTCACCTCGGGCGCCATCAGGCTCGACGGCATCGACATCCGCGAGCTCAAGCTCCGCGATCTCAGAAGAGTCATCCAGCCGGTGCAGCAGGACGTCTTCATCTTCTCGGGCACCGTGGAGGAGAACATCGCCCTCGGGAGCGGCATCCCCCTCGAGCGGGTGAAGGAGGCCGTGCGGGTCGTGCACGCCGAGCGGATCGTCGAGCGCCTACCGGGCGGCTACCGCGCGGAGCTCCACGAGGGGGGCGCCAACCTCTCGACCGGCGAGCGGCAGCTCCTGTCGTTCGCCCGGGTCGTCGCGCACGACCCGCAGATCGTCGTGCTCGACGAGGCGACCGGGAGCGTCGACACGGAGACCGAGAAGCTCATCCAGGGGGCGCTGAGGGCGCTCCTCGCGGGAAGGACCTCGCTCGTGATCGCGCACCGGATCTCGACGATTCAGCACGCCGACCGCATCCTCGTCCTGAGCAACGGCGTGCTCGTCGAGCAGGGCAGCCACAGCGAGCTCCTCGCCCGAGGCGGCGTCTACCAGTCCCTCTACCGGCTGCAGTACGAGACCTCGCTCGCCTCCGGCCGCTCGTAGACCGGCTAGAAGGAGACGGTCCCGTTGACGCCGATCGAGATGCCGCGCATGACGAGCGTCGCCTCGCTCGCCCAGGAGGCGTCGAGCCCGTTCGGCGCGGTGCTTCCGTTCTCGTAGTAGCTGCCCGAGAGTCCGAGCGGCTGCGACACGTCGCGGTAGGTGAAGCTCACGTCCAACTTCATCTTGCCGAGGTCGACCCCGAGATCCCCTCCGGCCACCCAGCCGAGCCCGACGCCGGGGGCGACGACCGGGTTGGTGAACGAGATGATCGTTCCCGGCCCCTTCTGGGCGGCGAGGTAGCTTTCGATATTCTGTCCGATCGGGGTGAGGGTGGCATACCAGTTCGCGGCGAGCCCTCCGAACAGGTCTCCGTAGAAGGGGCCGACCGGCAGGTGAACCTTGAGCTCCGCGTAGGGCATGACGGAGTCCGCGAAAAACCACGGGCTTTGGGGCTGGGGCGTCTCCACGGGATTCGCCGCCTCGAGCCCGAAGATCTTGTCGTAGCTCACGCCGACCGGAACGCTCAAGTATTTCGAGAGCTCGAACGAGTATTGAACGTCGGTCTCGACGCTGATGCTTCCCTGACCGTGCTCGTAGAGCGACTCCGGAATGTAGATCGACACCCCCGCGGAGGCGTCGAAGCCGAACGAGAAACCGGGCGCCGCCGCGAGCAGGCACGCCGAGATCACCGCGATTCTTCTCATGGTCCCCCTGGCGCCGATCGGCGACCGTTTTCACGAAGGAGGCTACCGCGTTTGACCGGATGATGTCCATCGATTATAGTGGTCGAAACGGCCTCCCGCGAGGGCGGGATCGCCCGGGAGGGACAGGCGGTGGGCAGCATTCGAGACAGCGTGGTTCTCAATGACGGCGCGCGCATGCCGTGGCTCGGCCTCGGCGTCTACCTGACCCGCGACGGCAGGGAGGTAGAGGAGGCGGTCAAGGCGGCGCTCTCCTGCGGCTACCGCTCGATCGACACCGCCGCGCTCTACGAGAACGAGCGCGGCGTCGGGAAGGCGATCCGCGAGAGCGGGATCCCGCGCGACGAGCTCTTCGTGACCACGAAGCTCTGGAACAACCGGCACGGCTTCGACTCGGCGCTCAAGGCCTTCGAGGAGAGCCGAAAGCGCCTCGGACTCGAGTACGTCGACCTCTACCTCATCCACTGGCCGTCTTCGGGGGCGCCCGTGATCGCGGAGACGTGGAAGGCCTTCGAGAAGCTCCGCGCCGACGGGCGCGTCCGCTCGATCGGGGTGAGCAACTTTCTCGTGCGCCATCTGAGCGAGCTCCTCGCCGAGACCGGGACGGTGCCCGGGGTCGATCAGGTCGAGTTCCATCCCTTCCTGCTCCAGCGCGACCTCCTCGACTTCTGCCGGGAGCGGGGGATCAGGCTCGAGGCGTGGGCGCCGCTCGTCCAGGGGACCGCCTTCGACAACCCGCTCCTCAAGGGCATCGCCGCGCGCCGCCGCAAGAGCGTGGCCCAGGTTCTCATCAGGTGGGACCTGCAGCACGGCGTCGTGAGCATTCCGAAGTCCGTCAGGGCGGAGCGGATTCGGGAGAACGCGCAGGTCTTCGACTTCGAGCTCTCGGCCGACGAGATGGCCTCGATCGACTCCCTCGACGCCTCCCGCCGAGTCGGTGCGGACCCGAATCATATCGATTTCTGACCCGGGCCGCGGAGGTCGACCGCGCAAAGGAGATTTTCATGGAAAAAAACGACGGATCGAGCGACAAGATTCGGCTCTCCGACGACGAGTGGCGGAAGCGCCTCGGCGCGGAGCGGTTCAGCATCCTCCGGGAGAAGGGCACCGAGCGCCCGGGAACCGGCAAATACTATCACTTCAAGGGGCAGGGGGTGTTCATCTGCGGCGCGTGCGGCCAGGAGCTCTTCGCCTCGGAGACGAAGTACGATTCCGGCTCGGGCTGGCCGAGCTTCTGGGAGCCGCTGTCGCCTGACTCGATCGAGGAGCACGACGACGGGAGCCATTTCATGCGGAGGATCGAGGTCGTCTGCAGCCGCTGCGGCTCCCATCTCGGCCACGTCTTCGAGGACGGGCCGAAGCCGACCGGCTTGCGCTACTGCATCAACTCCGCCTCCCTCGATTTCAAGCCGAAGGGGTAAGGAGCGGGCGCGGGAGCAAAAAAAAACCGGATACCATGTACCTGGGTAACGGTATCCGGTTCGTAGCCAAGCGGCGCCTACTTGCCCTTCTTCGGCGCAGGCTTCTTAGCAGCTGGCTTTTTCACGTTCGATCCGGACTTAGCCATGTGTGATCCTCCCTAGTAAAAGATCTGTTAGTATTATATCGGAAAACGCCCGTGTCAGCAACAAATGAAATTTTTTTTTAATTGGCTTAAAATTACTATGTTATTGTAGCATAACAAATTACGCAAAGTTGAGTCCAATTCGAAGCGAAAGAAAATGACCATACATATGTTTAGTATCGAAAAACGGGACGCGCTATTGACCGTCCCGGTCATTGTCGATTAATTAGAGTCACGAATGGCCGTGTCATTTTGTTCGAATCGCGGAGCGGGCGATGCGGCTTGAGGCGCAATCCGCCGAGCAGACGGTGCGGTTGATCGACGACGAGACCTTCCGCGACGTGCTCCTCGACACCGTGAAGCCGCTCCTTTCGCTCTCGCGGCACGTGATCGCCCACCCTGAGAAGCAGGAAGTCTTCACGCGCCCGCTCCTCGCGCGGTTCCAGACCGAGGCGGCGCGCATCGAGGAGCTTCTCGACGCCTTCGGCGCCCGCAACAACCGGTGCTGGTTCCCGTTTCGCGAGCTCGCCGCCGCGGCGAAGCTCTTCTCCGAGATCGGCTACATCCTGCTCCACCTGCGCCACACGACGCCGGTCTACCGGCTCCTGCCCATCGAGGAGGACTTCCCCCAGGCCACCGACGACGCCATCAACGTCCTGTTCCGCATTCTCCTCGGCTTTTCCGACGAGCTCCTCCGCCTCGCACGCGAGCTCGGCTTTCCGACGGAGGAGCTCGAGGAGACGGAGAGCTTCGGCGAGTTCCTCCCCGACGGCGGCCTCGCGCCCGACCGCACGAAACGCCACATCGAAGAACCGGGAAAGTCGGTCTGCTACCTTGCGACGGCTTTCTTGAATCTCTCGGAAGAGAGCCGGCTCCTCGAGGTCTACAAGACCGTCCAGGAGCGGGATTACGCGCTGTGCGTCCCGGACTCGATCAACGAGGAGAGCCTGCGGGTCATCGAGAACAAGTTTCACAACCTCCAATCCCTCTACGACACCTACATCTCCGATTCCGACATCGAGGACCAGGACCACGACCTGCGGATCATGCGCGGCCACGTCTCGATCATCTATCATCTCCTCGCGACCGGGACCGACCTCATCCACTACTACGAGCGCCACATGAACGTCGTCATGAGCGGCTTGAGGTGGGAGTACCGCTATCCGGTGAGCGCCGAGGAGCTTCTCCACCTCCTCATGAACTATTCGGTGGCCTTTTCCCACCGTTTCATCAAGGCGGCCCAGGATCTCTGCCATAACATCCTGCGGGTGTACGCCGAGCTGGGCCGGATCGAGGTTCCGGTCCCCAAGTTCCGCGGATTCCACGTGAGACCCTCGACCCTCGTCGCCAAGATCATCCTGCATTACGGAAGCAAGGTCGACATGCAGCTTGAGGACGAGCACTACGACGCCTCGAGGCCCTTGGAGCTGTTCAGAGCGAACGAGCAGATCAACGCGAAGAAGCGGAAGTTCATCGCCGAGGAGATCAACGCGCTGCCGGCGCTGAAGAACTGCGAGAAGGCGGGCAAGCGGGCGCTGAAGGCGGGTCTGAAGGAGATTTGGTACTCCCTCCTCGAGAATCACGACCTCCTCGTGTACGACCAGAACTTCTCGTACAACGATCTCGTGCCCTTCGAGGAGGAGACGCTCGCCGAGTATGCCAAGCGATGGATCGCCCATTGTCTCGCCCTCGGCAAGATCGACATCGACATCAACATCATGGTGACCTTTTCGGGCGACAAGCGGGTGCTCGAGGACCTCAGGCTGCTCGCCGAGGCGGGCTACGGCGAGGACCGCTTCGGCAACAACATCGTGCTGCCCGAAAAGCTCATGTACCTCAGGCAGTGATCCGGGGCTGGGGAGCTAGAGGTTCCTTCGGACGGCCTCGACGCCGTTTCGGAAGAGCGCGAGGCCTTGGCCCTCCTCGAAGCGCTCGCGGGCCCAGCGCGGGTGCTGCTCGGGCCGGAGGAACGCCTCCGGATGCGGCATGAGGCCGAGGATGCGGCCCGAAGGGTCGGTGATCCCCGCCACCGCCCCAAGCGAGCCGTTCGGATTGCGCCCCTCGTAGCGGAGCGCCACGAGCCCGCTCTCCTCCATCCGTCTCATGATCTCCTCCGACCCCACGATGAAGCGCCCCTCGCCGTGGCGGATCGGAAGCTCCGCCTCCGCGAGACCCCGCGTCCACAGGCAGGGCGAGGCCCGATTGAAGGAGAGCCGCACCCAGCTGTCCTCGAAGAGCCCGGTGTCGTTGTGGATGAGGGAGACCTCGGGGGTCCACCCGCCCCGGAGGTTCGGCAGGATGCCCATTTTCACGAGCACCTGAAAGCCGTTGCACACCCCGATGACGAGCCGCCCGGACGACACGAAGCGGTCGAGCGCCTCTTTCAGGTGGCGCTTGAACAGGGCGGCGAGCACCCGCCCCGAGCCGAGGTGGTCGCCGAAGGAGAAGCCGCCCGGAAAGGCGAGGATGTGGTAGCGATCGATCTCCGAGGGCCGATCGAGGAGGTCCTGGACGTGGACCCGCGCCGCCTCGGACCCGGCCATCGCGAAGGCATCCCGGAGCTCGCAGTCGGCGTTGATCCCGTAGCCGCCGATCACGCACGCGCGCACGACCACCGGCTACCCCTTTCCGAGCGGCGCTTTCCAGGCCGCCTCGATTTCTTCTATAGATAGATCGATGAGCCGGGCGTCGCCCCGGCGGATGGAGAGGCGCGCGCCTTCGACGACCGTCCCGATCGGCGCGGCGGGAAGCCCGGCGAAGAAGCGCTCGAACGGCCCGGCGTCGGAGGCCGGCACGGTGACGAGGAGCCTCGACGGGGTCTCGCAGAAAAGGAGGCGCTCCTCCGCGCTCGGCTGCCCCCGGTCGAAGGCGCTCGCTCGGGCGAGCGCCTCCAGATCGATCTCGGCGCCAAGACGGCCCGCGAGCGCGCTTTCGGCGAGGGCGACCGCGAGGCCGCCCTCGGAGAGGTCGTGGCAGGAGGCGACGAGCCGCCGCGCGGCGTGGAAGGCGCGGTAGACCGCGAGGGCCTCGTCCGGCCTCACCCGCGGGCAGTCGTCCCCGCTCGCGCCGCCGGTTCGCTCGAAGGAGGTGGCGCCCATCTCGCCGCGCGTCTCGCCGAGCAGGTACACGCGGTCGCCCGGGCGCTTGAAGTCGCTCGTGATCGCGGAGCGGACGTCGGGGATCATGCCCATGAGGGAGACGAGGAGCGTCGGCTTGATCGAGACCGTGCGCCCGGCGAGCACGGTGTCGTTCTTCATCGAGTCCTTCCCCGAGACGAGCGGGAGGCCGTAGGCGAGGCAGGCCTCGCGAAGGCCCCGGCAGGCGCGCACGAGCTGGGCGAGCTTGAAGCGCCCGTCGGGGGTCCGCGCCGACTCCACCGGGTCGGGCCAGCAGAAGTTGTCGAGGGCGCAGGCCCAATCCGGGTCGCCGCCGAGCGCGATGTGGGCCCGGTAGGCCTCGTCGACCGCGCACATCGCCATATGGTAGGTATCGATCGCGCCGTAGCCGGGGCAGATGCCGTGCGTCACCGTGACGCCCCGGACGCTCTCGGGGAGGGGCCTCAAGACCGCTCCGTCGCTCGGGCCGTCGGAGCGCTCCCCGACGAAGGGCTTCACGACGGACTGCCCGATCACCTCGTGGTCGAACTGCCGGACGAGGGGCTCCTTCGAGGCGATCGACGGATCGGCGAGGAGCGCGAGGAGCGTTCCCGCGAGGCCTCCGGAGGGCCTTGCCGCTCCGGGCACCGCCTGGAGGCGCACGCGCCGGGGACCGCTCCATTCGGCGTCGAGCCTCATCGCGGGAAGGCCCCCGTGAAGGAAGGACAGGCGGATCATGCCGACGAGCTTCCCTCCGTGGAGGACCTCGATGCGTCCGGAGTCGGTGAAGACGCCGACCTGGGTCGCCTCGACGTCGCGCCTCGACGCGAGGGCGAGGAGCTCTCCGATCCTGTCCGGGGCGACCGCGAGGCTCATGCGCTCCTGGGACTCGGAAACGAGGATCTCCCAGGGAGCGAGCCCCGCGTACTTGAGGGGGCAGCGGTCGAGCTCGATGCGGACGCCGTTCGAAAGCTGCGCCATCTCCCCGAGGGAGGAGGAGAGCCCTCCTGCGCCGTTGTCGTTGATGCCCTTGAACAGCCCGAGGTCGCGCGCCTCGAGCAGGAAATCGCTCATCCGCCGCTGCACGATGGGGTCGCCGATCTGGACCGCGGAGGTCGGCGACGCCTCGTCGAGGGCGAGGGACGAGAAGGTCGCGCCGTGAATCCCGTCCTTGCCGATCCGGCCGCCCACCATGACGGCGAGGTCGCCCGCCTCGACCCGCTTCGTCCAGCCGGGCTCGCCGAGGACCTCGGAGGGGAGCAGGCCGCCGGTTCCGCAGAAGACGAGGGGTTTTCCGACGAAGCTCTCGTCGAAGACGAAGGCTCCCGCGACGACGGGAATCCCGGACTGGTTTCCGCCGTCGACGATGCCGCGATGCACCCCCGCGAGGACGCGCGCCGGATGCAGGTGCCCCTCGATCGCGTCCGGGGTCTCGGGGAAGCCGAAGCAGAGGACGTCGGTATTGAAGATCGGCTTCGCGCCCTTCCCCGTGCCGAGAATGTCGCGGTTGACCCCCACGATCCCGGTGATCGCGCCGCCGTAGGGGTCGAGCGCGGAGGGCGAGTTGTGGGTCTCCGCCTTGAAGCACAGGAGGTGTCCCGCGTCGAACTCGACGACGCCCGCGTTGTCCTTGAAGACCGACCGGAGAAAGGGCTTCCGCGCCGCGAGCTCCTCGGTGGTCCGCCGTATGTAGGTGGCGAAGAGCGAGCGGATGGTCTCGCTCCTGCCGTTTTCCCGGTAGGTGATCGTGGCGCTGAAGATCTTGTGCTTGCAATGCTCAGACCAGGTCTGCGCGAGCATCTCGATCTCGACGTCGGTCAACCGGCCGAGCCCGGCAGCCTCCCGCTCGCGCCGGATCTCCTCCGAGGAGAAATGCGCCTTGATCGCTCGGAGCTCCTCGATGCCGAGGGCGAGGAGGCGGTCCCGCGAGAGCTCCTCGAGCGCTCGGTCGTCGAACGAATCGATCGCGAAGGTCTCGACCTCCGCCATGCTCCCGGCCACGCGGTGGGGGTAGAGCGGCGGAAAGCGCGCTCCGGCGCGCCAGTCGTCTCCCGAAAGGACGACCGCCTGCTGGATGAGCGGATTGTGGAGGCTCGAGGCGATTCGCTCAAGGCGCCCCGCCTCCGCCCCCCGTCCTCCCGCCGCGAGGACGTATTGGACCGCCGTCTGGACGACGCTCTCCGGGGGGAGCGCCGCGCCGAGCCTCGCCTCGATCGCCTGCCTCGCGGTGGCGGCGACGGGGTCGGCCACCCCGGGCCGGCTCGTCACCTCGATGAGCGCGTCCGGGTCGGGATCCCCGGCCAGGAGGCTCCCGTCGACCGAGACCTCCTGCGCGACGGGGTCGGCGAAGACCTCCGCCGCCACGTCAGGAGGCAGCTCCCGGCCGATATCGAGGAGGTAGACGTCCACGATGCGAAGCGAGCTCGCCTCGGGCCACGCCTCCCGCATGCCCGGGAGCAGGCGCCTCGCCCTGCCGTCGAGGCTCGAGCTCTTGTAGGCCACCTCGACTCTCATAGGCCCCCTCGGGCGCCGCGACAGGCCACGTCAGTCGGCCCGAAGCCCCGGGTAGTCGAGCGTCGCGAAGTAGTCGGCCGGGGTCTCCGCCCTGCGGATGAGCCGTACGCTCCCGTCTTCCCGCAGGAGCAGCTCGGCGCTTCGCAGCTTCCCGTTGTAGTTGAAGCCCATCGCGTGGCCGTGAGCCCCGGTGTCGTGGATGACCACGATGTCGCCCGGGTCGATCCGGGGCAGGTCGCGGTCGACGGCGAACTTGTCGTTGTTCTCGCAGAGCGAGCCGGTCACGTCGTAGCGATGGTCGCTCGGCAGGCCCTCCTTCCCCATGACGGTGATGTGGTGATAGGCGCCGTACATGCCGGGCCGCATGAGGTTCGCCATGCTTGCGTCGAGCCCGACGAACTCCTTGTAGGTGCTCTTGCGGTGGATCGCCCGGCAGACGAGGTAGCCGTACGGCCCGGTCACCATGCGCCCGCACTCCCAGACGATGCGAAGCGGATGGAGCCCGCGAGGGCGGATCTTCTCGTCGTAGGCCGCCCGGATTCCCAGGGCGACCTCGTCGAGATCGACCGCGCGCTGCTCGGGCCGGTAGGGGATTCCGATGCCTCCGCCTAAGTTGACGAACTCGAAGCGAATCCCGACCCTCGCCGAGAGCTCCGCGACGAGGTCGAAGAGGAGCTCGGCGGTCTCCACGAAATACCGGGGATCGAGCTCGTTGGAGGCGACCATCGTGTGAAGTCCGAAGCGCTTCGCTCCGAGCGCCTTGAGTCTCGCGTAGCCGTCGAAGAGCTGCTCGCGCGTGAAGCCGTACTTCGCCTCCCTAGGATCGCCGATGATCGCGTTTCCCTCCTTCAAGGGACCCGGATTGTACCGGCAGCAGATGAGCTCCGGGATTCCGGCGCTCGCCTCGAGGAAGGGGATGTGGCTGAGGTCGTCGAGGTTGATGACCGCGCCGAGCTCCCGCGCCTTCCTGAACTCGGCGGCGGGAGTGTCGTTCGACGAGAACATGATCCGCTCGCCGTCGATGCCCGAGGCCCGCGCGAGCAGGAGCTCCGGCAGCGACGAGCAGTCGGCACCCATGCCCTCGGACTTCAGGAGCTCGAGCATGTGCGGGTTGGGCAGCGCCTTCACCGCGAAGTAGTTCGTGAGCCCGCCGGGAACCCACGCGAAGGCGCGCGCGAAGGCGCGCGCGTTGCGGCGGATGGCCGCCTCGTCGTAGAGGTGGAAGGGAGTCGGGTAGCGTTCGATGACGCGCTCGAGCTCCGCTTTCGCGAGCGGGACCCTCTTATCTGCCATGGTTTGATAATTGCGGGCGCGAGCGACCCGTGTCAACTCCGCTCGCGCCCAGGCTCGGTTGCATTTCGCCCCGGATTGCTTTAGAGTTGTTTTCCTGACGCTTTTGAATAGGATATCGTTCAGGAGCAAGCTTGAAAGTCAGACTCTCATGGCGCGCGACCTCGGCGGTCTTCCTCGGGTTGCTCCTCGTCTCCTGCGGGGTACCTTCAAGCCGCCCTCCGACCGCCGTCGGCGGGGTCATCGATCTCGACGGCTGGGACTTCAATGCCGAGGGCGCGGTCCCGCTCTCGGGCGTCTGGCGGTTCTTTCCCGACAGCCGCGCGCTCGACTCGACCGGCGGCTTCTCGGAGAATCTCCGCGTGCCCGGATTCTGGAACGGCCGTCCCGACGGCTCAGGCGGGCGCCTCGGCGACCATGGGGTCGCCGTCTACCGCCTGCTCATCACAGGGCTCGCCGCGGGCACTCCCCTCGCGCTCTCCCTCCAGGAGGCGACGAGCGCCTATCGGATCTATCTCCTGCCCGAGACGAGCGGAGGCGTGGTGCCGCCCGGAAAGGCGCCCCTCATGGCGAACGGGGTCATCGGGCCGACGCCCGAGACCACGATCGCGCAATACCTGCCCCGGACGGTCTCCTTCCAGCCTGAGAGCGCCGATCTCTACCTCGTGGCGGAAGTCGCGAACTTCGCGACCCGGGAGGGCGGCCTCACGAGCGCCATCGTTCTCGAGACCCCCGAGCAGGCGGCCGGGGCTCGGGAGGCGGCCGACATCCGCTCCTTCTTCTCCCTCGGCGTGATCCTGTTCATGGCGGCTCACTACCTCATATTTTTCGTCACGCGCAGGCGCGACCGCTCGGCGCTCCTCTTCGCCCTGTTCTCCCTCGGCGTGGGCGTCCGCCTTCTCGTCACCGAGCGCCTCCCCGTCGTCTGGTGGTTTCCGGAGCCCTCCCGGATCGTCTTCGGCCTGACGAACAAAGTCGAGTTCCTGTCGGTCTACCTCCTGCTCCCGCTTTTCTATCACTTCCTCGCGACGGTCTATCCGCGCCAGTTCCCGCGCCTCCTCCGCCGGGTCCTCTGGGCGATCGGCGGAGCCTGCGGCCTCCTCACCGCGATCTTCCCGCTCGACGTCTACGTTCACCTGATCCTGTACTATCAATTGCTCATCGTCGCGGTGGGGCTCTTCGTCGTGGTCGGAATCGTGCGCGCGGCGGCGGCC
>JASHNV010000041.1 GCA_030041455.1 Spirochaetia bacterium
ACCCTCGCCGACGTCGCCGTGGGCATGCCGTACGAGAGCTTTCATTCGATCTTTCCGCAGGCGAAGCTGACGCCCGACGACGAGTGGAGCACTCCGGGCGAGCTCTACGGCCTCGAGGGCGACTGGACCTATTCGTTCGACGGGCGGACCTTGAGCTGGTTCATCTTCAACTCCTACGAGTCGAGCGTGAATCAGGTGAACTTCAACGTCTATCTCGACGCGACGCACAAGGCGATCGCCGATTACACCCGCCGCTTCGGCGAGCCCGCCCAGGTCGAAAACGGCGTCACTGAGTTCAGGGATCCGGCGCAGGGCTATTCCGGTTACCCCGTCCTCAAGGCGAGTTGGGTCGCGGCGAAGGAAAAAATCAACATCAACTTCTCGCTGCTCGGAAGCGGTGAGGGCGACAGCCAGTTCCTCTTCACCATCGAGACGAGAAAGTAGCGCCGGGTCAGACCGGAAGCGTCACGGGCTCCGGGAGCCCCGGCAGCCGCTCGCCCGCCGCCTCGAGGAGGGCCTTTCCGGCAAGGACGGCCGAGACCGCCTTCCCGTATCCGCCGAGGAGGCGCTCGGCGGCGGCCGATAGGTCTTCGGGCCGAGCGGCGATCATCGCGTCGCGCTTCGCCTGCCTCATGGCGTCGGTGATCCCGTAGAGCTTCCGCCTGAGCGCCACCAGCCCCTTTTCCGCCGGCGACAGCGGATGAAGCTCCCGTCCGACCGAGCCGATGATCGCCTTCCTGAGCGTCGCCGGGTCGACCGGGCGCCTCGCGTATTCGCCGAGGCTTTCCCGAAACACGTCCAAGGTGGTCGCGATTTGCGGGTCCCGGTACGAGGAGAACGAGAAAAGCCCTTCGGTGCCGTTCGCGGCGGCGGAGGCGCCATACGCGCCCCCGCGCATGCGGATCTTCTCCCAGAGGTAGTCGGTACGAAGCAGGTGCGCAAGAAGCACCTCGTGGGCGTGGGAAGGCTCGCCGAGCGTCGAGGCGCGGAGCGCGGTCGCCGCGTACCCGACGTCCGACGGGATCGCGAAGACCTCGAGCGCGCCCGGGGCGGACTCTCCGCCCTGAATCGGCGCCTTCGGCGCCGCGCCCGCGTGGGCGCCGCCGAGCGCGCCGACCAGATCGGCGACGAGACGCGACGCCTCGTCGAGGACGGCTCCCTCGCCGGTCAGGTTGACCGTGAGGCCGCTTTTCACGAAAAGCTCGCTCCTGAGCGCGGCGTACTCGCGCGCAAGGGCGACCTCCGCCTCCTGCGCACGGGCGAGCGAGTCGAGGAACAGGAGCTGCGCCGTGCCGGCCCACTGCTCCTCGCGCGCGAGCACCGAGGAAAGCCTGCTGCCCGCCCGGAGCGCCGCGTACGAGTTGCCCCTGGGTATAATAGAAGACTTGAAGTCGTTTCTCATCTCCATGAGGAGGCTGCGAATCCGGCGGAAGTCCGTGAAATCCGAGTCGAGCACCATGCGGCGGAGCATTTCGATCCCCTCCCGCAGGTCCGACTCGAGCACCTTCAGCCGGAAAAAGAGGTAGCTTCCCGCGCCGCCCTTCCGGGCGGGAAGGCCGTTCGACTCGAGGAACGAGAAGACCCCGCCGGTCCGCAGCGCGAGACGGCGCGCGACCTCGTCGTAGGGAACTTCGGGAAAGCCGAGCCCGCAAATCGAGCGGCTGAACAAGGGCAGGTATTTCTGCCGCTCGCCGTCAAGGCGCCCGAGATCGAAGGCAAGATCGACGTAGACTACGCCGTTCGTGAACAGGTCGTGGAGGTAGAACGGCGCTCCGGCGACGACGCGCTCCTCGGTCTCGATCATGTCCACTTCGCTCGGCAGGTCCGCGAGGGCGATCGAAGGGATGTCCGCGACGAGGGCGGGCGGGTCGGGCTCGTCCTGGAGGCGGCGCATCGCCTGGACGTCGCGCCGCGTCCGCTCTTTCTCCTCCTCCGACATCGCGGCGAGGCGCTTCGCGAGGCGCGCCTCGAGCTCCTCCTGCTTCTTTCTCGCGTAGTCGGCGTCCGGAATCACGGTGACCGTCGAGCGATGCGGGTTGTCGAGGAGGAGCCGCTTGATCATAGCCTCGAAGTAGGGCCCGGCCGAGACCTCCCGCCTGATCTCCTCCATCCACCGGGCGAACTCGAGCGTCGTCTCGGGCGCCGCGCCGTGCAGCCATCCGCGCAGCGCCTTTCCCTGGAGCCTGAGGCCGAACGGCGCTCCGCCGGGAATCTCGCGGTTTCGAAACTCGACGCGCTTGAGCGCTCCTTCGAGGACGTCCTTCGGGATGCCGTGCTCGGCGAGCTTCGCGAGCTCGCCGAGCACGAGGCGCTCGAGCTCCGCTCGGCGCTCGGGGTCGGTTCCCCGCACGCCGACCGTGAAGACCATCTCCCGGATGTCGGTGTCAAGCCCGCTTTGGGGGGAGAGGTCGTCGCCGAGCCGCGACTCGACGATCGCCTGGTGAAGAGGCGCGCCGGAGTTCCCGAGCAGGAGCTCCGTGAGGATCTCGGCGGAGAGGGTTTCCTTCGGATCGAGGACGCTGCCCTGCAGCCAGTTCAACGTGATCGAGCTTTTACGGGCCGACTCCTCGCCGTCGGACGTCGGGCTCGGAACCGTCAGGTCCCGCGGCGCGGACCAGCGCGGCTGAGCGGGGATCGCGAAGTCGCGCGGCCTCGGCTCGAACGCCGCGAGGAAATGCCGGTCGACGAACTCGAGCTGGCGTTCCGTCGCGATGTTCCCGTACAGGAAGATCAGGCAGTTGGACGGATGGTAGTAGCGTTCGTGAAAGGCCTTGAACTCCTCGTAGGTGAGGTCCGGGATCGACTCGGGCGCGCCGCCTGAATCGAAGCGGTAGGGGCTGTCCGGGAAGAGCGAGCGGTACGACCACTCCCCCACGATCGAGTCGTGCTCGCTGTAGTTGCCGAGCATCTCGTTGTAGACGACGCCGCTCAACACGAGCTTCCCCTCGGGGGTGAGCTCGAAGCGGCGGCCCTCCTGGTGAAAGATCTCGCGGCGCAGGAGCGGAAAGAAGACCGCGTCGCCGTAGACGCGCATGAGGTTGAAGTAGTCGGCCTCTACCGTGCTGCTCGCCGGATAGACCGTCTTGTCGGGATAGGTCATGGCGTTGAGAAAGGTGTTGACGCTCCCCTTCATGAGCTCGAGAAAGGGGTCTTTGATCGGGAAGCTCCGGGAGCCCGCGAGGACCGAGTGCTCGATGATGTGGGCCGCCCCCCGGTCGTTGCTCGACGGCGTGCGGAACGCGAAGGAAAACAGGTTCTCCGAATCGTCGCACAGGAGGTGATAGGCGAGAG
Source organism: Spirochaetia bacterium (assembly GCA_030041455.1). Lineage (GTDB taxonomy): Bacteria > Spirochaetota > Spirochaetia > DAHUYW01 > DAHUYW01 > DAHUYW01. Next base: position 3,292 of record JASHNV010000041.1, read on the forward strand.
CGCCGGTGCGGTGGCGCAGGAAGATACCGGTCGCCTTGTATTCCGGGATGGGCTTAATGGACAAAATGGTGAAATTGGACAGGGTCGCCCCTTCCCGCACCGTGCTCATACGAACTCCTCTCAGATTGGCTTGCCCTGAAAGATGCTACCCGCGGAGCGCGAAAGTCAAGGCTCGCTCGCCTCGGGCAAGCTGTCAAAGGCCGGCCCATGCGCTATACTGCCCGTGGCGGGGGCGCATGAGCGAAACCAGTCGCAAGAACTTCGACGCCTATCTCGAGCAACAGCGTGATCGGATCGGCAGCGTCATCCACGACCTTTGGATCTCGAAGGACGCTTCGCTCTGGGAGAGGGAGCCCTACTTCTACGCCAAGCTCGCGGGCATCGCGGACGGCCTCGGGCAGGTGATGTTCGCGCACGACGTCCTCGCCGAAGGCCTCTCCTGCTTCCACGGAGACCTCAGGCTCACCCAGCTCTTCAGCCTCTCCTCGATCAAGTGCGGCTTTCTCCTCAAGGCGAAGGCGCTCCTCTCGGAGCTCTACCGCCAAGGCCACCGGGACGAGGAGACCCTCGGCATTCTCGGGAGGGTGTACAAGGAGATCTGGCAGCTCTCGGGCCGGGAGCCGCGCGATGGCTCGACGCTGAAGACCTCCCGGAACCTCTATCTCAAGGCCTTCAAGCGGAGCCGCGGCTATTACTCCGGCATCAACGCCGCCACGTTGAGCTTCATTCTCGGCGACGGCCAGACCGCGAAGGCGCTCGCGGCCCAGGTCGCCCGGATCGCCCTCGATCTCGTCAGGAAGAACGATGCCAAGGACCCCTGGCTCTTCGCGACGCTCGGGGAAGCCTGCGTTCTTCTCGGCAAAAGCGACCAGGCGCTCCGCTTCTACCGAAGCGCGAGGGGGCTCGTGCGGGAGCGCTTCGCCGAGCTCGCGAGCATGCGCAGACAGCTCAGGCTTCTCAGCGGCTATTCGGCGATCGCCGGCGAGGTCCTCGACGGCTTCCGCATTCCGCCGATCGTCGCGTTTACGGGCCATCGAATCGATCAGCCGGGGCGCCGCTCGCCCCGCTTTCCGCTCGAGATCGTCGAGGAAGTCGGCGAGCGAATCGCGGCGACGCTCGAGGACCTCGGCGCGCGCATCGGCTATTCCTCGGCCGCTTGCGGGGCGGACGTGCTCTTTCTCGAGGCGCTCCAGCGGCAGAACGGGGAGTGCAACGTGGTGCTCCCGTTCGACCGCGGCGACTTTCTCGAGACGAGCGTCGCCTACGCCGGCAAGGAGTGGAGCGAGCGGGCCGAGAAGGCCATCGTCAACAGCGCGCACGTCGAGCAGTCGGCGAGCGGAAGCTACGGAGGCGACGACCTCCTGTTCGCCTACGCCAATCGGATCATCATGGGAAAGGCGATCCTTCGAAGCCGCTTTCTCGAGACCGAGCCCGTGCTCCTCGCCGTGTGGAACGGAAACAGCCCGAAGGAGACGGGGGGGACCGCCGATTTCGTCGCCCGATGGAAGGAGCTCGGCTACCCCTGCCGTATAATAGAAGTAGGTCCCTTTCCGCGGCGCCGGGCGGAGATCAGGGTCGGGGCGGAGCCCCGTCCTCGGCCTCGAGCCTCGGGCATGAAGCGGGTCACCGTCTCGATGCTCTTCGCCGATCTCGCGGGCTACTCGCGGTTGACCGAGGAGCAGATCCCCGCGTTCGTCGACGGCTTTCTCGGGACGGCGGCGAGGCGACTCAAGCGACTTCGCGGGCGGACGCTCTTCAAGAACCTCTGGGGGGACGCCTTCTACTTCGTCTTCGAGGAGAGCCTCGAGGCGGCGGAGCACGCCCTCGCGCTCCGCGACATGATGCGCGAGACCGACTGGAGCGCGCTCGATCTTCCCGCCGACCTCGCCATGCGAATCGGCCTCCACGCGGGCCCGGTCTTTCGGGGGAGAGAGGACATCGTCGGCAGGACGAACTTCTTCGGCTTCCATACGAATCTCGCCGCCCGCATCGAGCCCATCACGAATCCCGGCAACGTCTACGCGAGCGAGCAGTTCGCCGCCCTGCTTGCGACGAACAAGGGCAACACGCTCGACTGCCGGTACGTCGGCGTCGTCATGCTGCCGAAGAACTTCGGAAACTATCCGATCTACCACGTCAAGCGCACAGGCGAGATCGAGTAAAAGAGAGGGAGGAGTGAGCATGGCAACGGTGACCGCGCGAAGAAAGAGCCCCGCCCGACGCAGTCCCGCCGCGAGGAGGAAGACCGCGGCGAAGAGAGGCGCGCTCTCGAAGCTTATCGAGGGCGCGTTCGGAAAGCCGAAGAAAGGCGGGGCGCGTAAGCCCCGAAAGAGCGCGTCCGCGAGAAAACGGACCTCCGCAAAAAAGCGAAGCCCCGTTCGGTCGGCCTCGAAGCGGGCGAAAACCCCTGCGAAGAGAAAGAGGACTCCCGCAAAGAAACGGACCGTGTCGAGGGCCGCCTCCGCGGCGAGGAAACGAAGGCCGGCGCGGAAGATCCGGAGGGCGAAGAGCGCTGCGCGAGCGACACGAAAGAGCGCCGCGCCGAAGCGGAAGAGACCCGCCGTGCGGGGGAAGCGCGTCCAAAGCGCCGCTCCGAGAAGGGCGAAAAGCCCTGCGAAGGCGAGGCGGACGCCTGTCGCGAAGGCTCCGGCTCGGAAAAGCCCGTCGATCAAGGTGCCGTTCGAATCCTACCGCGGCGCCAAGCCCTACGTCTTCGTGAGCTACTCCCATCGGAATATGAGCGACGTCTTCTCGATCATCAAGAAGCTCAACGAGGCTCGCTACCATATCTGGTACGACGAGGGCATCGAGCCGGGAAACGAGTGGCCGGAAGTCGTCGGGAAGGCGATCCTCGGCGCATGTCAGCTGCTCGTCTTCATGAGCAACAGCGCCGCGAGCTCGCGGAACGTCCGCAACGAGATCAACCTCGCCTTCTCCGAGGGCAAGAGCATCCTCGTCGTCTATTTGCAGAAGACGAAGCTCTCCGAAGGCATGCGGCTGCAGATCGGCGCGGTCCAATTCCTCAACCGTTTCGAGATCCCCGACCGCGAGTTTCTCGACCGGCTGAAGGCCGTGATCGACGCGGAGGCGAAAGGATAGAGGCTCCGCCCCGGTCGCGCGCTACAGGGCGGTGAAGTAGCCGATGAGCGCTATGACGACCCCGACGAGGACCGAAAGGCCGACAATTTGCAGCGCCTTCGCGCGGTCTTTCCGCCTGAAGTCGGCCTGCTCGACGGTGTCGGTCTCTCCCACGGCGGCGCGGAAGTTGAAGACTCCCTTAAAACCGAACCCGGCGCAGAAATGGAACGCCGCCTGGAGGAATCCGGACGCCCCCGAGGTCGCTGGCAGGAACAGGAAAAACCGCCAGGGCGCCGCGACGCCGAAGACGATGAACACCGCCCAGAGCACGACCAAAACCGCGAGTCCGATGTACCCGAAGCGCATTCGCTGGGAGATCTCGGCCCGACCGATATTACAGACCCCCGGAACGTACGCTTGATTCGCTGTTGACATGACGGAAAGATACCCACTCCCGGGACCGAGAGCAACTCATTTCTCTCCGGGGCGAAGTTCTTTTTCAGGCTTTCGGATTTCGTGCGGGTCGTACGGCCTTCGATTTTAGGTCGAGCCCGCTCGGACGAGCGAGCACGGCATCGACCGCGAAAACCGCACGCCACGTTCTTGACGCGTTGATTATAGAGGCATTTTTGATTCGACCGTCGCGTTGGTGGCCCCGGCGATGGGGGCGTTGATGATCTCCCGAGATACTGCCGGACGAGCGCGCTGACTCTCTCCACGGATCGACACGACAGCGGGCGATCCAGCCGAGCAGGCCAATTCAGGCACTCTCGGACGGCGGCACGATAGTGATAATTCCACGCGGTCGTCGGATATCCTTGTGCCTCACCATGCGGGATTACGGCGAATCGGAACCGCGCCCTCGATGTGCTGAAGTTAGTCAGCAGTATGCTGACAAAGCCAGGGTAAACGGAAGTCCTCCCCCTGGCTTTTGCTGAAAGCGAGGGAATGGATCGCACATCTCAAGGGGGGAGAGGCTCGGCCGCTCGCTTCCCACGACCCGCTTATCCCGGGATAGGTTCTCGACGCTTCAGACAGTCGTTCGCTTTCGCTGCGGCCCCAAAGGTTTGCTCGCCCTCCTGACGGGTCAGACCGATTATCTCGGCCTCGAGGGCTTTTGCCTGAGCCTGCGTCGTCGGAGGTCGCTCATCGTCGATGTCAGGTAGTGCTAAACAACCAAACCGGGCAATTGCTGCGACGGGAATTCCACCCGCTTGGTTCATGCCGTTACAGATTGCTCCCCGCCGACCTCCGGACAAGCCCGACGCGGTGCTTCTCCGTGAGCTCACTGATATTCCGGAACTTACGCGTGATCGGCGATTCCGAGACGGCACGCAGCGGCTGCTGTCCGGAGGTATGACGCCGCAGGAAACCGCCGCAGCGGAGATTTGCGGTGGCGGATCCCCACGAACGGGGCAGGTTGTCTTTCTTCGCAGATCGATTCCCGCGCCGGGAGCGACGGGTCCGGGAGCGGGAACGGCAGGAGATGGAGGATAAGCAACGGATAATCGCGTGGCGTCGGAACGAGAAAGGACGGGCGGAAATCGAGGGCATGCTCGAGCGTCTTCCGTCGCGATGCGGAGAGCAGTAAATGACCGGCGGTAACACGATCGGACCCTGAAGGGCACAGGGTGGCACGCGGAGCACTTCCGATAATTTGATTTTGCCATGCGTGTCAACTACAATAAATATGACGAGGTGACCACGTATTTTCGTGTTTCCGCGATGGAGGAGCGTATGGCGAGGAGGACCGCTGGCGTGCTGTTCCGCATTCGTTCTCGGGAAGTCGTCGAGTCATCTTCACAACCATGCTGTTCAACACGTTCTCTGCTGGAGAGAGTCGCGCTTCCCCCGGTCGGACTGCAGCCGTACGTGAAGCCTACCGGTCGGAGACCTGCGCCAGAACCGAAAACACAGCGCGGACGACCGGATGCGTATGAATGACTTCAGCCGCCTGGTCACCAGCATTTACGAAAGCGTCGGTGATCCTGACGCCTTGTCGCACGCAATTGAGCAGGTTGCCGCAACGCTCGATAGCCGCGCCGCACAATTCGGCGTCGTTGACCGACAGGGCCGATGGCTCCAGGCGGCGGTGGTGGGACTCGACCCGGACGGCTTAGCAGTTTACCTGGAACACTATGCGCCCACCGATCCTCGTCCCGCCTACATGGCGCGCAATCCAGGGAAGATTTGGACGTGTCAGCAAATGGTCTCGGATGCGGGGGCGTTTGAGCGCAGTGCTTTGGTCAACGAATTTCTGGATAAGCATGATGTTCGGTTCTGCATATCCTCGGCCTTTTCGATCGGCGCGGGACACCTGACACGCTGTGCGTTTATGCGAGCTCGTCGAGATGGCACGTATGGTACCGAAGAGCTCAGAAAGGCACAGCGGATTCTCCCTCACCTGCAACGGGCGCTGATCCTCAGTCAAAAGATCGGCCGACTCGAGTCGCAGGTTAGATCGCTGGAAGCTCTCGTGGATCGCCTGGCGACGCCGGTCTTGCTCGTTGACCGGGTGGGAGCCCTTCGCTACAGGAACTCCGCTGGACACGAAGCCCTGCGACGGGCGGAATTTCTCAGGCTTCAAAACGGGATCGTACAACCACGCAGTGTGCGCCAGCAGCGGGAGTTCGTGTGTCTTCTCGCTTCGGTTGCGGTTGGCGAAGTTGGCCAAGCGCTTCGCCTTCTCGGCGAAGGGCAAGAAGCGGTGCTAACGGCATACTCCGTCCGCGGGGTGCCCAAGTTGACGGCGATCGCCCCGGCGGAGGTAGTCCTGTTCCTCGCCTATCCTGACTTCACGAGGCAGGTCGACGACATTCGACTGCAAGCTCTGTACCTCCTTACTCCGGCCGAGACCCGGTTGGCCCGAGCTCTCCTTACGGGGGAAAGCCTTCCAGAGATCAGTACGCGGCTCCACTTGAGCCGTGAGACGCTGAAGAGCCAACTTTCGGGTCTCTTTGACAAGACCGGTACCCGACGGCAAACGGAGCTCGTGGCCCAGATGATGGCGACAATTTCATTACCCCTGTGAGAGGACCGGGAGACAGACAGCGGACCACCGTGAGCGCGAAGGCGCTGGGTGAGTTGTCCGAACCTTGTCGTAAGGATGTCCGGGAAACAGTGGCGAGACGGATAGGCAGGCTGAGGCAGCCACTGAGCTCGTAGCCTTTGGAAAGAGCCCGGGCTGTCGGTACGGTATCATGAGAAACCAGGGGCGGTGACTGATCACGCAGACCATCAAAAAAGCGGTACTTCCGAAGGTAGAGCCCATGCAACAAAAGAAGCTCATCAAATACCGACCTCCGGATCGGCTCCTTGCGTTCCTGAGTAGTCCGTAGTGTACGTCGACTACGCCGAATGAAAGTCCGTATTGTCATCCGCGAACAAGTCGCCTCGCTATTCAACCGACATGGGGTAATTCATCGGTTTT
>JASHNV010000042.1 GCA_030041455.1 Spirochaetia bacterium
CCATCGCGTTGGACCCGCAGCGCGCTCCAATCATCCGCCGGATGTTCGATCAGTATGCCCCACGGGTAAGTACTCGACCCGTCGGTTCTCCGAGGCCCTGCTGGACTAGATGAGGGAGGCGGCAGAGCGAGAAAGAGAAGGCAAATATCACCGCCGCGCCATCGAGAAGCTGAACGCTCAGTACGCCAAGCTGCAAAACCGCATCGACCACCTGGACAAGCTGGACGGATCACAGACGGAGAGGTGGAGGAGCATTCTACCGCCGCAACGTCTCCGCGAGGCGCGAGGAGCAAGCCAAGATCTGTACTCGGATTGAACGGCACGAGATGGCGGACCAGAACTTTATCGACTAGGGGATACGGCTGTTGGAGTTCGCGCGCAACGCCCAGGAGTTCGTCCGCATTGACGGCCAGGAAGAACGCGCGGCGCTCGCGGCTTTCATCCTGCCGGACTTCCCCGCTGAAAGACAATCACGTGGTCCCGGTCTTCAAGCCCCCGTTTGACATCATCCATGCGCATCGCCCAACAGGCGCGGCGCACCACCGAGGGCACAAAAACAGGCCGTCTCCTCCGAGACGACCTGTCCAATTCTGCTCCCCCGGACGGACTCGAACCGCCGACCCGGTGGTTAACAGCCACCTGCTCTACCAGCTGAGCTACAGGGGATTACGTTACATGCGGAACCGATACTAACCAACGTGACGGGTTTTTGTCAACTGACCCGTGGCGCCGCAGACGCCGAAGCTCTCCGGGAGTTCCTTCAGCCGACGCTCTCTCTGAGATGGTCGAGAGCCCGCGCGGACCTTTGATCGAGGTATTTCGTGATGACCTCGGCGGACTCAGCAGGGAGGCGGGTGAACTGGAGAGCGAGCGCGTTTCCGTTGCGGACGACCCGCGCCGATATAGAAAGGAACTCTCCGCCGATCTTCAGCGAGCACGTCGGTATCGCGGCGCCATCCGGGAGCCCGGAGATCATCGAAGGAACCTCGGGAACGAAACAGACGCCGGTCAGCGAGACGTCGGAGAGGTGTCCGGTGACGAGCTGCAGCGTGTCGGGATGCGTCAGGATGAACTCGATCTCGTCGTATTCGTGAGGAATGTATCGGCGGGTGACGCGACCTTCCTTGATGAGGCCGTAGCGAAGGAGGATCTCCTCCAGGATCGAGAATACTCTAGGGTCGGCCAAGTTCTCCTCGACGACGCCGTTTACGCCGAGAAACTGAGCCTTCGCCGCCTCCTCGAAGGGGAAAACGGGGCCTCTCAGGAGAACGATGACGCACTCCTCGCGACTCTTGCGCTCGCGGAGGAGCTTCACGAAGGGCTTCCAGTGGCGCGGGAAGTCGGCCGCGCTGAACAGCACGAGCTCAGGATCGACCTCGTCGATATTGTCCATCGCCTTGACCGGCTGGAGGTAGCGCACGATGTCGACGCCGACGGGTCTGAGATGGAACGCGAGCAGACCGCGCAGCTCTTCGTTCTCCGAGACGAGCAAGAGCTTCATTGAGTTGTCGTGTTCCTCACGGTGTAGTTGTAGATAAGCCAGACTGCGTCCGGCCTGTGGAGGTAATAGGTGTATTCCTTGACTTCGGTGTAGGTGGGAAAGGCGAACTTTTCCGTAACGAGCACGGTCGCCTCCCGCGGGGTATAGTCGGTCTTTTCTATCGTGAAATCGCTCGGGAGGAGCGAAACCTCAGGGTCGATCGTCTGCTTCATGAGATCGGATTTAAAGCGGGCGACCATGCTCCGCTGCTCCTGATCGGAGGCTCGGTCGTAGCGGCGCTTGAGCTCCGGCTGCTCGAGCATGAGATTCGCGAGGTCGACGTAGAGGAAGAACTTGTTCCATTGGCTCTTTTGGCGGGCTCTGATGGTGTACGCCACGACCTCGTCGGGGGCGAGGCGCTCCTGCTTGAGAATCGCGCCGGTGTCCTCGTCGAGGATCGCCTCAAGCTCGCCGTTCGAGGACGGACGCCCGGGGTGGACGTCCAGCGTGAGCTCGTTCGAGGCGATCACGTTCGAGTCGTCGCCCGTATACAGATCCGGAAAGAACAGACCCTGAATCACGTAGACCCCCGCCCCGTTGAGCTTGACGTAATCCGACAGGTTCTCGATGAACGCGAACTGCTCGCCCGGATCGAGACTGACGTCGCGGAAGAACAGCGGTTGATTCGAGTTCCGCGCTATGATAAATTGATCGGCGCGCGGAGCCTCGAGGTTGGTGAGGGTCTTGACGCTGAAGTCAACGCTGAACGCGCGTTCGGCCGCGAGCTTGAACCGGTACGTGCGCGATGAGGTGTTCGTAATCTCGATCTTGATCGGAATCTTGCTGTCGGCATAGACGATCTTCTGGTTATAGAACCGTATGTCAACGTCAACGGGCGCCGCGAAAAGCGCAGGCCCCGTCAAAGCTGCAAAACAGGCTGCAAGAAGTACGAGCTTTCTCAAAGCGGCACCCCATCTCCCCGTTCTGATCTTCGGTACAACGCATGATAACATTATTTCAAAATAAAATCACCGAAGCGCTGCGAAAATACCGCCCGCTCCTCGCGATAGGGGAGCGAATCGCCGCCGGCCGATTTCCCGTCGAGATCGAGGGCCCGAACGGGCTTTTCTTGGCTATTCTCGTCTCCGAGCTCAAGCGGTTCTCCACAGGCCCCTCCCTCGTGCTGCTTCCCACCGAGCAGGAGGCCGAGGCGTTCTCGCGGGACCTGTCGCTCTTCGAGAAAGACGTCGCGACCTTCCCCTGGTGGGGCACGGTGCCGTACAAGGCCATCTCGCCGCAGGCGCAGGTCTACGGCGAGCGGATGACGGGTCTCACGCGGCTGCTCGCCGGCGAGCGCGTGATCGTGGTCGCATCGCTCCGCAGCTTTCTCGCGCCGGTCCCGCCGCCTGACTTCATGCGCGAGAGGCTCATCGTCCTCACGAAGGGTCGCGAGATCGACCCGGCAGCGCTCGAATCGACCCTGCAGAGCTTCGGCTATCTTCGCGTTCCGAGGGTCAGCGTATCGGGGGAGTTCGCCCTCCGAGGGGAGGTCCTCGATATCTTCTCGCCGGGGCTCGAGGAGGCGACTCGGATCGTATTCGACTTCGACACGATCGAGGAAATCAAGCATTTCGATCCTTTGTCGCAAACGTCGACCGATTCGACCGAGTCCGTCACCGTTTTCCCCGTTCGAGAGGTTCTCTGGACCGACGACCGGATCGCCGCCCTTCGCTCCTACTTCGCGCAGCGGAAAGGCACGGCTCGCTCGCGGGGCGAAGAAGAGTTTGCCGATCGTCTCCTCGGCGACCTTGAGGAGCGGCGGACCTGCGACAATGAGGAGCTCTTTTTCAGCGTGAGCTTTCCAGTTCCCGGAGCGCTTCTCGACTACCTTCCCGACGACGCGACGCTGTTTTTCCTCGAACACGAGCGTCTCCACACCGCGAACGAGGTCTTGAAGAAGGAATACCACGATCTCTACCTCGCTTCCGTATCCGCGGAGCGGCCGCTCCTGCCGAAGCCGACCGAGATTCTCCACGATCTCGACGCGATCGAGGGGTCGCGGAAGCGGAGGATTCTGTTTCCGACCATGAGCGACGCGGACAAGAAAGAGCGGGTGAGGATACCGTGCTCCGGACCCCGCTCGTTCTTCGGCAACATCAATTTTCTCAAGGAAGAGCTTCGAAATCTTTTCGCGGCCGGCTACTGGGTCTCGATCTTCTCGGAATCGGAATCCCAGGGACTCCGCATCCAGCACCTCCTGAAGGATTTCCCGGTGGAGATCATCCCGACGAGCGTGTCGGGAGGGTTTTCTCTCCCCGAGCTCAAGATCGCGGTCGTTCAGGAAAACGAGATCTTCGGACGACGGCGGCGCATTGCGGCCTCGGTGAAGCGAGCCAAAAGCCGGGCGATCGACACGTTCGTCGAGCTCGACCCCGGCGACTACGTCGTCCACGTGAACTACGGGATCGGCAGGTTCCGCGGCATCGAGCGCATCAAGGCGGCAGGAACCGAGCGGGATTATATCCAGCTCGAGTACGCGAACGAAGAGACGATGTTCATTCCGATCGAGCAGGTGAATCTCGTCCAGCGCTTCATCGGCCAAGAGGGCCGCGAGCCCCATCTCGATCACATCGGCGGGAAGTCGTGGGACGCCCGGAAGGAAAGGGTCCGCCGCTCGGTGGAAGAGCTCGCGCAGCATCTTGTCGCGTTGTACGCGAGGAGAAAGACCGTCCAGGGATACGCCTTCCCGAAAGACACCGACTGGCAGCTCGAGTTCGAGGCGAAGTTCCCCTACGAGGAGACCGAGGACCAGCTGCGGTGCATCGAGGAGGTCAAAGCCGACATGGAGACCGTTCGGCCCATGGACCGCCTCGTTTGCGGGGACGTCGGCTTCGGGAAGACGGAGGTGGCGCTTCGGGCCGCCTTCAAGGCCGTCATCGCGGGGAAACAGGTGGCGTTTCTCGCCCCGACGACGATTCTCGCCGAGCAGCACTTCGACACGAGCGTCGAGCGCTTCGAGAACTTCCCCGTCCGGATCGCGATGCTGTCGCGCCTGGTCGCCCGAGCCGATCAAACCCGGGCGCTGCAGCAGACCGCCGCCGGCGAGATCGACATTCTCGTCGGCACCCATCGGATTCTTCAGCGCGACGTCCGTTTCAAGAACCTCGGTCTCATCGTGGTCGACGAAGAGCAGCGCTTCGGCGTCAAAGACAAGGAGCGCCTCAAGGAGCTCAAGAGCACGGTCGACTGTCTGACGCTGTCGGCGACGCCGATTCCGCGCACCCTCCACATGTCGCTCCTCAAAATCCGCGACATGTCGCTCCTCGCTACGCCGCCGAGCAATCGCCGACCGATCGAGACGTTCATTCGAGAATACGACGAGAACGTCGTCGTCGAGGCGATCCGTCGCGAGATCGAGCGGGGAGGCCAGGTTTTCTATCTGCACAACCGCGTCGAGACCCTCGATCACGTCCGCGCCTTTCTGCAGCGCATCATTCCCGAGGTTCTCGTCGACGTGGCGCACGGCAAAATGAGCGGGCACGAGCTCGAGGAAATCATGCATCGGTTCGTTCACGGCGCGTTTCAGGTGCTCGTAGCGACCACCATCATCGAGAACGGAATAGACATACCCAACGTGAACACGATCATCATCGACCGGGCGGACATGTACGGCATCTCGCAGCTCTATCAGCTGCGCGGGCGCGTCGGCCGGTCGAATCGGCTTGCCTACGCGTATCTGCTGTACCCGGGCGAGCGGGCGCTCACCGAGATCGCGATGAAGCGCCTCCAGATCATCTCCGACTATACCGAGCTCGGCTCCGGATTCAAGATCGCCTTGAAGGACCTCGAGGTTCGCGGCGCCGGCAATCTGCTCGGCAGGGAGCAGCACGGCGACATTCTTTCGGTGGGGTTCGACATGTACATGCGGATCCTCGACGAGGCCGTCGCGAAGCTTTCGAGCGAAAGGGAGGAAGGCCCCGAAGAGGTGTACCTCGAGCTCGAGTATTCCGGATACATCCCGGACGGCTACATCAGCGAGTCGGTGGAAAAAATGGAGGTGTACAAGAAGATCGCGGCGATCACCACCGACGAGGAGCTCTCGCAGGTTCACTACGAGCTTCATGACCGGTTCGGACCGCTTCCGGAGGTGGTTCAGAGCCTGCTCTCCCTCGCGGAGATCCGCATTATCTGCCGAAAGCTCTCGATTTCGTCGCTCAAGGAGAAGAACGGTACCGTGGAGATCGAGGTCACGAAGGTGTCGAAGCTTTCGCCCGAGAAGGTGGTTCGTCTCATTCAGGAGAGCGGCGGCAACGTGCGCCTCTCGCCCTCGCGCCCGAACGTCATTCTCATGAAAACCGGGTCGATCGCGCTTGCCGACAAGTCGGAGTACCTCCGCGAGCGACTCTCGGCGCTCGTGTAAGAGAAGCCTTTTCCATCCGCCGTTGAACACGGGAGGACTTTGCTCTACCATCCGACGTCATGAGACGGGAAATACGAAGCTACGTTCTTCGTCCGGGGCGCATCACGAGACTTCAACAGCGCTCGCTTGAGTCGCTCTCGGCCGCCTACTGCGTCCCGTTCGGCCGGGCTCCGCTCGATCTCGCCGCGCTGTTCCCGGCTCACCGGCGCGTGGTCGCCGAGATAGGGTTCGGAATGGGAGGCGCCACCGCGGCGATCGCGCAAAGCATGCCCGATACAGGTTTCTTGGGAATCGAGGTGTTTCGGGCCGGCGTCGGAAAGCTCCTGAGCGAGATCGAGCGGCTGGGTCTCGGGAACGTCAAAATTCTCAACCACGACGCGGCGGAGGTCTTTGCGTGGATGATTCCCGGCGAGTCGCTTGACGGGATCCACCTCTTTTTCCCCGACCCGTGGCCCAAGAAGCGCCACCACAAGCGGAGGCTCCTCCAGCCGCCGTTCGCGGGCCTCCTCGCGCGGGCTCTCAGGAAGGGCGGCTACCTCTACGTCGTCACGGACTGGGAAGACTACGCGCTTGAGATCCTCGATGTCCTGAGCCGTCTCGGACCCCTCGCGAACCGGTATGAGGAGGGGTTTGCCTCCCCGCAGGACTGGAGGCCGACGACCACGTTCGAGCGCAAGGGACGGGCGGGCAACCGCGCGATTCGCGAGCTCTACTTCACGAAGTCGTGACGCGTCTCTCGCGGCGTCCCCGCCATCAATCGGGGGGAGGGCCCGTTCGCGCTTCTCGGCCTATTCCGACCGCAGCGCCTCGTGAAAGGCCTTCGCGTCCTGGATCACCGTTTCGGCGATCTTGCCGCCGATCGGGCTGTAGTGGTCGAACTCGACGTCGAACGAGGCGGTCCCCGACGTGATCGAGCGGAGATCGATCGAGTAGCGAAGGAGCTCGGCCTGCGGCACGAGCGCGTCGATCTGCTGAATGCCGCCTCCGAGCGGGGTTTCTCCGAGCACCTTCCCGCGCCGGGAGCTCAGATCCGAGAGGATGTCCCCGACGTGCTCGTCGCTCGTGAAGACGTGGAGCTTCATAATGGGCTCGAGAAGAACCGGCGCGGCGGATTCCATCGCCGCGCGCAAGGCGCCCTTCGCCGCGAGGCGGAAGGACATCTCCGAAGAGTCCACCGGATGCTCCTTGCCGTCGAGAAGGGAGATCGAGACGTCGACGACCGGATACCCGGCGAGGACGCCGGCTTCCATCGCGTCGTGGAGCCCCTTTTCGATGCCGGGAATGTAGCTCTTCGAGACGGCCATGCCGCGGATGGCGTTCTCGAAGCGGTAGTACTCCCCGCGCGGCAGCGGTCTTGCCTGGATCACGACCCGTCCGTACTGACCGTGGCCGCCCGATTGTTTCTTGTGGGTGTATTCGGCGTCGGCGGACTTCGTTATCGTCTCGCGGTAGGCGACCCGCGGGACACGGGTTTCCATCTCGACTTTTTGCGTCTTGTGAATCTTTTCGAGCACCATGTTGACGTGGAGCTCTCCCATCGCCGAGACGACCGACTCCTTCGTCTCGCTGTTGAAGGAGACCTGGAAGGTGAGGTCCTCCTGCGCTATTTTGTGGAGCGCGTCGTTGAGCTTGTCCTCTTCCCGCTTGATCTTGGCGCTCACCGTCACCGAGTGCACGGGGTGCGGGAGCGACAGGGGCGGAAAGCTCAAGTGATGCTCGTTGGCGCACAGCGTGTCGTTTGTCTTCACCGACTCGAGCTTCGAGAGCACGCCGATGTCGCCCGCGGCGAGCTCGTGCGCTTCCTCGAGCTTTCTGCCTTGGAGCTTGAAAAGCCTTCCGACCTTCTCCTTTCTCTGCTCCCGCGCGTCGAAGAGCTCGATATCGGGCCTGATGGTTCCGGTGATCGCCTTGACGTAGGACAGGCGGCCGGAGAATTGGTCGATGGAGGTCTTGAACACGAAGCCCGACGGCTGAAGCGCCGGATCGACGTTCACCGTCACGTCCGTTCCCTGCGCGTCGCGCGCGGTCTCCTCGAACCCCGCGGGCGAGGGGGCGGCGAGCGCGATGAGGCTCACGAGGGATGCAACGCCGCTGCCGCGCTCCGCGGAGCCGCACAGCACGGGACAGAGCTTCGCGGAGCGGACTCCCGCGAGCAGACCTCGTCGAATGTCGTCCTGCGAAAGGGTGCCCGAGTCGAAAAACTTCGCCATGAGCTCGTCGTCGCCCTCCGCCGCGGACTCGATCATCGCGGCGCGATACTGCGCCGCGACCGCCTTGAGCTCCTCGGGGATCTCGACCGCCGACTCCCTGCCTCCGGGAGGCGGCAGGAGATACGCCTTCTCGTCGAACACGTCGACGACGCCCCGAAAATCCGCCCCGCTTCCGATCGGAATCGAGATCGGCACGAACGGAAAGGCAAGCTTTTGCTTGAGATCGGCGAGGATATCGGCGAGCTCCGCGCGCTCGCGGTCGAATTTGTTGACGAAGATCATGCGGGGCTTCGCGCCTTCGTTGAGGCGCCGCCAGAGCTTGATCGTCTCGATTTGGACTCCGGGTTTCGCGGCGATGACCACGACCGCCGATTCCGCGGCCCGAAAGGCGGCGACGACTTCCCCGACGAAATCCGCCGACCCCGGCGTGTCGAGCAGGTTGACGAGGCAGTCCTTCCACGTGAAATGGGAAAGCGACAGGTGGATCGAGATCTTGCGCTCGATCTCCTCGTCGGTGGAATCGCTGACGGTCTTGCCGGAGCCCGCCTGCTCGGCCTTCGGAACGACGCCGGCATTGAAGAGGATGTGCTCGACGAGCGTGGTCTTGCCGGTTCCACCGTGGCCTGAAACTGCTACGTTGCGGATCGCTTCGGTGGTGAAACTCATACCAACTCCTTTGCAGGCGCGCGGAGGTTGTCTAGACTATAAAACCGGCCCCGACCGTTGTCAATAAAAAAGGCCGCCCGCCCGCGGGAGCTCTACCGATTCGCGACGGGCTCTTTTCGCGTGAAATGCGAGAACTCCATCGCGAACGTGGCCCGGCCCTGCGTGACGCTTCGAAGCGAGGTCGAGTAGCCGAACATGTTCGCAAGCGGCGCCGTCGCGCGCACGTGCTCGACCGCCGCCCTGCTTTCGAGGCTCGCTATGAGCCCGCCGCGCGAGGTGAGCTGGCTCATCACCTCGCCGAGGAACTCCTTCGGCGTCATGACGTCGACCGCCATGATCGGCTCGAGGAGAATGGGATCGGCCTTACGGCAGGCCGCGTCGAACCCGATCGCGGCGGCGGCCTCGAATGCGACGGCGGTCGACGTGGTCGGGCTATAGAGCGCGTCGACGAGCGTCGCCCCGACGTCGCTGCAGGGGTAGCCGAACATGACCCCGGAGGAGAAGGCGCCTGAGATCCCTCGCGCCACCGCCTCGACGAGCTCGGGCGGAAGGCGGTCCTCGGCGAGCTCGCTCGTGAATTGATTTCCCGAGCCGCGCCTGAGGGGCTCGACCCTGAGCGTTATCTCGGCGGTGTTTTCCTTCCCGGCTATCGCTCGGTGGTATTTCTCGGTGTGGAGGGCGCCCTTCGCTATGGATTCGCGGTAGGTGACCTGCGGCTTTCCGACGTTGGCTTCGACCTTGAAGTCGTTCACGAGCCTCGTCACGAGCACGTCGAGATGAAGCTCGCCCATCCCCGAGATGATGAGCTGGGCGGTTTCTTCGTCCTCCCTGTACGAGAAGGTCGGATCCTCCTGTGCGAGAATCTCGAGGCATTCCTTCAGCTTGTCGCGGTCGGAAATGGTCTTCGGCTCGATCGCGACCGAGATAACGGGTTGCGGAAAGCTCATCCGCTCGAGGAGAATCTGATGGCCTTCGCTCCCGATCGTATCGCCGGTCTGGGCGATTTTGAAGCCGACCGCGACGGCGATATCGCCCGCCGAGGCCTCCTCGACGGCCTCGTAGCGGTTGGAGTGCATCCTGAGAATCCGGTTGATCCGCTCGCGTTTCTTCTTGCTGACGTTGTAGGAGACGGCCCCCTTCTTGAACGAACCCGAGTAGACCCGGAGGTAGCACAAGGCGCCGGCTTCCCGATCGGTCTGGATCTTGAAGACGAGCGCGAGGGGAGGGCCCGACGCGTCGCGAGGGATCTTGACCTCCTCGCCGTTCTTCGCGAGGTGGCCGACGATCGGGGGAAGATCGCCGGGCGCCGGGAGGTAATCGACGACCGCGTCGAGAAGGGGCTGGATTCCGATATTCCGAAGCGACGCGCCGCACAGCACGGGGAGAAGCGTGCGCGCGATGGTCTCCTTGCGGAGCGCCTTGTCGATGAGCTCGCGCGGGATCTCCTTCCCGTCGAGAAAGAGCGCGGTGAGCTCGTCGGAGCCCGTCGACGCCTGGTCGAGGAGCGTCTCCCGCCATCTTCTCGCCTCCGTAAGCCGTTCCGCCGCGATCGGCGAGCGGACCGTCTCGGCGCCCGAGCTTCCCTCCACCCAGCGGATCTCCTCCATCGAGAGAAGATCCACGACGCCTTCGAAACCCGACTCGCTGCCGATCGGAAGCTGCAACACCGCCGGATTGGCGCCGAGCTTGGCGCGAATCTCTTCGATCACTCCGAAGAAATCGGCGCCGATCCTGTCCATCTTGTTGATGTACGCGATGCGCGGAACCGAATAGCGGTCGGCTTGATGCCAGACCGTCTCCGACTGCGGCTCAACGCCTCCGACCGCGGCGAAAATACCGATCGCTCCGTCGAGGACCCTCAAGGAGCGCTCGACCTCCGCCGTGAAATCCACGTGTCCCGGGGTGTCGATAATATTGATCTGGGTCTCCCGCCAAAAGCAGGTCGTCGCGGCGGAGGTGATGGTAATGCCGCGATCCTGCTCCTGCTCCATCCAGTCCATGGTCGCCTCGCCGTCGTCGACCTCGCCCATGCGATGGGTCTTGCCGGTGAAATAGAGGAACCGTTCGGTCGTAGTTGTCTTGCCGGCATCGATGTGGGCGACGATGCCAATGTTGCGAATAGGTCGAGGTGGCATGAGTAACTCCCGGGTGGCTCATCGTAGCACACGCGGCAAATATTGACAAATGCCGGAACGGCGTGGTACGGTCACGCCGTTCCGGATACGAGTCGTCGAGAATCACGGGCGATTAGCTCAGCTGGGAGAGCGCCTGCCTTACAAGCAGGAGGTCGACGGATCGTGCCCGCCATCGCCCATCCCGGACGGACGTACGCCTCGGCGCCGGGCACGACCTGACGAACAGCGTCCTTCCCGCCACCTGATCGGAGGTGCTTGGGCCTGGCCGTGGAAAGACCTCCACGATCCTCAGCCGTCCCGATGCGGGATACAGCTTCATCGGCTCCGCGACCGGTCGAAGAAGGGGCTGCGCCACGCGGGAACCGAGAGCGAGACCGAAGTCCTCCGGGCTCCGAAACTGGAGCGGACAACGTACCGTTTGACCATGGTCTCGAGGGCCTTTGCCGAGCCCTCCTACGACTCGAGCCGTTGTCCGCACAGGAGGCGCTATCTCTCCGGAGGGCACGCGGAAGTGAGCCTCCGCGCGCACAACCTGGCATGCCGCCTGGGCTGTACCGCTTCGCGGACTCGAGCTTCGCCGAAACGAAGCCCGCGGACCTCATGGACGATCGGGCTCGTCCTCGGAAGAGGGTCCTGACCTGAAGGGCTCCTGCCAGCGTGGTTCCGCGCGAAGCGAGACCGAGCCTCACATGCCGGTACGTGCGCAAGCCCGCTTCCTCCAGCCGCTATTCCACCGTCGGTCGATTTCCAACAGGACGTCGAAATCCATCGCGGTACCCGTCGCCTGCGAGCCTGAGTCACCCGAACAATTCACCGTAGGTCGGAGTTCCCGACCGCCTCAGCGTGAGCATGG
>JASHNV010000043.1 GCA_030041455.1 Spirochaetia bacterium
CCGACCGCCGCGAGCGCGCCGAGGGCGAGGAAGAGCCCGAAGAAAACGACGCGCGCGGGCCTGACGACCCGATGCGCGACGGGGGTCGCCGCGTCGCCGGGCTTCGTTCGGTTGCGCCCGATCCGCGCGGAATATCCCAGGGCGATGAGGAGCGCGCAGGCGAAGAAGACCGCCGCAACCACGAGCCGTGCCTCGCCCGGCCGGGCCTGTTGCCAGGAGTCGAGGCTGCCCGCGAGGCCGAACACGAATCCGTTGAAGCCCTTCAGCCGGCCGAGGAGAATGAGGAGACCGATGAGCACGAGGAAAAGCCCGCTTGCGACCCTGATGGTCCCGAGGTGCTTCTTCAGCCGCGCGAGCTGGCGCATCGCGGGCGAGAGAAAGAACCCGGTGAGCACGAAGGGAATCCCGAGTCCGAGCGAGTAGACGAGGAGGAGGAGGGTCCCCTCCGCGACCGATCCCTGGGAGCCTGCGAGGAGCAGGATCGAGCCGAGGATGGGGCCGATGCAGGGGGTCCACCCGGCGCCGAACGCCATGCCGAACAGGAGCGAGCCGGCGCGGCTCGTGGGCTTGCCGCTCATGTGGAGCCGCTTCTCGAAGTTGAGGACGCCGATGAAGTCGAAGATGAAGTTCACTCCGAGCAGCATGACGATCGCGCCCGCCGCGATGTCGATGATCTCCGTGGCGTTCCCGAGGAGCCCGAAGGCGCTCGAGAACAGCACGCCGAGCGCGATGAAGACGACCGTGAAGCCCAGGATGAAGAAGAGCGTGCTCACGACCGCGCCCCAGCGCAGAGGGCGCTGCTCCTCGAGGTCCTTCAACGACGTGCCGCCGATCAGCGAAAGGTAGGCGGGAATGAGGGGCAGGATGCACGGCGAGACAAACGAGGCGATTCCCGCAATGAAGGCGATTCCCGCGTTCACGTTCGTGCTCATGGCTGGATCCCTCCGAGCTGCGGGGAGCCGCCCGCCGCCGTCCGATCGACGTCGTAGCTGACCTTCAAGACGGGCGGCGCCTGGCTCCGCGCGGAGGCGACGACGCTCACCGGAACCACGAGCCTCGCCTGTTCGATCAAGCATACGCTCGATTCCACCTCGCGGCAATAGACAACCGATAAGTCGACGGTGACCACGCTCGTCCCGGGGCTGAAGACGGCCGGGAAGTCCATCGGGAAGCGGGGACCCGGCGCGTTGAAGGCGGCGGTCGACGGGAAGCTCACCGCGCCGGCCGAGCTCACGGTCACCGCGGAGGGGGCCTCGGCGTTCGGGCTGAAGCCCGGCGGGAAGCTCACCTGGAGCCTCAGGGTGCCGCGGCCGGGCGCGACCGATACCGCGCCGAGGCGGACGGTCTTGCCCAGGTACACGTCGCCTCGGTCGAGCAGGGATATGCCCTTGAGCGCGAGGGTCGAGGTCAGGCCGGTCGAGAGGTCGAGAATCCGAATCGAGTGGTTGTTCGTGTCGGCGATGTAGAGCTTGCCGCCGGCGGCGTCGATTCCTCCGGGCTCGTAGAACAGGGGCTGGGCGCCGTCGCGCCAGCCTGCGGCTCCGCCCGCGAGGGTCCGCACCTCGCCGGTGATGGGGTCGACGACCTTGATCTTGTTGTTGTAGGTGTCCGCCACGTAGAGCTTGCCGCGGTAGGCGACCACGCCGAGGGGATGCTGGAGGCGGGCCGCACGCCCGATCCCGTCCTTGTCCCCGAAGTCGAAGAGGCTCGAGCTCGATCCGGCGATCGTGGCGACCGTGCCCTTCGCCGGGTCGATCATCCGAATCGAGCTCCCCTCCGAGCTTGCGAAGTAGATGCGGCCGTCGGGGCCGACCGTGATTCCCGACGGCTGGGCGAAGCTCGCCCGAGCGAGCGGTCCGTCGTCGGTGTCCTCCTCGCCGCTTCCGGCGTAGGGATAAATCCCCTTTCCGTCGAGCGGCATCCGCCAGATCTGATGGCAGCCCGCCATGGCGATATACAGCCAGTTTCCCGAGAGCGCGAGGTCCCACGGCGATGAGAGCGCCACTTTCGTCGCGTCGCTTCCGCCCGGCGGCGGATAGAGCGCCGCCTGCTCCCCGGTTCCCGCGATCGTGCGAACCGTTTGCTTCTCAAGGTCGACCCGGCGGATGGCGTGATTCACGGTGTCGGCGACGTAGAGGGTGTCGCCGTCGGGGGAAAGCGCGAGTCCCTGCTCGTGGTTGAACTCGGCGGTCGAGTAGCTCCCGTCCTGAAGCCCGGCGACCCCGCTGCCGATCACGGAGGTGACGTCGCCCGAGTCGAGCGCGGCGACGATGATCCGGTTGTGGTCGGTGTCGGCGATGAAGATCCGGTTCCCGCGGGGATCCGCGTGCACCTTGCCCGGGAAGGAAAGGAGCGTCTGCGGAAGGCCTTCCTTCTCGAGCCTCAAGCTGATCGGCCGGCGGTCGATCAGCCCCTTCGCCGCGAACTCGGCGACGAGCGAGCCGATCACCTTCTTGAAGAGGGGATAGAATCCCTCCCCCGCCCGATAGCCCACGACGTTCCCCGCCGGATCGATGATTTCGAGCGTCGGCCACGCCTGAACGTTCCACTGGTTCCAGACCTTGAATTGGCTGTCGTTGACCACCGGATAGTCGAGACCGTAGCGGAGGATGACTTCGCGGATGTTCCGGGTGTTGCCCTCCTCGCTGAACTTGGCCGAGTGGACTCCGATGACGACGAGGGTGTCGGGGAAATCCCTTTCGAGCTTCAAGAGCCACGGGAAGTCGTGAAAGCAGTTGATGCACCCGTAGGTCCAGAAATCGAGAACCACCACCTTCCCCCTGAGCGATTTCAGGGTCAGAGGGCGGGCGGTATTGAGCCAATCGAGTCCGGTGGGGAACTCGGGCGCCTGGATCGTTCCGGCGTAGGAGACGCGGGGCTTCGCCGCGCTCCCTGCCGGATCCGCGCTCGGATTCTTTCCCTGGGTGCAGCACGCCGTCAACGCGAAGAGCGTGCACAAAACCGTTCCGTAGATCGTTCGCATTCCGATTCCCCGCTTTTGGCCCCGGATCAGGGCTCTTTGGCGGCCTGTCCTCGGACAGGCCGCCGCGACCTGAGGGCCGCCTCCCGCTACATGCTCTTCTTGGAAGCGTCCGACGTCGCTCCGTTTCCGCTCATGGCGCCGGCCGGTTGCATCGTGTCGCTCCCGCTCATGGCGTTCGCCGGCTTCATCGTGTCGCTCCCGCTCATGGTGCCCGCGGGTTGCATCGTTCCGCCTGCGGGCGACATGCTTCCCGACGCGGCGCTCTGCTTCGCCATACACCCCGCCAATCCGATCACCAAGGCTGCCGCGAAGGCGAGCGCGACCCACGTCTTCGACCAGGATACGGTCATGGATAACCTCCTCCGCAACGCGCTTTTCCCGCGCTGCTTGGAGGCGAAGGTACCCCGCAATGGTCACGCAACCGTCACGAAAGGCTCACATATGGGTAACAAGCTCCTATGACGAGCCCGCAAGCTGCGCCGTGAGCTCCTGGAAGCGCCGGAGCTCGAAGGAGAAGCGCGACCCGACGTCGACCTCGCTCGACACGACGATGTCGCTCCCGTGGAGCTCGACGATGCGCTTGACGATGGCGAGGCCGAGGCCGCTTCCCGTGCCGAGCTGGTCGGAGGAGCGCGCGCGGCTGCGCTCGACGCGGTAGAAACGGTCGAAGATGAACGGCAGATCGTCGCGCCCGATGCCGCAGCCGTTGTCGGAGACGGTGACGCGCACGCGGTCGCCCTGGCTTACGACGAGCGCGATCTCGATCACCCCGTCGACGGGCGTGAAGCGGATCGCGTTCTCGATGAGGTTCGAGAGGACCCGCTCCATGAGCCCGATGTCCGCGCGAACCGGCGGGACCTCGGGAGGCAGAACGGTCACGATCCTGACCCGCTGCCGCTCGGCGTGGGAGCGGAGCTTCAGGGCGACGTCCTGCACGAGCTCCGCCATCATGACCTGTTCGAAGACGGGCTGGTAATTGTCGGTCTCGAGCTTGGAAAGCTCGAAAAGCTCCCCGACGAGCTTTTCGAGCGTCCGGGTATTCCGGAGCGTCACGTCGAGGTAGCTGTGGAGCTCCTCCCTGGAGAGCGCCTCGTCGCGGATGAGGATGGTCTCGAGGTAGCCGCGGATGGAGGAGAGCGGGCTCCTGAGATCGTGGGAGACGTTCGCGATGAGCTCGCGCCTGAGGCGGTCCACCGCCTTCAGCCGCTCCATGTTTCCCGCGATGGTGTCGGCCATTTGATTGAAGGAGGTGCCGAGCCGGTCCACCTCGTCGGAGGAGCGGGTCGGAACGCGCCTCGCGAGGTCGCCCCGCTCGAAGGCGTCGACCGCCTCCGAGAGGACGCGGAGCCTCCGGGTGAGCAGGGCGAAGAGCGCGAGGCCGCAGAGCCCGGTGAAGACGAGGATGAGGAGGAGGATGGCGCCCGCGACCCGCGCGAAGTAGCTCTCCTTGAGCATGCGCAGCGCCGAGTCGAAGCGCTCGCCGCCGAGGATGACGTAGACGAACCCCCGCCGTCCGCCGCCGAGATCGAGGCTCGCCGCCGAGAACGGCCGGAGCTTCCCGGGCTCCCGCGGATCGTCCCCGAGGACCATGCGATCGGAGGGGCCGCCTGAAAGGTAGCGCGCGATCGGCCGGACGTCGACGGCGCGCTCCTTCACCGGGTCGGAGGAGCCCGCGAAGAAGGCAAGGACCTTCCCCGACGCGTCGAGCAGGTAGATCTCGACCTTCGGGTTCACCACCATCATCTCGTGGATCGACCGGCGAATCCTCGAGAGCTCGAGGCCCCCGGAGGTGGCGGGGGCGAGCTCCGCGGCGATGTTCGCCGCGTACCCCGAGTTCACCTTAAGCTCGACCTCGTCGATCAGGCGCATCGCGGCGCGGAAGGTGACCGCGACGTACGCGACGGAGAGGGCGACGAGGAGCACGAGGAAGAGCGCCGCGAGCTTCGCGTAGAACGAGCCGAGAAGCCCTCTCACGTGCCGAGCTCCGCGGCCTCCGCGAAGCGATAGCCGACGCCCCACACGGTGAGGAGGTAGACCGGGTTCGCCGGATCCGGCTCGATCTTGTTCCGAAGGCGGTTGATGTGGGAGTTCACGGTATGGTCGTAGCCGTCGAACTGGTAGCCCCAGACGACCTCGAGGAGCTGCGAGCGGCTGTAGGCTCGGCCGGGGTTGCGAACGAACAGCGACAGGAGGTCGAACTCCTTCGCGGTGAGCTCCGCGACGGCGCCCCGGACCGTGACCCGGCGCTTCGCGAAGTCGATCGCGATGTCTCCGATGACCCGGCTCTGCTCGACGCGCTCCGCCCCCGACGCGTCGCCCTCCGCCCTGCGCAGGAGCGCCCTCACCCGGGCGACGAGCTCCCGCACGCCGAACGGCTTCGTCACGTAGTCGTCGGCGCCGAGCTCGAGCCCGAGGACCTTGTCGAGCTCCTCGGACCTCGCGGTGAGCATCAGGATCGGAAGCGCGGGATGCGTGCGGCGGATGCCCTTGCACACCTCGATGCCGTCGAGCTCGGGGAGCATGAGGTCGAGAATCACCGCCGCGAAGGCGCCGGACTGCGCGCGCTTCAGCCCGGTGCGCCCGTCGGCGACGCACTCGGTCGCGAGCCCGAGATCCCGGAGGTTGATCGAAAGGAGATTCGAGATGTCGCGATCATCCTCGATGATCAAGACCGTCTTGCTTGGGCTCATGCGCCGCCGTCCCTCCTTAGGAGCTTACGCGGGTTTGCGCGCGAGTTCAACCGAACGAGCGGGCGTCTCGACGAGGCGCCCGCCGCTCATCCCCTCACGGCGAGCGGGGGAAGCTCGACGCGCTCGCCCGCGCCGACCTCCAAGGTCAGGGCCGCCTGAGCGCGCGCTCCGCCGAGCTCGATCTCGTAGCGGCCCGGCCTGAGCGTGAGGGCGAAGAAGCCCTCGCGGTCGCTCAGCGCCGGGACGCAGAGGAGGCCGCTACAGGCCCGCACGGGGACGCCGGCGAGCCCGAGGCCCCGTTCGTCGACCACCCTGCCGCGGACGCCCGCCGAGCCGAGCGAGGTCCCGGCGGCGCCGAGGATCTTGAGCGAGGTCGGGTCCTGGACGAACGCGACGAGCCGGCACCGCTCGGGGTCCGCTCCGGCCGGCAGGCGCACGAGCGCGTCGAGCCTCGGGGCGGCCTCGAGCGCCTCGGCGAAGCGGACCACGCTCGAGTGGAGGAGACGGCGACCCGCGTTCTCTCCGGCCTTCGGTACGGCGCTCAGGCCCCCCTCGGTGACGACGAGCTCGAGGCGGGCTCCGCGCGGAGCCCCCGCGAGGCTGAGGCGCACGCGGTAGGAGCCCGGGAGGTCTCCCGGGAGCGCCTCGATCGCGAGGCGGACGGCCGCCCGCTCCTCGATGAGCTCGCCGACGATGCGGCCGACCTCGCCTGAGTCCCCGGCGTAGGAGGGCACGATCGAGCCGTTGATCACCATCTGGGGCGTGTAGACCTGGGAGGGAAGCGCGCTCGCGTAGGCGTACTGGCGGAGCGTCGCGAGACGGGAGCCGAAGGGATCGGTCCAGCCGAGGTAGTCCCAGTAGTCGACGTGCCACGCGAGGGCGAACACGGGGAGGCGCTCGTGCTCGGCGCGCCGCGCGAGAGCCGCGAGGACCCCGTCGGCGGGCGGGCAGCTTGAGCATCCCTCCGACGTGAAGAGCTCGACGACGGCGAAGCCCGGCTCGCCCTGCGCCCAGCCGCGCGCTGAGGCGAGGAGCACGATCGGCACGAGCAGGGGGACGAGCGTTTTCATCTTCATGATCGCGAGTATACCGCCGTTTTCGCCCGCCGCGAGACGAAGGAAGAATATTTGACTCTTTCGTGACCTTTCCGTTATCATTCTCTCCTACATTCTCCCGAGATTCGATGAAGACGTTGTGGAGGGGGTCCGATGAACACAAAAAACCTTTCGCGCGCGGTCGAGAAGCTCGTTTCCCAGGATCCTGAGGGGTATTACCCCGGCAAGAGCCTCGTCGCCTGGCTCGAGCGGGCGACCGACAAGGACCTGTGGCGAATCAACGCGTTTCAGCTCGCCGACGAGTTGAAGGCCGAGCGCACGCGGCTGCTTGCGACGATGATCCGCCTCGTGCACGACGGGGTTCTCGATCTGAATTGGGACTTCCACTGCACCGAGTGCAACGCCGTCGCGGGCAGCCACCGGCACCTCCGCGAGGCGACCGCCGGCGATCACTGCCCCCTGTGCAACGTCGACTTCAGGAACACCCTCGACAAGAACGTGGAGGTAACCTTCACGCCGGCCGCGAACCTGTACACGGTGGACAGGAGGTTTCTCGACGAACAGCTGAAACGGACCGTCGAGCTTCACAAGCAGAAGGCGCTCACGCTGCCCCCGGTCTTCGCTTCCGGGCTCGACTGCCTCCACGTGCCGCTCTTCAGGGAGATGTTCGAGTCCGAGACCCTAGCGCTCCGCGAGAGCCTCCAGATCAAGCAGGTGTGCATCATGTTCACCGACATCAAGGGGTCGACCTCGCTCTACGAGCGCCTCGGAGACTCCGCCGCCTACGGCCTGATCCGCGACCACTTCGACATCCTCTTTCGGGGCATCGAGGACAACGACGGGGTCGTCGTGAAGACGATCGGCGACTCGGTCATGGCCTCCTTCAAGCGCCCCGCCGACGGCGTCGCGGCCGCCGTGGCGATCCAATCCGCGTTCGCGGACTTCAACCGGCGGGAGAATCTCCGCAACGAGGTCCTCGTGAAAATCGGCCTCCATTCCGGAAGCACGATCATGGTGAATCTCAACAACCGGCTCGACTACTTCGGCCAGACCGTGAATATGTCGGCGCGAATCCAGGGGACCGCCGACGGCGGCGACATCATCATTTCCTCCTCGGTGCGGAACGATCCCGACTCGATCGATCGGCTTCGCGGCAAGGTGTCGAGCCTCGGAAAGCGCTTGGTGACCCTGAAGGGCATCAACGGCGCGCAGGCGGTCTTCCGGCTCAACTTCGAAGGCGACGAGGCGCGGACGCGGGCGTCCGCCGCGGCGCGCTGAAAAAGCGCGCCCTCCTTGAGTCGAGGCGCGGGATGGCAGGCGGCGCTCCGGTGAGGATCGGCGTGCTCGGCGCGGCGGGGGTGGTCCCCATGGCGCTGAGCGGGCCGGCGCGATCGGTGGGCGAGGTCGAGGTCGCGGCGATCGCCGCGCGCGATCCCGAGCGGGCGCGCGCTTTCGCCCGGCGGCACGGCATTCCCAAGGTCCACGACTCCTACTCCGCTCTCCTCGACGATCCCGATCTCGACGCGGTGTACGTCCCGCTCCCGAACAATCTTCACGCCGAGTGGACCTTGAGGGCGCTTCGCGCCGGGAAGCACGTCCTGTGCGAGAAGCCCTTCGCGTCGAACGCCCGCGAAGCGATGGAGGTCGCCTCGCTCGCGCGGAAGCTGCGCCTCGTCGCGAGCGAGGGGTTCGCCTACCGCTACCATCCCCTCGCGTCGAGGATCAGGGAGATCTTGGCCTCGGGGGAGATCGGGGCGGTGCGGGACATCTCGGCGGAGTTCTGCTACGCGAACCCGATGACCAATAACATCCGCTTCAAGCTCGCGCTCTCGGGAGGCTCGACCATGGACGCGGGCTGCTACCCGGTGAGCCTCGTGCGCTTCGTGGCCGGCGCCGAGCCCACGGTCGTCTCGGCGCGGGCCCGGGAGCTCTCCGCGGGGGTCGACCGGCGCATGGAGGCGGCGCTCGCCTTCCCCGACGGCAGGACGGGACGCATCGTGTGCGCGATGCTCTCGCGCACGCTCTTTCGGGCGCGGCTCACGGTGAGCGGCGAGGCGGGCGCGCTTCGCGTGCTCGGCCCCTACCACCCGCAGTGGTTCAACTCGCTCACGGTCAGGACCTCCGCGCGCGCGCGGCACGAGCACGTGGAGGGGGAGAGCCCCTTCGTCTACCAGCTCAGGGCGTTCGCCGCGGCGGTCCGCGGCGGGGCTCCCTTGAGCACCGGACCGGACGACGCCGTGGGGAACATGCGGCTCATCGACGCGATCTACGAGAAAGCCGGGATGAGGCCTCGAGGGCTCTGAGGGAGACGGGCGTCAGCTAGCGAGCCTCAGGATCTCAAGCGCCTCGCGCTTGTGGATGGGCACGAAGTTCCCGACCTTTCGTCCGTTCGACACCGCGCGCTCGGCCATTTCCTCGATCCGATCGGAGGGCACGCCGAGCTCGGGGAGCGACGCGGGAAGACCGATGCTCTTCCAGTAGGCCTTCAGGCGCGCGATTCCCTCGCGCGCCGTGATCTCAGGCTCCCGGTAGTCCTCCTCGACGCCCCAGACTCTCGCGGCGAACTGCACGTACCTCTTGAGATCGTGCGCGCAGGTGAGCTGCATCCACGCCGGAAAGAGCGCGGCGAGACCCGCGCCGTGCGTCACATCGTAGAGCGCCGAGACCTCGTGCTCGATCTGGTGGGTCGCCCAGTCGCCCACCCGACCCGTGCTGAGCAGGTCGTTGTGCGCTATCGCGCCGGCCCACATGATCTCGGCGCGCGCGTCGTAGTCGCGGGGCTCGGCGAGCGCGATCGGCACGTTGTGGATGACGGTCTTCAGGGTCGCCTCGCACAGCCGGTCGGTGAGATCGACGTGATCCACGTTCGTGAAGTACCGCTCGATCACGTGCGACATGATGTCCGCGGCGCCGGCCGCGGTCTGGAAGGGCGGGAGGGAGTAGGTGAGCTCCGGGTTCATGATCGCGAACTTCGGCTTGATGAGGTCGACGTTGAGCGAAAGCTTGAAGCTGCCCTCCTCGTTCGTGACGACCGCGCTCTTGCTCGCCTCGCTTCCCGCCGCGGGGATCGTGAGCACCACCCCGACCGGCAGGGTCTCCTCGGGCACGGCCTTTCCCGAGAAAAAGTCCCACGCGTCGCCTCGGTAGGGGACTCCCACGCCGATCGCCTTCGCGGAGTCGATGACGCTGCCTCCGCCGACGGCGAGAATGCCGTCGAGCTTCCGCTCGCGGCAGATCCGGATGCCCTCCTCGACGAGGCTCAGCCGCGGATTGGGCTTCACGCCGCCGAGCGCCTCGTACCCCACCCCCGCCGCCTCGAGCAGCCCGGTCACCTCGGCGAAGAGACCGGAGGACCGTATCCGCTCCGAGCCGTAGTGGAGGAGAACCCGGGAGCCGATGCGCCGGGTCTCGGTTCCCACCTCCCGCTCGGTGTTCTTGCCGAAGATGATCCGGGTCGGCATCGAGAATCGAAAGTTTTCCATACGAACCAAGCTCCTCGAGGCGGCCGGACTTCGGGGTCCGGCCGCCTCGAGGGGAAGTATAGCGCAACGCGCCGCGCGATGCATCCGGTCCGCTCGTGCGGCTTGACACGTGGACTCCAACTTCCGAGAATGACCCCGACCAAATGGAAATCACCAAGTGGATGAACGAGTTCCTGCCGGGCGTCGTGGACGGCCTGTACCGGAGCATCCGCGAGGGCTACCACGTTCGCGTCGGCGACTACATGGGGCTTTCCGGACGGCAGGAGGTCTACGAGGTGCTCGACGATCTCCTCGCGGTCCTGTTCCCGGGGAGCTGGAGCCGCGATCGGGTCCAGGAGCAGGAGATCGCGATGTTCATCGACGAAACCCTGCGCCGGGTGAGCCTCACGCTCATCCGGCTCATGAGAGGCGCCTTCAAGAACGCCGAGCGGTCGGACGCCGGCGGGGATTCCGACACGATGGCCGAGGAGGCGCTCTTTCACCTCATGCGCTCGATGCCCCGCGTCCGCAACACGCTCATCGAGGACGTCGAGGCGGCCTACAACGGCGATCCCGCCGCGACCTCCTTCGACGAGATCGTGCTGAGCTACCCGTGCATCGACGCGATCGCCACCTACCGGATCGCCCATCTCCTCTACGAGAAGCGGGTGCCGATCATCCCGCGCATCATGGGCGAGCGGGCGCACTCGAGGACCGGCATCGACATCCACCCCGGAGCGTCGATAGGATCGAGGCTCTTCATCGACCACGGAACCGGCGTCGTCATCGGCGAGACCTGCGAGATCGGCAACAACGTGAAAATCTACCAGGGGGTCACCCTCGGCGCGAAGTCCCCCTTCGAGGCGGACGGCACCGTGCGCAGGGGACAGAAGCGGCATCCGACGATCGAGGACGACGTCATCATCTACGCGAACGCCACGATCCTCGGCGGCGAGACCGTCATCGGGAGGGGCGCCATCGTCAACGGCAACACGTGGATCACGAGATCCGTCCCTCCGCGGACGGTCGTCCACCGTGACTGATGGGATCGAAGCCGACGGCCGCGGAGCTCAAGCGCCGGTGCCCCCGCGTTCCGATCGAGTTCCTCGAGCGCTACCTCGAGGAGTTCGGCGGTCGCTACTTCGAGAGCTTCGAAACCGAGGACTTCGCCCGCCACGCCCGCTCGCTCGCCTCCCTCGGAGGCGAGCGGCTTCTCACGCTCGACTCGCGCCCGCTCGATCCGCCGTCGCGTCTCGTTGAGATCACCATCACCGCCTTCAACTACTCTGGCGAGCTCCCGGCAATCACCGGCGCGCTCTCCTCAAGCGGCTTCGAGATCGTGTCGGGCGACGTCTTCACCTCGCGCAAGGAGGCCGGTACGTCGGAGCGCAGGCGGATCGTGGACCGATTCACCGGAAGCCTCGCGCCGGGCGTCTCCCTCGAGGGATGGCGCGACGAGCTCCAGGCCCGCCTCGGAGCGCTCCTCGGCCTCTTCGAGAGGGGCGATGAGCGCTCGCGCGCGAGCGCGAAGGCCCGCCTCTACGAATCCGTGGCGCTCTCGCTCGCCGAGGGCGCCGCCCCCGCGCGGTTTCTCCTCCCCGTCGAGATCGCGACCGAGACGACCCCCGACGGCTACACCCGCCTCTCGGTCATCGCGGAGGATACCCCTTTTTTCCTGTTCGGCCTCGCCACCGCGCTCGCGCTCCACGACGTCTCCGTCGAGCGCGTGCGGATTCGCACGGCGGCGGGGCGCGTGAACGACGAGGTGGATTTCGTCGACTCGCGCGGCGAGCCGATCACCGACCCGGAAGCCATGAACCAGATCAAGCTCTCGGTGCTCTTCACGAAGCAGTTCACCTATTTCCTCGGCAAGGCGCCCGACCCCGCCGCGGCTCTCCTTCGCTTCGAGTCGATCATCCAGGACCTCCTCAGCGCCTCGGGGGGAGGCGAGCGGGGCAGGCTCCTCGCGAACCCGAGGATCCTCGAGGACCTCGCGCGGGTGCTCGGCGCGAGCGACTTCATCTGGGAGGACTTCATCCGAGGCCAGTACGAGACGCTCCTTCCGATCCTCGCCCCGAGCCTCGGCGGCGCTCCGATCAGCCACGACGAGCGGGAGCTCGGCGCGCTGCTCGATCGCGAGCTCGCAGGCTGCGCGACGCTCGGCGAGAAGCGCCTCGCCCTCAACCGATTCAAGGACAACGAGATCTACCTCATCGATCTCGACCACCTCGTCACGCCGGGGCTCGACTTTCTCACCCTGAGCCGCAAGCTGACCGCGCTCGCCGAAGCGGTGGTGGGCGCGGCGGTCTCGATCGCGTGGAGCGAGCTCGTCGAGCGCCACGGCGTTCCGAGGAGCGTCGCGGGACTTCCCGCCCGATTCGCGCTTCTCGGTCTCGGCAAGCTCGGCGGCCAGGCGCTCGGCTACGCCTCCGACATCGAGCTCATGTTCGTCTACAGCGACTCGGGCGATACCGACGCCTCGGCGCCTCCGGGGGAGCGGCTTGCGAACCGCGAGTTCTTCGAGAAGCTGTTCAAGGACGCGATGGGCCTCATCGAGGCGAAGCGCGAGGGGATCTTCCACGTCGATCTCCGCCTCCGTCCCTACGGACGGAACAGCCCCATCGCGGTGAGCCTCGACACCTTCTGCCGCTACTACGGCCCGGGAGGCGAGGCGCACAGCTACGAGCGGCTCTCGCTCGTGCGGATGCGCGCGTTCGGAGGCGACGTCGAGTTCGGCCGCCAGATCGAGCGGCTGCGCGACGAGATGGTCTACGCGAGCGACAGCATCAGCGTGAAGGACCTCCGCGAGCTGCGGGGCAAGCAGCACGACGCGATGACGAAGGGCGGCCGGCTGAACGCGAAGTTCAGCCCGGGCGCCCTCGTGGACCTCGAGTACAGCGTGCAGATCGTTCAGTGCCTCCATGGCCGCGACAACCCGCGCTTGCGCACGCCGAGCATCCACGACGCCCTCGAGGAGCTCGCGAGGGCGGGATTCATGAGCCGCGAGGAGGCGGGCGACCTCATCGAGGCCTACCGCTTCCTGCGGATGCTCATCAACAGCCTGAGGCTCCTGCGCGGGTCGGCGAAGGACCTCTTCCTGCCCCCCGAAGAGGCCGACGAGTACACCCACCTCGCGAGACGGATGGGCTACGCGCGCCAGTTCGGACTGTCGCCCGCGCGGCTGCTTCACCTCGAGTTCGAGACGCGCACGGCGACCGTCCGCGCCTTCGTCGAGCGCTATCTCGGCAGGGACTCTCTTCCCGGGCCGCCGGTCGGAAACGCCGCGGACCTCGTGCTCGCGCAGACCCTCCCTCCCGGCTTGAGCGAGCGGATCCTCGCGGGGGCGGGCCTCGCCGACACCGAGCGCGCCCTCACGAACCTGCGATCCCTCGCCGGCGCCGGGAGACGGCGGCTCGTTTTCGCGCGCCTTGCCGTGCTCGCCTGGGACGAGCTGCGCAAGTCGCCCGATCCCGACATGGCGCTCAACAACTGGGAGCGCTACACGCGCGGCCGTCTCGATCCGGAGGAGCATTTCGAGCGGCTCCTCGAGCAGCCCCGGCGCCTTGAGATCCTCCTCGCGATCTTCTCCGGATCGCAGTTCCTCTCCGACGAGCTCGTGCGCGAGCCTGCGCTCTTCTCGTGGATGGCCGACCCGGCCGTGATCAGCGAGGTCCGCTCAAGCGCGGCGATGGCGGCCGATCTCCAAGCGGCGGCGTCCCGGGAGGAGGCGGGGCCCGAGGCCTGGCGGGCGGTGATCCGCCGCTTTCGCCGTCGGGAGATCCTGCGGATCGGAACGAGAGACCTCTGCCTCGGCGCGCCGCTCGCGGAGATCGTCGCGGAGCTCTCGAGTCTCGCCGAGACGATCTTGGCCGAGAGCGTGAGGCGGATCGAGGCGCGGATCGGGGCCGTCGAGACCTGCGAGCGCGCGGGGTTCTGCGTCCTCGCCTTCGGAAAGCTCGGGGGCAGAGAGCTCAACTACAGCTCGGATATCGACCTCCTCGGGATCTACGCGCGCGGCGCCGAGGCGGAGGCGAGGGTGTGCGGCGCGGTCATGGAGCAGCTGCGCTCCGATCTCTCCGACCCAACCGCGGACGGGTTCGCCTATCGGGTGGACTTGAGGCTTCGCCCCTACGGGAGATCGGGCGCCCTCGTCTGGCCGGTCGCGGGCCTCCTCCCGTACTACCGCTCGGGCGCCGCGCTGTGGGAGTTCCAGGCGCTCCTGAAGCTCAGGCCCGTCGCGGGCCGGATCGAGTCGGGAGAGGCCTTCGTCGAGAGCTTGCGTCCGCTCCTCTTTCGGGAGCGGGACCGAAGGCAGATCTACGACTCGATCGCGCGGCTTCGCGACGCGCGGAGCCGGCCGTCCCAGGACGCTCAGGCGCCCGGAGGCCGGCCGATCGACGTGAAGAACGGCCCAGGCGGCCTTCGCGACATCGAGTTCCTCGCGCAGGCCATCCAGCTCGCCGAAGGCGCCCGCGAGCCTGGGATCGTCACGGGGAACACGGAAGAGGCTCTCCGCAGGCTCGCCGAGCGCGGGATCCTCGCGCCCGACACGGCCGAGGCGCTTGCCGAGGATTACCGCTCCCTGCGGAGGATCGAGCATTTCCTGCAGCTCTACGAGGATCGCCAGACTCACGTGATTCCGGAAGGAAAGCGAGAGGTCGAGATCCTCGCGAGGAGGATCGACGGGCGCCTCGCCGACGCCGAGGGGTTCTTGGAGCGCCTCCGCGCGATCCTGAGCCGGGTCCGCTCGACCTACGAAGGGGAGCTTGCCCGGGCGCTCCTCCGGTAGCGGCGCTTACGGGTCCCGTCCCGCCCTTTGGAGCGCCTACAGCCGATCCTTCAGGCACTCCCGCGCCGTGTTGAGCTCGATGAAGTTCGAGCCGTTGCTGCTCCCCGGCGTTCCGGCGAGGACGACGACGAGGTCGTCGAGCGTGATCCGTCCGTCGCCGAGAAGGAGCGTGAGGGAGTTCCGCACGAGATCGTAGGCGGTCGCGGGCTTCGGCAGGATCGAGGGATGGATGCCGTAGCTCAAGCGCAGCTCGCGCACGACGCGCATGTGCGGCGAGGTCGCGTAGACCGGGACGGGCCCTCGGTAGGCCGAGACGATGCGCGCCGAGTAGCCGCTCTCGGTGTCGATGGTCATCGCCTTCACCGGAAGCTCCACCGCGGCGTTGATCGCCGCCTTCGCGAGGTAGTTTCGCAGCCGATTCTTCACTTGGAAGACGGGAAGATCCCAGAACTTCGGTTTCTCGCGCTCGACCACCATCGCGATCTCCGCCATCGTCCTGACCGCCTCGACGGGATACTTGCCGAAGGCCGACTCGCCGCTCAGCATGAGCGCGTCGGTGCCGTCGAAGACCGCGTTGGCCACGTCGCTCACCTCGGCGCGGGTCGGGCGGGGATTCTCGATCATCGAGTGGAGCATCTGGGTGGCCGTGATGACGGGCTTGGCCCGCTTGACGCAGGCGTTGATGATGGCCTTCTGGATCCCGGGAACCTCGGCCGCCGGGATCTCGATTCCCAGGTCTCCGCGCGCGACCATGACCCCGAACGCCGCGTCGAGGATCTCCTCGATGTTGTCCACCCCTTCGCGGTTCTCGATCTTCGCGATGATCTTCACCTTGCTCCGCGCGGCGTCGAGGATCCTCTGCACGTCCTCGACGTCGCGCCGGTTCCGCACGAAGGAATGGGCGACGAACTCGATGTCCTGTTCGATCGCGAGCTCGATGTACTCCCGGTCGCGCTCGGTGAGCGAGGGAAGCGCGATGTGGACCTGCGGCACGTTGACGCTCTTCTTGTTGCCGATGACCCCGTCGTTCTTGACCTCGCAGACGAGGCGGTCGCGGCGCTTCTCGACCACGACGAGCTCGACCGATCCGTCGCTGATGAGGATGCTCGCCGACTCGGGCATTTCCTGGATGAACTTGTCGTAGCTCACCTGGAAGGCGCCCGCCTCGGGCTTCTCGGTGACCTCGATCCTCTGTCCGGTGGTCACCGGGATATCGCGCTCGATTCCCACCGTCCGGATCTCGGGCCCCTTCGTGTCGAGCATGAGGGCGATGCGGTCGGAAACCGCGCGGACGTTCCGCACGACCTTCAGCGTCTCCGCCGGGGTCTGGTGGGCGGTATTGAGGCGGACGACGTCCATTCCGGCCTCGTGCAGCCTGGCGATCAGCTCCGTGTCGCAGTTTCTGTCGGATATCGTCGCAACGATTTTCGTATTTTTCGATGACATGGTGATGGGGCTAGCCTTTCCGTGATGAGACAGACTACCGACCCCGGGCGGCGGTGTAAAGAGGTCGGCCTCGACCGGGGGACGCCCTTGACCGGGAGGGGGCCGTCCCTGTATAGAATCCCATGCGCAAAGAAGGCGAACCTCATACCGTTCCGCTTTCAGGCCTCGACGTCACGTACAGAATCCGGCGGAGAAGAAATCAGAAGCACATCAATCTCCGGGTCTCCCTCGAGGGGGAGATCATCGTCTCCGCCCCCTTCGGCGTGAGCGTGACGAAGATTCAGGAGTCGCTGAAGACGAAGGAGCCCTGGCTGTCCCGGCATCTGAAGAAAGCCGCCGAGAGCCGCGACGTGAACGATCCGCTGAAGCAGATTCTGCTCCACGGCCGCGAGTACGCCGTCGAGGTCGTGAGGGATCCTAGGCACAAGCGGGTGGTCCGCCTCGACGAGACCGCGCGCACCGTGACCGTCCGGACGAGCATGCAGGGTCGCGCGCGCATCGTGTCGGTCCTGGCCGGCTACCTTCAGCGGGAGGCGAAGCGGCACTTCCCGGTCAGGGTGCGGGAGCTGTCGCGGACGACCGGCATACCCTATCAAAGGCTCTTCATTCGAAACCAGCGCTCGCGATGGGGGAGCTCCTCCGGCCGCGGGAACCTGTCGGTGAACTGGCGCGCCGTCATGGCTCCCGCCGAGGTCCAGGACTACCTGATCGTCCATGAGCTCTCGCACCAGGTTCACCTGAACCACTCGAAGGCCTTCTGGAGGGTCGTCGAGAAGTGGTGCCCCGATTTCAAGGCCGCAAACCGATGGCTCAGGAACCATTCGGCGATCATCTCGCTCTTTCGCTGACCGGCCCCGCGGAAGGAGGCTAAGGATCCCCTCCCCCCGCCCGGCGCCAAGCGTCGAGGTAGTCCTCGTAGGCGCGGGTGTAGCGCTCGTGTTCCGCCGGTCGCGGAAGGTAGCGGGCCTTCGTTCTCGCGAGCGCCAAGGAAGCCTCCTCGAGCGAGCGAAACTCGCCGAGACCGACGAGCCCCGCGCACGCGGCGCCGAGAAGCTCGGCGTCGACGATCTCGGGCACCTCCACGGCTCTCCCCGTGATGTCGGCCTTCAGCTGGTTCCAGAGCGGATTTCGAGCCTGGCCGCCGCACGCCGTGAGCCCGGAGACGCGGCAGCCGCTTCGATCGAGCGCCTCGACGAGGCCGCGCACAGCGAATCCGAGCGCTTCCACGACCGCCCGCCCCATGTCCGGAGCGCCGTGCTCGATCGCAAGCCGCGCGAACGCCCCACCGGAGAGCTCCCATGGGCCGTCGGAGCGAAGCGAAGGAAAGAAGATGGGCGGCGGGACGTCGTGCCCGGCGGCGAGAATTTCCTCGAGCATTTGGCCGTAGGGCTTGTCCCGCTGGCCGGAAAGCGATCGAAACCATTCGAAGAGCCGTCCGGCCGACGGGAGGATCCCCGCGACGTTGTAGAGACCGGGAATCGCGTGCGGCAGGCAGCGCAATCGATCGCCCGCGACGGGGCGCTCGACGCAGTGGTTGATCCCCTCCGAGGTGCCCCCGCGGTCGCAGGTGCGGCCGGGAACCACGGTTCCCGTTCCGATGAGCGCCATGAGGAAATCGGATCCCCCCGCGACCACCGGGAGGCCCTTCGGGACGCCGGTCGCCTCGGCGCCTTCGCCGCTCACCGTGCCGAGGACCTCCCCGATTCTCGCGAACGCAGGAAACTTTCCGGGGTCGAGGCCGTACGCCTCTTGCTCCCGGGAGCTCCAGAAGTAGGGAGCGAACTCGTCGGAGGGAAGAATCGCCCGCTTCTCGCCGGTCAGCACGAAATTGAGGTATTCCGGGAAGGGCATGAACGAGGCGGTGGCGCGGTAGACCTCGGGCACGTGCCGCATGACCCAGGCCGCTTTGGGAAGAAAGAACGAGAGCGTGCCGGACATCCGCTCCTCGCGCCGATCGATCCAGAGGAGAGCGTCGAAGGAAGGCCGCCCGGACCGGTCGAGCGGCACGAGCGTCGGACCGTTTCCGCTCAGGACGATTCCCGACAGCTCCCGCGGATCGTCCGCGCCGATGATCTGGGAGGCGATGCCGCGAAAGGCATCCAGCCAAGCGCCGGGGTCCCAGCGCGAAGGCGCCGCGGCCTTCCCGTCGAGGAGATCCTTGCGGGTCCATGCCGATAGGCGGCCGTCGGCTCCGATGAGCCCGCCCTTGACGGAAGAGGTGCCGAAATCGAGGCACAGCAGCTTGCCGCCTGAGACGGTCCGATGTGAAGCCATCGGGCCGACGGTACCACGCCGCCGGGAGGGTGGTCAATTCGACTTCAAATCGGCGTCGTACCCTGACGGCGCGAACCGGCGCTTTCGCATCTCGTTCGAAGCCTAACGAACGGCGGTGACGGCGAGTCGACGATCGGCGGAGGCTCGCATGCCGGCCTCCGTTTTCCCTCCCCAAAGCTCCTCGAACGATGAATTCTTCGTGAGAAAACGCCGCGCCGGGCCATCGAAAAGCACGATTCCTCTATATATAGTGTTCCTTGACATTTACGACAGTTCTGCTATACTACCCATAGCGTCCATAATAGGAGGATAAGTATGGCAGTGTCAAAGTCCACCGGCTCGGCGAGAAGGAAGACCGCAAGCAAGGCGAAAACTGTTGCTTCGAGAGCCAAAACCTCAAAAGTGAGCCGGAATGGCTCGAAGACGTCTAGGTCCGCAAAAGCACCCCGAAAGACGGCCGCCAAATCCAGCGCGGCGAAGAAGACGCTCAGAGTTCGCGTTACCGTCAAGAACAAGAAGTAGCCGCCCGGAGTCCCGGCGGCATGCTCGTTTGTAAGGCATCGCTCTTACCCGAAACAGAGGGCCGGATTGACAAACCGGTGCGGTTTGGAAAAGGATTCCGTGTGTGGACGCGATCACCCGATGGCGTCGCGCCCCGGTAGCTCAGTAGGATAGAGCGACTGCCTCCTAAGCAGTAGGTCGTGAGTTCGATTCTCGCCCGGGGTATTTTGTGTGTCAGTAACTCGTTGCGAGGTCGCTATTTGCGCGGCCTCGCAACGACACCTTGAAAGCCGCGAACGGACTTACAATCTATTTACACTTTATGCTTGATCCGTGCTATGCTTCTTGCATGTCCCGACACCGGCAACCCTTTTCCGTCCGCAAGCACCCAAGCAGCCCGTTCTGGTATGCAAAGCTCGGGGGGTGGCCAACCTATCGCACCACGGCCTGTACCACGAAGGCCGAGGCGATGGCCGTCGCCCAGCATTGGGCCGAGACGGAGAAGCGGCAAACCGCCTCGGTCACCGTCACCCTCGGCTCCTACCTCGCCCACGCATGGACCGACCACGACCCCCATGTCGTGCGCCTCGCGAACGACGGCCGGCCGCTCTCCCAACACTACCTCGCCGACCAACGTCGTCTTCTCGCCAGGCATGTTTTCACCGACCCGCTCGCCAAGCTCCCGGTCGCCGCCCTCAAGGTCGGCGACTTC
>JASHNV010000044.1 GCA_030041455.1 Spirochaetia bacterium
TCCTGGCGCCGCGGCGCGCGGCCGGAGGAGATCCGCTCGCTCCTCGGCTCGCGCTACGAGACCGACTGCGAGCTCGGCACGACGTCGAGCGGACCCCACCGCGACCGGCTCCACTTCTCCCTCGCCGGACGCGATTTCTCGAAGAGCGCCTCCACCGGCCAGCTCAGGCTCATGTCCCTGATCCTCCGAATCTGCCAGGCGAGCTACTTCTCGAAGGCCACCGGGAGGAAGCCGCTGCTCCTGCTCGACGACGTCCTCCTCGAGCTCGACCCCGTCCGCCGGGAGCGCTTCATCGGCGCGCTCCCGGCGAGCGACCAGGTCGTGTACACGTTTCTTCCCGACGAGCGCTACGCGGCCTTCAGGAGCTCCTCGACGATCGTGTACAGAGTCGAAAAGGGCGCTATAATCGGCTGATGGAAAAAGCGGGCGACATCCTCCGGGCGCTCCTCAACCGGGACCAGGGCGAGAAGGCTCAGCTCTACGGCGCCTTTTTCCGGAGCTGGGAGCGCGTGGCGGGCGAGCAGCTCGCCGCCCACTCCTCGATCCAGGACATTCGAAACGGTTCCGTCGTCGTGGAGGCCGACCATCCCGGCTGGCTCCAGATGATCCAGCTGAGACAGGAGGAGCTCCTCGCCGGGCTCCGCCTCCGCTTCCCGGAGCTCAACATCCAGGGCCTTCGCCTCCAGCTGCCCCTTCAGGGAAAGCCGGGGCCCCGGCCCCGCGCCCCGGAGCCGCGTTCGGCGAGCGAGGCCCCCGAGGCGGCCGATCGGAGGGATGCGCTCGATCGAATCCCGGACGGCGAGCTCAGACGGCTCCTCGAGAGCCTCGGAAAGCGGATCCGAGGCCAAAGCGATGGCCAAAAGTCTTCGTAAAGCCTCCTCGCGCGAGTTGACAGGGAAAGTCCAAAAAACGTATACTTCTCTTCTCATCAACCTCGTTCCCGGGAACGCAGCCCATCGCAGGTTAGCTTGAGCAGGTCGAGGAGTTGTTCTTAAGGAGCTTTCCTGATGAAGCGAACATACCAGCCGAGCAGAGTGAAGAGGAACCGCAAGTTCGGCTTCCGCGCGCGCATGAAGACGAAGAACGGCAGGCTCGTCCTCGCTCGGCGGAGAAGCAAGGGACGGGTGAAGCTTTCCGTCTCCGATGAGAAGAAGCCTTACTAAGCGCGAGCGGCTGAAGAAGCGGTCCGATCTCAGGCGGATCTTCGCCTCCGAGCGGCAGGCGCACTGGCCCGGCGCGAAGCTGAAGTATGTCAGAAACGAGCTTGAGTGGAACCGTATCGCGATCTCGCTTGCCCGGAAGTTCGGCACCGCGGTCGAAAGAAACCGGGCGAAGCGCGTCGTCCGCGAAATTTACCGGAACATGAAGGGCGAGATCGCACAGGGGTACGACATAGCCATCATCCTCTACCCCGGGGATTGCGACTTCCCGGCGCGCCGAGAGCAGGTCCTCGGACTCCTGCGAAAGGCCGGGCTCCTCGCGCCCGCCGTACGGGGACACGCTGATTGAGCTGGAGAAACGATGGATAAGAGAACCCTGTTTGCCGTAGTGCTGTCGGTGATCGTCATCTCGGTGGGCTTCTTCCTCCAGGGGATCATGGCGCCGCCGAAAAAGCCCGCGCCGCAAGCGCCGCTCGTGCAGTCCGCTCAGGCGACGCCGTCGGTCGGCGGGAACCCGAGCGCCCCCACGGAGCCGAGCGCGCCCGGCTCGATCCAGCCGTCGGACGCCGACAGCGCGGGCCTCGCCGAGGGGACCGCAACCTACCGGTCGAATCTCCTCGACGTGACCCTCACGGACCGCGGCGGCGCGATCCAGAGCTTCGAGCTCCTGAAGCACCT
This sequence comes from Spirochaetia bacterium, assembly GCA_030041455.1. Classification (GTDB taxonomy): domain Bacteria; phylum Spirochaetota; class Spirochaetia; order DAHUYW01; family DAHUYW01; genus DAHUYW01. The sequence continues at coordinate 1,839 of JASHNV010000044.1, forward strand.
CGACGGCGGGAAGCCCCTTGAGATGATCAACAGCGGCTCGACCGGCCTCACCGCCTTCAACCTTTCCTTCGGTCCCTACGACGCCGCGACGGTCTCCGCGCTCTTCCACTTCACCCAGGTCGACCCGAACACCTTCCAGTTCACCCGGCAGTTCGTCGCTCCCGGCGGCGTTCCGTTCACCCTGACGAAGACCTACCTGTTCCACCCGGACAGCTACATGATGGAGCTCAAGGTCGACATCGCGAACAGCGTCAACCAGTATCCGAACCTCGTCTCCGGAGGCTACGCCTACACGCTGCAGGTCGGGCCCCAGATCGGGCCGAAGTTCGAAAAGCTCGGAAACCGCGGCGAGTACCGCAACTACTACTACTACGCCGAGGGCAAGCGGAAGACCTTCGGCGTCCCCGCGCGGGGCGCGAAGACCTTGGACGAGCGCGTGAGCTGGGCCGCGATCGTCGGAAAGTACTTCACGGTCATCGGCATACCCGACGCCACGCAGTACGCGCTCACCTACTCGAGCAAGCCCATCGCCGGGCTCGTGGACACCTCCGAGATGTACTTCTCGCGGCCGCCGATCGCGAGCGCGAAGAGCACCGACCTCTTCCAGTTCTACCTCGGGCCGAAGGATCCCGGCGTGCTCGCGAGCTTCGACGATCCTTCGAAGAACGCGTTCGGAACCTCGGGCCTGAATCTCCAGGCGGTCATCGACACGAGCACGCCCCTCCTCGGATGGCTCGTCGTCATCCTCGATTACTGCCTGAAGTTCTTCTACAGCCTCGTCCCCAACTGGGGCGTCGCGATCATTCTCCTCACGATCGTGATCAAGGTGATCCTCTTCCCGATCACCCGCAAGAGCTACGAATCCACGAGCAAGATGCAGGCGCTCAGCCCGAAGCTCAAGGAGCTCCAGGCGAAGTACAAGAACAACACCCAGAAGCTCAACCAGGAGATGGCCGCGCTCTACAAGCGCGAGGGCGTGAGCCCCCTCGGCGGCTGCCTCCCGCTCCTCCTGCAGATGCCCGTTTTCTTCGCCCTGTACGGACTGCTCAACACCGAGTTCCAGCTCCGCGGAGCCATGTTCATCCCCGGATGGATCACCGACCTCTCGGCGCCGGAATCGGTCTACCACTTCACGAATTTCGTCATCCCCATCCTCGGATGGACCGACATCCGCGTCCTTCCGCTCATCTACGTCGGAAGCCAGCTCCTGTCGGGGAAGATCATGCAGACTCCGGACGCAGGCGCGAACCGAAACATGATGATGATGACCTATCTCATGCCCCTGATCTTCTTCTTCGTGCTGTACAACGCGCCCTCGGGCCTGATCGTGTACTGGACGGTGACGAACCTCCTCACCGTCGCGCAGCAGGCCTACATGAACAGCCGGAGGAGGCGGAAGCAGGGACTCGTTCCGGCCAGGAAGGGATAGGCCGAAAGGAGCCGCCCCATGATACAAGAGTTCGAGGGAAAGACCGAAAAAGAAGCGATCGACAAGGCCGTCAAGGAGCTCTCGCTCGACCAGGAAGAGTTCGACGTCGAGATCGTCGAGGCGCCGAAGAAAGGCGGGTTATTTCGAAAGGGCATGGTCAAGATCCGCGTCCACGTCAACGAGGAGTCCGCCGAGCCTGAAGGCAGGCAGGAAGAGGACGACGACGAGGAGGAAGAGCCCGCCCGGCCGAGCCGGCCGGCCCGGCGCGGAGGCGCGCGGCGCGCGGCGCGGGAGCCCCTGAGCCCGGAGAGCGACGTCGAGAAGGAGATCGTCGCTTTCATCGAAGGCGTGATCGCGAAGATGGGCTATTCCGGGAAGGTCGCCATTCAGTCGCGGTCCGAGGGCAAGCTCGCGATCGGGATCGACTCGGAGCACTCGAGCATCCTCATCGGAAAGAAGGGAAAGAACCTCGACGCGCTGCAGCTCCTCGCGAACGTCTACGCGGGCAAGATCGATCGAGGCAGACTGCGAATCGTCGTCGACACCGAGGGCTACCGTTCCCGGCGCGAGGACAGCCTCGTCCGCCTCGCGCGCCAGATGGCGGAACAGGTCCGGCGGAACCGCGGATCGAGGCTCCTCGAGCCCATGAACCCCTTCGAGCGGCGCCTCATCCACACGACGCTGAACGGCCTCGAGGACATCGACACGAAGAGCGAGGGCGAGGGGCTCTACAAGCAGGTTCGGGTCATCTACCGGGGTCCGAGCGCGCCCAAGCAGGGCTACTGACGCTTCGCCCTGACCCGCCTGCGGTTCAGCTGGTCGAGAACGAGGAAAAAGCCGATCGCGACGATCCAGGCGATGAGGACCCACCGGAACATGCCGTCCACGGGGTGGAGGATCCACAGGAGCGCCGAGACGCCGAGGATCGCCCCGATCGCGTAGATGACCGCGAGGATCCCCGCGTTCGTCATGCCGAGATCGAGGAGCTTGTGGTGGATGTGCTCCCGGTCCGGCTGCCCGATGGGCCTTCTCCTCCGCAGGCGCCTGAGGATGGCGGCGATCGTGTCGAGGATCGGCACGAGCAGGACCGTGACGGAGATGAGGATCGGCATGCCGGGAGCGATGCGCGACGGCTCGAGGAGCGGCAGGGAAGCGAGCGCGAAGCCGACGAAGAGGGCGCCCGAGTCGCCCATGAAGAGCCGCGCGGGCGGCATGTTGAATACGAGGAAGCCCGCAAGGCCCCCCGCCAACGCGAGGGAAAAGAGCGCCGTCGTGTAGTTGTGCTGGACCCAGAAGGTCATGCCGAGGAAGATCGCCGCGATCGCGGCGGTGCCTCCCGCGAGGCCGTCGAGCCCGTCGATGAGGTTCACGGCGTTGCACATGCCGATGAGCCAGAGAAAGGTGACGACGTACGAGAAGGGCCCGAGATTCACCACCGTGCCGACGAAGGGCACGTAGAGGCTCGAGAAGCCGTGGCCGGCGAGCGTCACGATGAGGGCCGCCGCCCCCTGGAAGAGGATCTTGATTCTCGGCCGGAGGTCCGTGAAGTCGTCGATGAGCCCGAGCAGGTGGACGATGGCGAAGGCGAGCACGAAGGGCGCGTACCGCAGGAAGTGCACGAGCAGGACGCGCGGCGGAAGGAGACCGGGCGCGAGGACGAGGACAAGGCTCACGATCAGGAACGACAGGAAGATGCCGACGCCGCCGATTCTCGGGATCTGTCCGGTGTGGATCTTGCGGTGGTTGATCTCGTCGTACCAGCCGTATTTGTGGGAAAGCGCAACCAGGAGCGGCGTAAAGGCGAGGTTCAACGCGAGCGCGCAGCCCGCGACGATCAGTAGCAGCAGCAAGTTCCCGTTGTGCATAGAGGTAGTCTAACACCTGGAAAAGCGGATACGGCTAGAATCCATCCAGGATACGACATTATCGGCGAAACTGTCAATTCCGTAGAGAAATTGGACTTTACCGTGCGTGGTAAACCTCCGCTTTCCCGTCGGTCCGCCGTGCGGCTCGAACCCGATTCGGTCGACGCGCTCCTCACGGACGTCCGCCGGGCCTATCCTGCGCCGCTCGATCGGTCGGAGGTAGGATCCGACGCGGGCGAACGAGGGCTTCTCGCGCAACACCCCGGCGCCGATTGACACGAGGGAGGAAGCGTCGATTTTTCTGACCATAGCCGTCTTGGCCGCGGCAAAACCCCGTGCTGCCGTGTGCGCACCGACCATGATTCAACGCGGATGAAGGTGGCGAGCCGAGTTGGCACGCTCTATGGAGAACCGCGGACGTAGAGATCTTGCGACTTCCCATACACTCGTACCAGCTGAAAATGTCGCTCTACCCAAGCGCGAAAGCCCGCGAGAGTATCAAACCGCCCGGTATAGAAAAGGATGGCGCCGACTTGAGTCCGGTCCGCGATCGCCTCCATCTGTGCCGTCGTCAGGTAGCCGGTCGTAATGCGCACGGTCGAAGTATCGACCAATTCCGGAGGCACGTC
>JASHNV010000003.1 GCA_030041455.1 Spirochaetia bacterium
GCGAATGACCCTATAATGTAAACGTTACCATCATTGTTTGTGATGGTCGATCGTTAACCGTTTGAGGATAAGCAGTTAAGCATGGAAACGATTTCATGAGCTCCTCCACCATCCGCGACGTCGCCGAGATCGCCGGCGTCTCCCTCGCCACCGTCTCCCGCGCCATGAACAGCCCCAAGCACCTGAGCCCCGAAACCCTCAAGCGCGTCACCGCCGCCATCCATTCGGTGGGCTATCGCCCCAACTTCGTCGCCCGGTCCCTGAAGTCCCGGAAAAGCCGCCTCGTCGGCCTCATCGTCTCCGACATCCTCAATCCCTTCTTCGTCGGCATCGTCAAGAGCGCCGAGCGGCTCCTGACTCAGGAAGGCTACACGGCGATCATCTGCGATTCGGAGGAGAACTCAGGACGGGAGCTGCACTACCTCAACGACCTCGCCTCGCGCAGGATCGACGGCCTCCTCATGATCCCGGCGCTCGAGCACAACGTGCTGCCGAGAACGCTCAAGCACCTCAACATTCCCACCGTCTTCGTCGACCGCTACCTCAGCGGCGAGTACGACTGCATCAAGACCGACAACGCGGCCGGTATTTCCCTGCTCGTCAGCCACCTCGTGGCGAACGGCTATCGGTCCATCGCCTTCATTTCCGGTCCCGTGGGCACGCTCCCGGGGCGCGAGCGCTCCGAGGCCTTCCGCCGGGAGCTGCAGCTGCACGGGCTGCCGATCCGGGAGGAGCGCATGCAGTTCTGCGACTTCTCGGTGGCAGGCGGCTATGCGGCCACCGAGAAGATCCTGCGCCTGCAGGAGATCCCCGAAGCGATCGTGGCGTCGAACAACCTGACCGGCATCGGGGCGCTGAAGGCGATCGCGATGGCCGGACTGCAGATCCCGCGCGACATCGGCCTGGTGGTCTTCGACGACTTCCTCATGAGCGATCTCACCAATCCCCCGCTCACCGTCGTCACCCAGCCAGCGGAGCTCATCGGCGAGGAGGCCGCGCGCCTCCTCGTGCGGCTCCTCAAGGAGGGGCGAAGCGGCGCGCCCGAGCTCATCATGCACACCCCGAAGCTCGTCGTCCGCCGCTCCACCAAGCTCCTCGGGACACCCCCTCCATGACGGAGAGCGCTCTGTTCTCGGACGGATCTCGCCGGAACGGCGGCCGGGGAGGCCACGCGATGAGGGAGGGTACGGATTCAATGGATGAGCGGGCATATTTCGTAATTCGCGCGGGCGGCCGCAAGGCGGCTCGCGCGGGAAAGGAGAGTAAAGTGAAAAGGTACCGGACAGCGATCACGTCGCTCGTGGTCGTCATTCTCGGGTGGGCGGGCGGCAGTCAGGCGTTTGCCGGCGGCGCGGGCGAGAGCTCGTCGGCGGGAGCGGCCGTCCCGCTCCGGTTCTCGTATTACGCCAACGCGGGCTGGCGCGAGACGTACGATCAAATCATCAGCGGGTTCGAGGCCGACAATCCGGGCATTCGCGTCGCCTCCGAGCCCTCTCCCTGGGACAGCTACTGGAACAAGTTCTACGCCGACGCGGCGGCCGGGACTTCCCCCGACGTCATGCTCATGAGCGGCGCGCAGTTCCAGCAGGCGGCGAGCAAGGGTATCTTCTTGGACTTGGCTCCCTACGTTCAGAACACCAAGCTTGATCTCAAGGATTACTACACCGAGGAACAGAACTCGATCTACCAGGGCAAGCGCTACGGCATGACCGCCATGGTGGCGAACGTCGGGCTGGTCTACGTGAAGGACATGTTCGACAAGGCGGGCGTCGCCTATCCGAACGGCAATTGGACGTGGCAAGACCTGCTTTCGGCCGCCGAGAAGCTCACGATCGACAAGAACGGACACAATGCCCTCGATCCCGCGTTCGACCCCAATAACGTCGTGCAGTGGGGTTTCTTTTCCCAGAACGACGCGGAGCTTTGCTGGTGGAGCTTTGTCGCGCAAAACGGCGGCTCGGTGCTCAGCGCGGACCACAGCACGTCGACGATCGACCAGCCCGCGGCCGTTCAGGCCCTCCAGTTCCTGGTCGACATGATCTACAAGTACCATGTCTCGCCGGTCCCTGGCGGCTCCGCCGGGGCGACCGTCGGCTCGACGGTCCAGGATCCCTTCATGACCGGCAAAATAGCCATGGTCATCGCGGGCAACTGGCAGATGATCCAATACAACCAGGACATCAAGGATTTCACCTGGGACGTGGCGCCGCTCCCGTCGATGAAGAAGAAGGCGGTCGTCACCTGGACCCAGGCCTACACGATCTCCGGTCGCAGCGCCCATCCGAGCGAGGCCTGGAAGCTCGTCGAGGCCCTCCTCGGCGACCGGGCGTCGATGATCGCCGCAAAGAGCCAAGCCTGGATGCCGTCCTACAAACCCATCGCGCTGTCGACCTTCGCGGCCGGACCGCCCGCGCACATGAGCGTGTTCGTGCAGGAGCTCGACGACTCCACGGACTTCGGCTTCACGCCGACCTGGTTCGCCTATCAGACCGCCGCGAAGCGCGCGCTCGATTCGGCGTGGGACGGCAAGGAGACGGTTCAACAGGCCGCCACGGAGGCGGCCTCGGCGATCGACGCGGCGCTGAAGGGGCAGTCCTAGCGCTCGTGACGGATTCCTGAGCACGGCGGACCGCCTCGAGGAGTCCGCCGTGCCAAAGAGCATGGTGCCGCCGCGCGGCGAGGCAGGGAGGAGGAGCGCACGCGAGTCTCACGGTGCTTTTCGCGGACGAGCCTGCGGATGACCTCTCCTCGTTCGCCTGAAGGGCTTCGACAGCTTCACGACTTCGGATTACGAAAGGGAGCGAAGCCGCTGTGAAATCGGCGTTCGAGGTAGCCGGGATGGAGGTGAAGCGCCTCCGGAACCATCTGCCTCTTGGGAGCTCGCGGCGCGGTCGGCAGCGTACGCGCCTTTGACGTGACCGTCTAGAGCGACATCGGAGCACCACGGTGCTTCTTCGCCGCGATACGCTCAAGCCATGCCGGACGGCGCCCGACCTCTTGAAGGAGCTCGTCGAGCGGGCGGCGGCTTCCCATGTTCGGCGCCGGATGTCGTTCCCGGGGACCACGGCACGGCGCGCTTCCGCGGAAGCCGGTCGAGGAGATCCTTCCAATGCGTATGTGCGTATGCTCGAAGGGGACGATGGCGTGGAGGTGCCGGAGGGATTCTCACCGCCTTTGACCGTCCCGCGGCGCTCCCCTCGGGTATCCGAGCGGAGCCGCTACGCGCGGATTTGGGAGCGCGCAATGCGCTGGCGTGCGAGGGAGCTCTGAGAGGGGCTCCCTGCGAAAAGGAGAGCAGCTTGGCAACCGAAAGCACCGATCGATCGGCAAGCGGCCGGAGGCTGAGAAACCGGCGGGAGAGCCTGTGGGCCTACTTCTTCCTTTCGCCATTCATCGCCGGCCTCGTCGTGTTCGTGGGAGGGCCCGTCGTCGCGGCGATCGCGATCAGCTTCACGAAGTGGGACCTCTTCACGAGTCCCGCGTTCGTCGGAATCGGGAATTACCTCGCGATGGCGCG